>JAZQFQ010000058.1:0-128890 GCA_045539595.1 Eubacteriales bacterium | reverse complement strand
ATACACAGAGAACGCCATTGCCAACATAAAAGCAGCACAGGAAATCGGAATAGCTGCTGCCCTTGATGAACAGTACAAAAAGGGCGTGGGCATCGTAAAGCTGATAAGTGAGCTGGCGCAACTCGGCGGTACTCTGATGATTTTCAAGCAAGGCATGATTGAATTTGCCCACAAGCTCCATGACAGCAAGCGAACACCGGAGGGATATGCGGAAACCTTTGCAAAGCATTTTCCCAAAGACGAAGCATTATCTCCCGACAATTCCATGTGGATGCAGTTGACCAACACAACAATGCAGTATGTGTCTGCTGTCATGCCGGAGAAAGAGATACCGCAGCTTGTAAAGCGTATGCACTACGTTTCCTTTGTGGGAATGTTCCGTTCCGATTTGTTTGAGGGATTGTGCGTCGGTCATGCGCCAAGGAAATGTCCCATCTGCGGCAAGTGGTTTCTGACCACCGATGCAAGACAGACCAAATACTGCGGAGGACTTGCGCCGGGTGATAAGCTCGGACGCAGCTGCCGTCAGATCGGAAACCTTAAAGGCAGAGAGCAAAGAGAGCTTGCGGACGATCATCCCATCAAGGCAATCTACACACGCCGCATGAACACAATTACGCAGTATCTCCGCCGTGGCACTCTGGACGAGCAAACCGCCGCTGTGATGAAACAGCTTGCGAAAGATAAATTGGAGCGTGCGATTTTTGATGTTGCCTATGCCAAGGGCAACTATGAAACGGAAATGTCGCAGGATGCCTTGTTTAATGAGGCAACGAACAAAACTTGAGTATGGAGAAATAATCATGATTTACAACGCAAAGGAGCAAAAAACAAATCTACATAATATGCAAATTGATACTATTTCTTTCGGCAGTGGCAAGAAAAGCTTAATTATGATTCAAGGACTGAACACTCGTGGCATTAAGGGTGCTTCCGTATCACTTGCTCATATGTATCGTCTTTTTTCCAAAGAGTACACAGTGTATCTGTTTGATCGCAGACCGGATGTCCCTGAAGGTATGACAGTACGAGATATGGCTTCGGATGTTGCTGCAGCGATGGATGCATTGGGAATTACGAATGCTGATGTATTTGGTGTTTCGCAGGGTGGAATGATTGCACAGTACCTCGCCATTGATCGTCCCGACTTGGTAAACAAATTGGTGCTTGCCGTTACGCTGTCCAAGAACAATCCTGTTGTCGAATCGGTAATTGAGAAATGGATTGCATTGACTGAACAAGGAAATATGAAAGAGCTTGTGGAAGATATGGCAATCCGTATGTATTCCGATGCCTATGTAAAGCGGTATAAGCCATTGATGCCGTTGCTGACTGTTATGCAAAAACCGAAAGATGTCAATCGTTTTATAAAATTGGCAAGAGCTTGTCTTACTTGTAATGCTTTTGAGGAATTACACAAAATTCAATGTCCTGTCTTTGTAATCGGTGGACAACAGGACAAAGTGGTTGGTGGTATAGCTTCGGGCGAAATTGCGGAGAAGCTCGGTTGCGAAATGTATATGTATGACAAGTTAGGACACGCCGCATATGAAGAAGCCAGAGACTTCAACGACAGGGTGTATGCCTTTTTAACCGGCAAGGAGAACGGATAACTTGAACATAATTGAATACGGAAAAGAAAACCAACAGACAATTATGCTTTTGCATGGCGGCGGTTTGTCGTGGTGGAATTATAGAGAAGCTGCTGAATTGCTGAAAGACAGATACCACGTCATTCTCCCGATTCTGGATGGTCATGCAGGAAGTTCTCGGAACTTTACCAGTATTGAAGATAACGCAGAAGCTCTATTGCAATACATAGATGAACATTGGGAAGGACATATTTTTCTGATAGGCGGTTTGTCTTTGGGTGGACAAGTTTTGGTTGAAATGTTGGCACAGCGTCCGTCCTTTTGCGAATATGCCATTATCGAGAGTGCCTGTGTTATACCCTCAAAGCTGACGAATGCTTTGATAAAGCCAATGTTTGATATGAGTTTCGGACTTATCAAGAAAAAGTGGTTTGCCAAGCTACAGTTCAAGTCGCTAAAAATCAAGTCAGATTTGTTCCAGAATTATTATGAGGATACCTGTAAAATATCCAAGCAGGATATGATTGCATTTATGAAAGCCAATACAAGCTATTCCTGTAAGGAAGAAATCGGCAGAACTACTGCCAAAGTAACCGTTGTGGTAGGCGCAAGAGAGCAATCCAATATGATTTCTTCTGCCCGAAAGCTGCATCAAATGATACCGGGCAGCACGCTGCTCATCAAGGATAAGCTGTATCACGGCGAGTATTCCATCAATCATCCTGCGGAATACGCCGATTACATCAGTAGCCTATAAGAATATTCAAAATAAACTGAGGGGAGGTGCGACAAATGTCCGAGGAACGCTTCTGGAATACCGATGAATCTATCAGCACAGCAAAATTCGTTGCGCTGGACGGAGCTGTGACCATGCGACAGGCAGGGCGCATCTTCCGTCTTGACCCTGCGCCGCTCAAGGTGGAGGACATCAACGATTACATCGTTTCCGCTGTCCGTGAAAATGATCTGACCTACTTTACATACTTCCTCCATCACTATGAGCCAAGGGTGAACAAGCGAGTGTACCGTTTTCTGCTGACCGAGGGTATTGACCGATATGACCCTCTGCGCTTTCTGGATTACAAGCTCAGTTGTGTTCTTGCCATGTTGGAGTGCTTGCAGAATTACGCTCCCGACAAGGGCGCAGACTTTCTAACCTATGCCCATCACTTCATCGGTAACGCTCTTTTAGGTTGCCGCCGACAGGAAGAAGCAGGCTCATTCAAATCTCTGGACGAGTACAAATCCGCCCGTGGCATTGCTTGGCTCTACAACAATTCCGGTAAGAGCGTAAAGGAAGTTATTGCCGAATATGCTGCCGAGCAGAATTGCACCGAAGAAACTGCCGCCGAGTATCTGACCCTTGCAAGACAAAACCGCAGCCGTGTTCCGTTCTACTCAACCATGCAGGACGAGGACAGCGAGGAAACGGGCGAGGATGTGACCCGTGACGATAGTTGGAACTATACTGATATTCTCTGGAACGGTGTTCGTGCCGATGCGGTGCAGGCTGCCTTTGACAAGCTCCGTTTCAAAGAACAGACCTATCTTGAAAAGCGTAATGCAATCTGCATGACCTGCGGACGTGTCGGCTCATGGGAGGAACGCCCCACCTTTGAAGATCTTGCTGTCATGTTCGAGGGCAGCACAGCCAGCGGTGCGGAGCGAGCGTACAAGAAAGCGTTGGACAAGCTGACGGGACATCTGGTAGATGCCGGTGTTATCGGTGTCGTGGAATTGAAGCTGATCGAGAAAAACAAAAAAATCGCCGCCGCTGCATACGAGTACAAAGCAGTACATCGGTATGCAAACGACGACGATGAATGGGGAGAGATTCGTTTTGACTTTTCTGCCGGAACAGCGCAGATTGTGAAGCTGGCAGATGGCGATTTGAGCAGATCGAAAGTCTTTGCAATAATCGCAATCCGTCAAATTATGAAACTCTCCATGAGTGAGCTTCCGAAGAAATTGACGATTCCATTTGAGTTGGATATGGAGAAAATACGATTCGGGAGCTGATCGCTGCGGCGGGTTTTTATATACCTCTTGCGCCCTTGTTGGAAACCCAAGGCCAAGGGAGTGCATTCCTCTGGACACCCGCATATTTTCCTCGAAAATGTTACCCAAACTGTAAAATGTAGTTTGACACCCTTCCTTAGAAAATACAAAACCGCTGTACTCTCCATCCTTGCGAGGATGAAAAATACAGCGGTTTTATCATCGGATGTATCTTCTGGAATACATATGAAGCCAATTATCCTCTGCCATGTTATAACGGGTTATACGAATAATGTGAATGAGCCGCAGTTCTATCGTTTGAACTGCGGCTCTTAGTTTTTTGTTTTGTTCTATTTATTCGTGGCAATGGTGGTCGCCGCAGCTATGACTGCCGCATCCATTATCGCCGCATACGCGGTCTTCCCCATGATGATGGTCGTGATGATTACACCGTACATCTGGATTGAAATCCAGCTTGCCATTCAGAAAAGCAGCAACAGCGGCATCCGCATTGCCAGAGACACCGCCGTACAGCTTGATGCCAGCCTGTGCCAATGCCATCTGCGCGCCACCGCCAATGCCGCCGCAAATCAGCACATCTGCGTTCAGTGCGGAAAGAACACCTGCCAGCGCACCATGACCGCTGCCGTTGGTATCAACGACCTGCGAAGCAACAATTGCCCCGTTGTCAACATCATAGACCTTAAATTGTTCGGTGTGACCAAAGTGCTGGAAGATGTCCCCGTTATCATAGGTAATTGCGATTCTCATATTGTTGTCCTCCTGTATCATGCAAGAATATCTTTTGCCAGAATTTCTTCTTTTCTTTCGAGCAAATCATTTGTAGACAGAGCTGCTTCCAGCTTCTCTGTGCCAAGGCGGTCAATAGCTGCACCCAGTCGTTCCTTTGCATAGGCATTTTCCTTGAACCACAGCATAACCTTCTCAATCATATCAGGCACTTCGGATTCCGTATATGTGCTGGAAAGGAGGGTTCCCATTCTCTGTTTCTTGCCCCAGGTTCCGCCAACATAAATACGGCAGACAGATTCCGCTTCCTTGGGAACAGCGCCAAAAGGACACTTACCAACACAAACACCGCAGTTGGTACATTTGCTTCCGTCGATCACGGCCTTTCCATCTACCACAGACACAGCCTTGGAGGGACAGCTATCGGCCACAGCACACTTTTTGCAGCCACGGCAGATTTCCGGATCAAAGGAGAATTTCTTGCAGCCTTCAATTCCCACATCATTCAGGCTGGGCTTCATGCAGCTATTGGGACACCCGCCCACGCCAATCTTAAATTTATGGGGCAGCTTTACATCCTTCATACCAATGTAGAAACGATCATAGATGACCTTGGCAAGAGCCTGGGTGTCTATATTACCATAAACGCAGGTCGTTCCTTTGCAGGCTGTAATAGGACGAACCTTTGCACCGGTGCCGCCAAAGTAAAGGCCACGCTCTATCATAAAAGCTTCCGCTTCCGGAATTCTTTCAAAAGGAATGCCAACAATCTCAGCGGCAAGGCGGGATGTAAAAATCACCTTGCCATTGCCGAACTTTTCAGAACACTCCGCAATGGCATGGAGTTCTTCCGGAGTAAATACCCCACCAACAGTTACGATTCTGCCGGAAAAGCATTCCGTTCCTCTGTTCAGAAGAAATCCTCTGCCTTTAACACTTGTAATCTGATCCTTTGTAATACCCATTTTTATACCATCCCTTTCGTTAATCATTTTTCATGCAATGTCGGGAGCACCCTCCGCAGCCGCAATAGGATTCCTTTCCGTCACACAAACGATAGTCACCGCCTGCAATGCGAAGTCCTTTTCCATCCACTATGGCAAACGCAATTTTCTTTCTTGCAGAATTATAGATCTGCTGTGCCGTTGTTCTTGCTATCTGCATATAGGATGCACATTCCTCTTGAGAAAACCCCTGTTTGTCGATTAGACGAATACTTTCGTATTCATCCACTGTCAGAACAACAAAGTCAGCATCTTCACCAACAGGAGCAAACTCTGAAACCCTTGGCATAGAACAAACTTTTCTACATCGCTTTGGTCGTGGCATACTCTTTTCCTTTCTGCGGTAATTGACAATTCACCATCAAAGCACTATAATATAAATGGCATATGCCATTTATATTATAGTGCTGAATTGAGCATATGTCAATAATAATCTGAGGTTTATGAGCAATATGAGGAAATTATTTCAGTTCATCGCTTTCATTGTCTGCTTGACGATGATGCTTAGTATATTAACTGCCTGCATCTCCGGTGAAAGCACACAAAACGAGAATGTTGTTACGTTTACAGATGCGCTCGGCAGAGAGGTAACGGTATCGAAAGAACCGCAGCAGGTTGCGACACTTATTGGCAGCTTTGCAGATGTTTGGATGCTTGCCGGCGGTTCCGTATGTGCTACGGCAGAGGATGCATGGGAAGATTTTGGGCTTGAACTACCAAATGCAGTAAATATCGGTGGCGCCCACTCTCCAAATCTGGAATTGATCTTCTCTGCAAACCCTGACTTTGTGATCGCAAGTGCTTCTACATCTTCTAATGTAGAGATGTTGGAAACTCTGGAAACCGCTGGAATCACGGTTGCCTATTTTGATGTGGATAATTTTGAGGACTATCTGGCGATGCTCAATATCTGTACGGACATCACAGGAAGAAAAGATCTGTATGAACGCAATGGTTTGGAACTTCAATCTCAGATCGAAACGATCAAGCTGGAAATGTCGGAGCAGCCGCTAACAGAGGAACAGAAAACAGTCTTACTACTCCGTGCCCATTCCGGTTCTGTAAAAGCAAAAGGAAGCGAAGGAACCATTCTTGGTGAAATACTCGCAGACCTTGGCTGTATCAACATTGCCGACAGCGATACCTCGTTGCTGGAAGCATTAAGCGTGGAGAGTATCATTCGGCAGGAGCCTTACCGGATCTTTGTAGTGACCATGGGCAACGACACCCAAAAGGCAATGGATAATTTCTATCAAATGATGGAGGAAAATCCTGCATGGGGGACCTTAGCGGCTGTGACAGAGGGCAGAGTACATATAATGGACCGCAAACTGTTTAATATCAAACCAAATGCAGATTGGGCAGAATCATATGAAAAACTCAGTGAAATTTTACGCACTAAATAACAGAATAAAATGGCTTTACCTTCTCGGATTTGTATTTCTTGGTGTCGCAGGTTTGCTTGGGATCATCCTTGGAAGTACACCGCTTTCCCTTTCTGAAATCGTGGATGCTTTCAGTGAAGGCTTTAACGCATCTGCCGGAACGAGGATATTCGCTTATTCCAGACTTCCCAGAACACTGGCTTCCATGATATGCGGTGCAGCACTTGCTGTAGCAGGCGCAGTGATTCAAGGCGTGCTGGCAAACCGCTTGGCATCCCCCAGCATCATCGGTGTCAATGCCGGTGCCGGCCTTGCCGTTACCCTTTGTACAGCTTTGGGGATTTATGGCGGTTGGCAGTTGTCGTTATTCTCTTTCCTCGGTGCTTTTGCAGCAGTAATGCTCGTCAGCTTCGGCTCAAAGCGCTGGGGCGCATCCAGAGGCACTGTGATTCTGATTGGTGTTGCTATGAACAGCCTGTTAGGTGCTGTTTCAGATACGATTACAACATTGATTCCTGAAGTCGGCGTCATGAGCAATGATTTTAAGATCGGTGAGTTTACCGCTGTGACTTATCCCAAACTGATTCCGGCTATGGTCATTGTTCTAAGCGTGATTATCGTTCTCAGCACCTTACACAACGAACTGGATGTACTAACATTGGGAGAGGAACACGCACAGGGGCTTGGCTTGAATACATCGTCTATGCGAACGCTGTTTCTGATGTTTGCAGCACTTTTGTCCGGGTGCGCCGTCAGCCTTGCAGGGCTGCTCTCTTTTGTGGGATTGCTGGTTCCTCATGCGATCCGCCGTGTCGCAGGAAGCAAATCTTCCAATCTAATTGGTCTGTGTGCCATCTATGGAGGTGGGTTTGTCTGCCTTTGCGATACATTAGCAAGAACCCTGTTTGCACCATACGAGATCCCTGTTGGAATTATCATGGCTTATCTGGGTGCTCCATTCTTTGTGTTTATTCTGATTAAGGGGAAAGGAGGACATGGCCGTGATTGAACTAAATCATATTTCAGCAGGATACGGAAAGCAAACCGTCTTAAAGGATGTGTCTGCTATATTGGAGAAAGGAAAACTGACCAGCATCATCGGCGTGAATGGCTGCGGAAAAAGTACACTGCTGAAAACGATTCTCGGTATTGTCCCTATCAATAATGGAGATGTCACCATAGACGGCACTTCTCTTAAAGGAATGAACCGAAATGACATATCCCGCAGGATCGCTTATCTTTCGCAAGGAAAAAGCACTCCCGACATGACCGTGGAGCAGTTGGTTCTTCATGGCAGATTTCCTCATCTGAGCTACCCAAGGCGATATTCAAAGCATGATTATGAGATTGCCATTGATGCTATGAAGCAGATGGGCATTGCACAATACGCAAAAAAATCTCTGCACACCCTGTCAGGTGGTATGCGTCAAAATACTTATATTGCCATGGCTCTTGCGCAGGAAACGGACTATGTACTTTTGGATGAACCGACAACCTATCTGGATATTGCTCATCAGCTGGAACTGATGAAGATATTAAGGAGTTTTGCCGACAGCGGCAAGGGCATAGTTGCTGTGATGCATGATCTGCCAATGGCATTTACTTTTTCTGATAAAATCATTCTTATCAACGATGGACGGATCGTTGATGACGACCTTCCAGAAAAAATCTACGAACATAATGTAGTAGACGAGGTCTTTGGTATAGTGCTTGACCGTTCAAAAGACGGTCGATCTTATAGCTATAAATATTGAATAAATCCGGTTGAAAATAACAATGAAACAATTTGTCGATATTCTTGTTATAGTGCATTATACGAACAAGAGCAACGAGCCGCAGTTCATTTTGAACTGCGACTCTTGTAGTTAATCTAATGGCTTGTATTCGGTTACGGTTTTCAGATAGGTTTTGGGATCGCCGTTTAGTATCAGCTCGGCATACGCCACCGGGTCATTGTAGATCAAATAGTCAAGTTCCGACCGCTGATACATATTGTCGGCAACCTCGTTCTCCACGGCAATAGTATCAATGGCAATCATGCTACCATCGGTAAATTTCAGTTCTACACAGCAGCTATCCATATTGTAGGCACAAGATATTAAAGATTTCATGGTATGTCCTCCATAATTCATTATAAAATGACAAATCCGTCTGACTTCCTGTTAGAAATCAGACGGATTTTGTCCGTATGCACCCCGGAAACCGTCAGCTAACAGTTGATAAGTAAATTAGTTCCTTATCACTGTTAAGCCAACGTATACGGGATTTTCTGTTTCGAATGTTTTGGCCGGATTTCCGCACCCGGATCGGCGCGAAAAAAAGTAAAATAAATTTCGGCAATTTTATTGACAAATCCTCTCGGGTGTGGTACATTGAACACACACAAAGGCACTTGATGTTTTCTGCAGTTACCGGTGATGCACCGATGAACACGGAGGTTCCCCAAGTCGAATTGTTTCTGGATACAATCAGAATACGATGCAGATACGGTTTTCCGACGTTCTCTTGATCGCCGTCTAACAAGGGAAGGAAGCGTTACAGGCAAGGTAGGCGGCAGCCCACCTTGCCTTTTTCAGTTCTCCACGTTCCGCCAGTATTTGTAGTAGGCAACCAGCTGACGCACCTGGCCGCCGTGCTCCAGATCGGGCGCGGTGATGACCACTCCCTCCAGGGACAAAAGCTCCCACGCCGACAAATCCACGATCTTCGTGCGCAGAAGAACATCCTGGCTGGCATATACCAGGATCTCGTCCCCCTTGACCAGGATCGCACCGCTGTGGCCGATCACTTCCTCAATGCCGTCTTCTTTCTTTTCCAGAACACATTTGAGAGGGCGCCCGTCCAGATGCTTCGCCATATCCCGGCGATACCGCTTGCTGTTTGGATTCTTGCTTTTGAATAGATTCTTGAAAAGGCCCATATGTATACCTGCTTTAACCCTTTGATCTGTTTTTTTATAGTATAGCACATTTTTTATCCCATGCCAATGCATTCGGGACAATTCCATAACAAAGGTGGTGTTTTTTCCATGCTGCCGCTGGACCGATTGAGCCCCGCCGCCGAAAAGGCGGTACAGGATGCCGGAATTCCGATGGAGAATATTTCCGTCGCACTCCGGCTGGATCTGGATTTGGAAGGCCGTTTTGGAGAGAGCTGGCTGCTTTATGACAACCACGCTCACGCCCTCGTCCGCCTGCTCGGCGATGCCGATACCATTTGCAGCGATCTGGACGAAAAGGAAATGCAGAAACGTAAGCGCAAGCCCACGGTAACGGATATTCTCAATCCGACCGCCCATCTCCACGCCGCCGCTGTGCGGTATGTGGATTCGCTGGATCTTACGTATTATACCGATGCCGCCGTGGACAATTTTGCTTCCTCCAACCGCATCGTTCTGCAGAAGCATGATGCGCCTCGCCCCGATACGGAGGGGATGGAGGAAGAAGAAAAGAAAGCGACGCTGCAGGAGTGGAATCGGGGGCGTACCGCGTTCATCGCGGGATACTGCACCAACTCCCGCAAACAGAGGCTGTTCGCCTTTCTTGACATCGTAGAGCGGCTTCTGCGCGGGGAGGAGGTGGGAGAGGACGATCCCATCTTCGATCAGTTCAACATGCGCTGCCCCAAGTGCGGCCGCGTCTATGAGGATCAGAGCCGCCGCGTCTGCACCTACTGCGTGGATCGGGGCGCTTTGATGAAACGACTGCTGGCCTACTTCAAGCCCTTCAAATGGCAGCTCAGCATCGGCCTGATCTGTATGCTGGCTACCTCGGGCATCTCCCTTCTGTCCCCCATCATCAACGGCCAGATCCTGTACGACCGGGTCATTGCCTCAAACGGTATATGGCATACCTGGGAGAAGTTGATTCTGGTGTTGTGCGTGGTGTTCGGTCTGGCCCTCGTTTCTCTGGGAATCAGTATCATCCAGAACCGTAATATGGCGTCCATGTCCACCCGGGTTACCCGCCGGATGAAACTGGATATTTTTACCGCCATGCAGCGGCTGTCCCTGGGCTTTTTCAATCAGAATCCCACCGGCCGTCTGATCAATCGGGTGAATTACGATGCGGATCGCATCAACGCCTTCTATATTGACGGCGTGCCAAATCTGATCATCAACGGCCTCAACTTCATCGGCCTCACCATCTTTTTGTTCATCATGAACTGGAAACTGACGCTGATCGTGTTTCTCCCCGTGCCGCTGATCGTCTGTATCTTCAAATTCATGCTCCCCAAACTGTGGCGCATGTACACAAAACAGTGGCGCAGCTCCTCCTCCCTCAATTCCATGCTGGGCGATTCCCTGAACGGAATCCGCGTGGTCAAGGCCTTCGCTAAGGAAGCGGAGGAAACCAATCGGTTCTATTCCTACTCCCAACGACTGTACGAAGCCAATCTGAAGGTGAACATGGTGTCCCTTACCATATTCCCGCTGGTGGGCCTTTTGATCGGTATCTCCTCCCAGGCCATCTGGGGCGTGGGCGGTATCTCCGTCATGGGCGGAGACATGACCTACGGTGAGTTCACCACCTATCTGGGCTATATCGGCATGATCTTCGGCCCGCTTCAGTTCTTCACCAACTTCACCAATATGCTGACGGATACCATCAACTCCGCCGAGCGTATGTTTGAGGTGCTGGATGCTAATCCGGACATCATGGATGCGCCGGATGCGGTGGAGCTGGAGACTTTGAAGGGAGATATCACCTTCCAAAATGTGTGCTTCCACTACAATCCCAACCGCCCGATTCTGAAGGATGTGAACATCAAAATCCACGCCGGCGACAACATCGGCCTGGTGGGACATACGGGAAGCGGAAAGAGCACCATCGCCAATCTGATCACCCGCATGTACGATACCATCTCCGGCACTATCTATCTGGACGGCATCGACATCCGCAAGATCAAAACCGAGTCCCTCAGGAAGAATATCGCCATCGTGTCCCAGGAGATCTTTCTGTTCCGGGGATCCATCGCCGATAATATCCGCTACGCCCGGCCGGATGCCACCATGGAAGAAGTGATCGAGGCAGCCCGCGCCGCCAACGCCCACGATTTCATCGAGCGGCTGCCCCAGGGATACGAAACCGAAGTAGGAACGGGCAGCCGATCCCTCTCCGGCGGCGAAAAACAGCGTATCTCCATTGCCCGTGCTTTGCTGCTTTCCCCCTCGCTTCTGATCCTGGATGAGGCTACCGCCGCCATGGATACGGAAACGGAGCGGCTTATCAGCGATGCCTTGGCCAAGCTGGTCAAGGGACGCACCACGATTTCTATCGCCCACCGCCTGTCCACTTTGAAGGATTGCAACTATCTGTTCGCCATCGAAAACGGAGAGATTGCCGAGGAAGGCACCCGCGAGGAGCTGATGGAGAAGCGAGGCGTGTACTACAAGCTGTACACACTGCAAAGTCAGGCAATGAAAAAGGTTCTTTCCGGTATGTGACACCGGGGAAAGGATAATGACTATGGCTGAAGAAAAGACCAAAGTTACCCCGACGGAAAAACCGTCTGAGGAAAAAGAGAAAAAAGATACACCTGCGCCCAAACCGTCCGATGAGACAAAAGAACTGCCAAAAGCGGGGACGGTAGAGGAAGAGGATGAAGAAGTCGACGCGGACAAGCTGTTCCAGCGCCGTCCGTCGGTGGCCCTGACCCCGGAAAACGCCCGCTTCCGGCGCTCTGCCGGCGGGATGATCTCTCTGGATCTGATCGGCGGGGAGGAGACGGAAACCTTTGAGCGGGTGGTGGTGCTTCGCTCCTTCCCCATCACGGCACCGGAGGAATTCCTGTCCGTGCGGGAACCGGATACCCGCAAGAAAGGCCGCGGTGCCGAGATCGGTATGATCCGCCACCTGAGCGATTTTGACGAGGCGACCGTGGCGCTGATCCATGAGGAGTTGAGCGTGCGCTATTTCACGCCCCAGATCCTGAAAATCCACTCCGTGAAGGAGAAATTCGGCTATTCCTATTGGGAAGCGGAGACCACGGCAGGAAAAGTGTCCTTCGTTCTCAACAATCCCTTCGCCAATATCCGCGTGCTGGAGGATCAGCGCATCTACATATCCGATATGGACGGCAACAGTTTTGTGATCCCCGATCCCACCGCCTTGGATCGGGCCAGCTACCGCCGCATTGAGGTGTATATCTGATCCGTTGGATCAAATTCATGAGAGGAATTAGGTTCCTATATGAAACTGATGTATGAATTGGGCCGTGAGGATCGGGAGGCATTGGAGAATGCCTTGCAGGAGGGCGAATCCCTTATGTACTGCGTCCCGTTCAATATGTACGGGGAATCCTTCGTGAACGGATTCACCGCCGTCACGGACCGGAATATATTCTGCCTTCTGGACGGACGGGTGGTGGGGCGGTTTGCCCTGGCACGGTGCCGGGATTTCTCCACCGAGGTCCTGTACGGCAACTGTACCTTCCTCACGGTGTACGACGGATCGCCTACCGTGATCTGCCGCTTTATCTCCGGACGCAATCTGCCCCGGTATTCCGTACTCGTCAAAGCCTGCGATCTGTTGGCACAGCGAGCCGCCGCCGGTGAGAAGCCGGGGGATCCTCTGACCAACGGAGAGCCGGAGCGATTTTGTCCCAAATGCGGACGCCCCTTTGTCCGCGGCACCATGATGTGTCCCTTCTGCCGCAGCAAAAAGGAAGTATACAAAAAACTGTGGGGCCTGACCAAAGGCTTGAGACTCATGCTGCTGTTTCCTTTGATCGTGGCGGCCTTCTCCGTGGCGTTCCAGTTTATTGTCCCTGCTATTCAGCGCGCTGCCGTTAACGATTATATTACCAACGATGCCATCCGTCCCGTTCTGGCGGGCAGTCCCGCCATGCGCGGCTTTATCGGCATCATCGTCGCCATCGTGTCCATTGATTTGTTCCAGCGGCTTTTGAACGTGATTCAGAGCCGACTGAACGTGATCTCCGGCAACAGATTCACCCTCATGATGCGGGCGCTGCTGTATGAGAAGATCCAGAATCTGTCCCTGTCCTCCATCTCCAACAAATCCACCGGCGATCTGATGGGCCGCATCACAGGCGACGTCAGTACCGTCCAGGGATTTATGACGGGACAATTGCCCAGCTTGTTTGTGCAGGTGGTGTCCTTTATTCTGGCGGTGTTCCTGCTGTTCTATATGAACCCGCTGATGAGTCTGTTCGTCTTTGTGCCGATCCCTCTGGTGGTCTTTCTCATCTACAAATTCTGGGAAACGGTGCAGCTGCGCAACCGCAAGGCGTGGATGCTGAACCGCCGGGTGAATCAGCTTCTGCAGGATACCCTGAACGGCATCCGCGTGGTGAAGACCTTCGGCAGCGAGGAGCGGGAGATTCGGCGCTTTGCCGATGCCACCGAGCGATCCTCCCGCCAGAGCGAATCCAACGCAAAACTGTTCGATACCATCTTCCCCCTCTTGGGATTCGCTGTCCGCTTCGGCAGTTATCTGATTTTGTTCTACGGCAATATCATGCTGTTCAAGGGGAGCATGACCGTGGGTGAACTGCATCAGTTCAATTCCTACGCCAATATCATCTACGGCCCGCTGATGTATATCACCTTCATCCCCCGCAATATCTCCAACTTCCTTACCTCCCTCGGAAAAGTGCTGGAGATTCTGGAGGAACAGCCGGAGATCTCCGATATCAGCATGCCCATCGATATCCGTATTGAGGGCGATATCTCCTTCAAGGATGTGACCTTCGGCTACGAAACCTACAATCCCGTTCTGGAGCATATTGATCTGGATGTGAAGCAGGGCGAGATGATCGGTATCGTGGGCCAATCCGGCTCGGGCAAGACTACCCTGATCAATCTGCTCATGCGTCTGTACGACGTGACGGAGGGTGCCATCACCATCGATCAGGTCAATATCAAGGATATCTCCCAGAGCACGCTCCGCTCCCAGATCGGCGTGGTGCTGCAGGAAACCCATCTGTTCTCCGGATCGATCCGGGACAATATCCGCTACTCCAAGCCGCTGGCTACCGATGAAGAAGTGGTGGCCGCCGCTAAACTGGCCAACGCCCACGATTTCATCGTCGGCCTGCCGGAGGGATACAATACCATGGTGGGGGAGAAGGGATATTCTCTGTCCGGCGGTGAGAGACAGCGCGTGGCCATCGCCCGTGCGCTGATCCACGATCCCCAGATTCTGATTCTCGATGAAGCCACCGCCGCCCTGGATACGGAAACGGAGAAACTGATCCAGGATGCCATCAATAAACTGACGGAAAACCGTACCACCTTCGCCATCGCCCACCGCCTGTCCACCTTGCGCAACGCGGATCGGCTGATCGTTCTGGATCGGGGCAAGCTGGTGGAGTGCGGAACCCATCAGGAACTGCTTGAGCAAAAAGGATTCTATTGGCGGCTGGTCATGGCCCAGCGGCAGGATTCCGGCATGATGAAAAAGCCCGCCGCCAAGAGCGCGGGATAATCAAAAAGGATCGCCTGCGGCGGCTTCCCATGCGACAGTATGAAAGCATTACTGACATAGGAGCCGTGCAGGCGTGCGAGAAGAAAAATTGGCGATACTTGGCGGATAGCCGGGTGTCGCCTTTTCCCTCTTGAACCGATAAGACACGGAAAACGACCGAACAGACAACAATGAACATTTCGCTTTGTGTATTTGCTATAATGATATATGCAAATAAAACCGAAATGGAGAATACCACAAATGCAGGCAATTCAAACAATCCAGCTTGTCAAACAGTACAAAAACCGGACTGCCGTAGATAAGCTCAATTTGGAAATACGGCAGGGTGAATTATTCGCTTTGCTTGGTATAAACGGTGCGGGAAAAACCACCACTATCAAAATGCTTTCCTGCTTGACCAAACCTACGGACGGGGATGCTATCGTGGGCGGCCACAGCATTACAAAGGAGTCGAAGCAGGTAAAGCGGCTGATTAGTGTATCTCCCCAGGAGAGTGCGGTTGCTCCCAATCTTTCCGTAAAGGAAAATCTGGAGCTGATCTGCGGGATTCACGGATTCTCCCGGGAAAAAACGAAAGAAAAGATTCAGGAGCTATCCAAGCAATTTTCCTTGGACAGTGTTCTTCAGAGGAAAGCCGGCAAGCTGTCCGGCGGTTGGCAGCGCCGTGTCAGCATAGCCATGGCATGGATCAGCGAACCAAAAATACTATTCCTGGACGAACCTACGCTTGGTTTGGATGTCATTGCAAGGCACGAGTTGTGGGAAGCGATTCGCTCTTTGAAAGGAAAAGTGACGATTATCCTGACGACGCACTATATGGAGGAAGCCGAGGCACTTTCAGACCGCATAGGCATTATGAAAAACGGCCGTCTTCTTGCGCAAGGAACGGTGGAAGAACTGAATAAGCGTGCCGGAACAAGCGATTTTGAAACAGCGTTCGTTTCCATTGTGAAGGAGGATGCGGTATGAGAAGGATGAGTTTTGCCAAAAGATGTACGAAAGAAATTCTGCGCGATCCGATCAATCTTGCCTTCGGCTTGGGATTTCCTTTGGTCTTATTATTGCTCCTTAGTGCTATTCAGGCCAACATTCCGGTGAGCCTGTTTGAAATCGACACTCTGACCCCCGGCATTACCGTATTCGGACTGTCGTTTATGACACTTTTTTCCGCCACTCTGATTGCCAAAGACCGGGAAAGTGCCTTCCTGCAACGATTGTACACAACACCGCTGACGGGATTTGACTTTATCTTAGGCTATATGCTGCCCATCCTGCCCATTGCCCTCGGGCAGACGGTGATCTGCTATTTGTTTGCGATTCCCTTGGGACTGACTGTCAGCGTAAACATGGTTTATGCCGTTGTGGGTATCATCCCTATGGCGATTTTCAATATTGCATTGGGACTCTTGTGCGGCAGTATTTTGGGCGTAAAGCAGGTCGGCGGTATTTGCGGAGCACTGCTTACCAAT
The DNA here is from genome assembly GCA_045539595.1 of Eubacteriales bacterium. Lineage (GTDB taxonomy): Bacteria > Bacillota > Clostridia > Oscillospirales > CAG-272 > SIG701. The sequence continues at coordinate 112,242 of JAZQFQ010000058.1, read as the reverse complement.
CTTTCCGCATGGTTTTCCGGCGTTTGGTTTGATTTGAATCTTGTGGGCGGTACTTTTAAGAGAATTGCCCATGCGCTTCCGTTCGTTCACGCAGCAGAACTGGAAAAAGCATTGTTCAACGGAAACTTGGAGGGTGCAGTTTCGCACATTCTGCCGATTCTTCTGTACAGTGCGCTGATAACAGTGGCGGCTGTGTTCTGCTTTCTTTGGCAAATGAAAAAACAGTAAGGAGCCCGGGCGATGAAATATAAACTTATTATCGACAAAAACGCAGACGAGGAAATCATAGCAATCGTTCACGCCCCCTCCTCGCTGACACAGCAGATTGAAAATCTTGTCTGCAGTTATTCCGGTGCGGACTACATGATGGGGTACAGAGATGACGAGATGCGGAAGTTGGCGTTTGAGGAAATAGAGTGTATTACCATTCTTGACAGAAAAGTGATTGCCATTGACGCGAAAGGTAACCGCTATTCGCTCAAGGACAGGCTTCGCGATTTAGAGGATGTTTTGCCCTCTTATTTCATCCGCATTAACAAATCTACTCTTGCCAATGAACATCGGATTCTGCGCTTTGATGCGGTATTCAGCGGTGGCGTGGATGCCGTGTTTGCGTGCGGATATAGGGAGTATGTCTCCAGGCGATGCTTTGCGGAAATCAGACGGAGGTATGAGAGAGTATGAAGAAGTTTGTTTCAGAATTTTTGCGCCGCGGCTTGATCGCCTGCGGTTTGGGCCCTATCGTATTGGCGATAGTATATTGGATCCTGCAGCAGACTGCTGCTGTGGAGACGTTAACGGTCAACCAAGTCTGCATTGGTATTTTTTCTTTATCCGCACTTGCCTTTATTGCGGGCGGCATGAATGTCATCTACCAGATCGAACGATTGCCTTTGATGGTGGCCATCCTGATTCACGGCGGCGTGTTATATATCAGTTATCTGGCCACTTATTTGCTCAACGGTTGGCTGGAATGGGGTGTGACTCCCATTTTGGTTTTCTCAGGCATATTCGTTGCTGGCTATTTTGCGATCTGGGCGATCATTTATTCTATCATCAAGAGGAATACAGAAAAGCTCAATGAAGTGCTGAAGCAAAGACAGCAGACTGCAGAATATAAATAACAGGCGGAGATTGTGGGAGAGCAAGATTCCGCCGCGGGAGGACCATCCCCAAACCTTGCGTCTGTGACAATCCGAAAGCGGCATGATTTGCAGCATGCCGCTTTCGGAAATAGTATCAGAGCGTTTTAGGATCGCCTGCGGGCGATCCTTTTTTGTTCCATCAATCACATTTTTTGTCTCTTCACTTACTCTCTCCGTTTTATCGGTAGGGGACGGCGCCCTCGACGTCCCTCGACAAGAAAAACTTGTGAATACTCGGTTTTCAATCAAACGGCAGTTGATTTCATCAATGCCGCCTCCATTGAAATCAACTGCGCGTTGTGATATGATAAAGACAACGAAAGCAGCTTTCCGTTATTTTAGAAAATACATAAGGAGATACTTTATGGGTATTGAGATAATTGGCAAACAGATCGCCACTTTGCGTAAAGGAAGAGGAATAAAACAAGAAGAACTCGCGACATATGTAGGTGTAAGCACACAGGCAGTTTCAAAATGGGAAAACGGAGGTGTTCCGGATACGGATCTTTTGCCCAAAATCGCGGACTTCTTTGCGGTTTCCGTGGATTTCTTATTTGGGCGCAATATTACGGATTACAGCGATTTGCAGTCTGCGCTTATTGAAAAAGTGAATAACACTCCCTATGACCTGCGATTCAAGCAAGTGTTCAATTATTGTTGGGATATGGAACGGGCCCTCATGGATGATATCCATCTGATTGAACGAAACAGTATTGAAGACTACGAAAAAGAAATTGATGAGACCGCCCAGCACTACTCGTCCGTGGAGACAGATCATGGTTTTACACGAATGGGTGTGGCAAATCGGCTGCAATACTTTTTGATTGTGCCCGAAACCAAGGATACAGACGCGGCATATTTCCATGGTATCGACTATCCTGCTTTTTTCAAAGATTTCTCCGATGAAGATGTTTTTAATGCATGCGTTCTGCTGCACCAACGGGAGCACAAAAAAGCGTTTACGCCGCTTTTGCTTGTGAAAACCATGGGAATGACACCTGAAAAATCAAATAAGGTATTGGAGATTTTGAAGAAATACAGCTTGGTGTACACCACGCAGATAGAAATGGACGATGAAGTGCAGACGGTTTATCATTTCAGCCCCACCCCGTCATTTATTGCCTTGCTGATTTTCGCCAGAGAAGTGATAGACAAGCCAAGAGTTTTCTGCTACTCTTGTCAAAACAGAGGCAAACCTTATCTGAAATAAACTTCTTCGTTATGATATTGGCTTGAAGGGATAAATAAGAAAACAGCCTATACAAATTGTGTATAGGCTATTTTCTATTCTTTCGTGTTTGTCGCATGGGAAAGCGATGTATTTTATTCCTTCCTCTTTCCTCTCCTCATCATACTCAAAAGAGAGAACACGAGCATGGCCGCCAGATTGAGCAGCACCACGCTGGCCCCGCCGGGCAGATCGAACAGATAGGATACGGTGATGCCCAAAAAGAAGCATACTACCGCCACCGCCGCCGAGGAGATCACCACCTGACGGAAGGTTTTGAAGAGCCGCATGGAGGTAAGGGCAGGGAAGATGATGAGGGCCGAGATCAGCATAGCGCCCATCATGCGCATGCCCAAAACGATAGTCACCGCGGTCAGCGCCGCGATTATCATGTTGTACATGCCCGCACGCAGTCCCGCCGCCCGGGCGAACGCCTCATCAAACGTCACAGCGAAGATTCTGTGGTACAGCAGCACGAACAGCACCAGCACGATCAGGCTCAACACGATGCTCAACACCACATCCTCGCCGCTCATGGCGTAAATGCTGCCGAACATATAATTGTAGATATCCGTGTTCACCCCGTCTCCCAGGGACAGTACCAGCACACCCATGGCCAGCGCTGAGGTGGAGATCACCGCAATGGCCGCATCTCCCTTGATCTTGCTGTTTTCGCTGAGCCGCAACAGGAAGAAGGCGGACATCACCACCACGGGAATCGCCACCGCCAGCGGCGCGGCATGGCATACCGCCGCCACGGCCAGAGCACCGAACCCCACATGGGAAAGCCCGTCGCCGATCATGGAATACCGCTTCAGTACCAGGCTGACGCCCAGCAGAGCCGCGCACAACGAAACCAGCGTGCCCACCACCAGCGCACGGATCATGAAGGGATAGGTAAACATGGACAGAAAATTCTCAAGCATGACCGTATCCTCCCATGAATTTCCTGCCGGCCTCGGAGGCCAGATAATCCTCCCGCGTCCCGAAGAACAGAGGGTGATGTTTGATATGCAGTACATGAGTCGCGCTTCGCAGAGAGGGCCCCATGTCATGGGATACCATAATGACGGTAATGCCGTTCTGACGGTTCAATTCCTCAATCAATCCGTAGAAATCCCCGCTTACCATGGGATCCAGTCCCGTGGTCGGCTCATCCAGCAGAAGAAGTTGTCCCGCCGCGCATAGCGCCCGTGCCAGACGCACCCGCTGCTGCTGACCGCCGGATAATTCCCGGTAGCAGCATCTTTCCAGATCCCGGATGCCCAGCCGTTCCATGGCGCGGGCGGCGGTCTTTTTTTGCTCCGGTGTGTAGAACAGGGAGCGGCCTCCCCGACCGATGGTGCCGCTGAGCACCACCTCCCGCACGCTGGCGGGAAAATCCCTTTGCACATTGGTCTGCTGGGGCACATAGCCGATATCCTGCCGCGTCAGCCCGTCTCCGTATTCGATGGTGCCGGAGATGGGATTCATCAATCCGAGAAGCCCCTTGACCAGAGTGCTTTTGCCGGAGCCGTTCTCGCCCACAATGCAGAGATATTCTCCGCGGCGAACGGAAAAATCGATCTGCTCCGCTACCACGGTGCCGTCGTAGGCCAGGGATGCATTTTTACATTGAATCAAAGCCATCAATACAAAGCCTTTCGAAGATTTGTCAGGTTTTTGCGCATCAGGGAAACGTAGGTTTCCCCCGCCGCGAAATCCTCCCCGGATACGTTGTGGCAGGAGTGAAACAGCAGCTTGATTGCGTCGGTGTTTTCGCAGATCGCATCCGCCAGCCGCTGGTCGGAGAACTCCGTATAGAACACGGCAGGAATCCCCTCCGCGGTTACCATATCGATCAGATAGGCCACGGTTTTCGGCCCCGGCTCGGTTTTCTCCGCGCATCCGGGATAGGCGGCGTAATAGGACAGCCCGTACCGCTCCACAAAATAGAGAAAGGGGAACCGATCCGCAAAGAGAACGGTCTTTCGCTGTGCTCCCTGTACCAGGGCGGAAAATTCCGCGTCCAGCGCGGTGATCGCATCGATATACGCCCCCGCCTGGCGGGTGTACACATCGGCGTTGGCCGGATCGATCGTCCGAACCGCATCCCGTACCGCGCCCACAATGGCGGCGGCGTTGGCGGGGGAGGTCCATACATGCTCATCGTATGCCCCCTCGGTGTGATCGTAATCCTCCTCATCCGGGTTGTGGATGTGATCTTCTTGTAAAAGTTTGGCCGCATCCGTCATGGCCAGAACCGTGATGCCGGCGGTGTCGATGGAGGAAAGGATCGCGTCCATCCACGCGTCCGACTCCCCGCCGCCGTAGATGAACAGATCGCACATCTGTATCTTGCGGATGTCCTGGGGGGACGGATCGTAGGAGTGGGTCTCCGTTCCCGGCGTGATCAGCATCGTCACCGTGCCCGCATCCCCCACCACCGCACGGGCGAAATCGTAGGCGGGGAAGGTGGTGGTCACCACCTGCAGCCGGCCGTCATCCAGGGCGGGATCTGCGGTGCATCCGACGAGAGGCAGCAGCAGAAGGACCGCTGTCAGAAAGCAAAGTATCCGTTTCATGCTTTGGCGCCTCCCGTACCGGATTTAGACCGACAGGCCGCGCAGACGCCGTAAATGACCGCGTTGCCGCCGATGAGGAATCCGTGATCCTCCAGAATGTGGCGGCGCACCTCCCGCAGCTGATCGCATTCCATATGCAGAAGATTTCCGCAGTGGGAGCATTTCAGATGGAAATGATGCTCGCATCCCACGCCGACGGCGTATTGATAGACGAAACTGTCCGCACCCGCCGCCTCAAAACGGCGGATCACGCCATCCTCCAACAGGGCGGAAATCTGCCGGTATACTGTGCTCTTGCCCGGCTTTTTGTCTCCGACAGACAGCGCGTGAATGATCTCATCAATGGTATAGTGATGATCCTTGTGTTCGATCAGAAAATCCAGAATCCGTTTTTTGTGACTTGTCATGTAGGGCATGCTCTATCTCCAATTTGGGAATCGTTCTCAAATTGAAAGTATACCACGCGGGCAGGGAATTGTCAAGACGCGCCGGGGCGGAAAAGAAATATTTACAAAATGTTTTCACGCGTGTGACAAAAAAACTGCCGGAATCCATTATAATATTCCGATAGTTATGCGTAAAAGGAGAGCCCCTATGAAGTGGATGGAAGAATATAAAATCAACGTGCATGATACCGATCTGAACGGCATCGTCAGCGCCAGCGGTATTTTGCGGTATATGCAGGATACATCCAATCTGCACATGGCGGGAGAGGGCCCCTCTTACGAAGCCTTGTTTGCGGAGGGCAATTCCTTCATTCTCAGCCGCATCAGCCTGAGCATCTACGCCCCGCTTCACGCCCATGATGTGATCAAAAGCCAGACCTGGGCGGTGGCCAGTCGGGGCGTTACATACAACCGCTGCTTCCGTATCATCCGCGGAGAGGATATCATCGCCGAGGCCACATCGGCCTGGGCACTGATCGATACGAATGCCCATCGGATCCGCCGGGTGGGCGAGATACCGGTGCATTATTCTGAGGATGACCCGCTGGAATTGGATCTGCCCGCTCGTTTCCGCATTCCCACCGAGGCAAAATTGTGCCTGATGGGGGAGCGCACCGTTTTGTACGCCGATGTGGATCGGAACGGCCACATGAATAACACCCATTATCCCGACATCTTCTGCTCCTATCTGCCGGAGATGAAGCATAGCCGTGTGATCTCCTGCATGTTCAGCTTCGTCAAGGAAGCCCCCTTGGGAGAGATGGTGAAGATGTACTGCGGCGAGTACGACGGTGCCTATTATGTGCGCTCCGTTCTGCCCGACGGATCGGTCAACGCCGAGGCGGAGATTCTGCTGGAGCGGATCTGATAAAATATGAGAATCCAGCTTTCCGATCATTTTACCTATAGAAAATTATTGACGTTCACCTTGCCGTCCATCCTTATGATGATATTCACTTCCATCTACGGCGTGGTGGACGGGCTGTTCGTTTCCAATTTCGCGGGGGATACTCCCTTCAAAGCCGTCAATCTGATCATGCCCTTTCTCATGATCGTTGCCACCGTGGGATTCATGTTCGGCTCCGGCGGTACCGCCATCGTGGCCAATACCTTCGGTGCCGGTCATAAGGAAAAAGCAAATCGGTATTTCTCCCTTTTTGTGTATGTGACGTTCGCCCTGGGTGTGGTGTTCGCCGCCGCGGCCTTTGTTTTTCTTCGGCCCATCTCCGCCCTGCTGGGCGCGGAGGGGGAGATACTGGAAAACTGCGTCTTGTACGGACGGATCGTTTTGTGCGCTCTGCCGTTTCTGGTGCTGCAGTTTTTGTTCCAGAGCTTCTTTGTGGCGGCAGAGAAGCCCCGTATCGGCCTGTTTGTGATCATCGCCGCCGGTATCACCAATATGGTGCTGGATGCGGTGTTGGTCACCCTTTTGCCGCAGGAATATAAATTGGCCGGCGCGGCCATCGCTACCGCCGCCAGCCAGTTCGTGGGCGGATTTGTACCGCTGATCTATTTTATCCGGCCAAACAGCAGTATTCTGCGGCTGGGAAAGACCCGATTCGACGGCAAAGCCATCCTGAAAGCCTGCACCAACGGCTCCTCTGAATTCATGAGCAATGTGTCCATGAGCCTGGTGGGCATGCTGTACAACATCCAGCTTCTGCAGTTTGCGGGGGATGACGGCGTGGCCGCCTACGGTGTGATGATGTATGTCAGCATGATCTTTTCCGCCGTGTTTGTCGGCTATTCCGTGGGCACCGCCCCGGTGATCGGCTATCATAACGGTGCCGGAAATCATGCCGAGCTGCAGGGGATTTTGAAAAAGAGCATTGTCATTCTGGCCATCAGCGGACTGGCCATGCTGGCGGCGGCGGAATGGCTTGCCACCCCGCTTTCCCGCATCTTTGTGGGATACAGCCGGAGTCTGATGGATATGACTGTCCACGGATTTGCGATTTTCGCCGTATCGTTCCCCTTTATGGGATATGCCATCTTCGCCTCCGGCTTCTTTACCGCGCTGAACGATGGCGTCACCTCGGCGATCATCTCCTTCCTTCGCACCCTCGTGTTCCAGTTGGGGGCGGTGATCCTGCTTCCCATGATTTGGGAATTGGACGGCATCTGGTGGTCCGTCGTCGTGGCAGAGGTCATGGCGGTGGTGTTCTCCGTCATCTTCCTGATCGCGAAGCGGAAGCGATTCCATTATATGTAAAAAAAGAGGCAGTCACAAAAACTGCCTTTTTTTATTTTTCCTATTGACAAGTGTATCGCAGTGCGATATAATATAACCACGATACATCGCAGTGCGATATATGGAGGAGAAATGGACGCGCATACCAGAAAAGTATATGTACCTATGACGGAAACCGGGTTTTATATTCTATTTTGCCTGCAAAAGGAAAACCACGGATACGGCATTGTGCAGACGGTAGAAAGAATGACCGGCGGGGAAATTCGCCTGGCACCCGGGACCATGTACGGAAGCCTTTCCAAAATGGAAAAGGACGGGGTGATCCGCTTTGTGCGGGAAGAGGAAAAACGAAAGATTTATGTAATCACAGATCTGGGCAGGGAAGTGCTGGATCTGGAGCGCAAGCGCATATGTCGGCTGTACCGATCCATACAGGAGGAGATCTGATATGAAAACGAAAAAAGAATTCCGGTATTTTACCATATTCAATCACAAAAAGGAAGAATCCTACCTGCGGGATATGCACAAATCCGGCTGGCGATTTGTGAAAGTCAGCGGATTGGGCATGTATCATTTTGAGGAGTGTACCCCGGAGGATGTGGTGTATCAGCTGGATTGCAATCCGCAGACCGATGCTGCCAAAGAGGAATACATAACCATGTTTGCCGATTGCGGCTGGGAGTATATCCAGGATTATTCCGATTACAGTTATTTCCGCAAGCGTGCCGCCGACATGCGGGAGGGGGAGGAGATCTTCAATGATGAGGATTCCCGCACAGCGATGATGGGACGGGTGTATAAGAGCCGTCTCAGGCCGCTGCTGGTTATCTTCACCGCCTGCCTTCTGCCCCAGTTCTGTCTGAATATGGCCAACGGAAATTATATGCTTGCCGCTTTTTTCGGCGGGATTCTGCTGGTGTATGTGATTATGTTCCTTGTCTTTGCCGGGCACTACTACAAGATGAAGCACAAGTAATTGATTTACGTGGCAATGTGAACAAATAAAACAAACGGCAGCCGGAAGCGGCTTCCGTTTGATTTGTTATGTATCGTGTAATGGATTACGGAGCCTCTTCTTTCCAGCGGCACAAGTCTTTCCGATCGCAGTGAACACATTTCAGCGGGGCTTTTCTTATGGCAAGAAGGGGAATGAGGTGGAAAAGCAGCCGCTGCCAGCTGACGCGAAAGGTGTTGCCGCAGTTGGGACATACAAACGGCTTTTGGGCGAATTCCTTGCACCTTTGTACCGCAAAAGCGATGCCCAGAGTAGACCAAAAGATGTTTGGAAGAGTATAGAGCAGAAATGTTACAAACCGAGCAGTCATGGTTTTCTCCTTTCGTCATGGCAGGTCGGGCCTGCCTTACAAAAATGTCATATCTTATAGGGAAAATCGATGATTGCCGAAAACACCTGCGCGTGCACGGACGCAGGAATCTTCCGCTGATTACAGTATAACATTCCTGTACCGATTTGTCAACTGACTTGCAAATATTTTCTCCGAACAATCAAATGCGATCACTTGAACGCAATGCGGAGAGGCAAACAATAACCGGCAGCCGAAACGGCTGCCGGTTTTCTGCTATTTCCCGTTTTTCTTTTGCCTCTCAATGGCGGCCTTCCAGCAGCTGTGGCACATGGCTATGTAGGAATCGTTGCCGCCCAGAAGGATCTGCCCGCCTTCTGTGACGATTCTGCCATCCCCGTCGATGCGGGCGTTGACAATGGCTTTTTTGCCGCAGGAGCAGATGGTTTTGATCTCGGATATGGAATCTGCCACCTCAAACAGCCGGCGGCTTCCCTCAAACAGATGGGTAAGAAAATCCGTGCGCAAGCCGAAACACAGCACAGGCACATCAAATTCGTCCACGATCCGCCGCAGCTGATCGATCTGCGGCGCGGTGAAAAACTGGCACTCATCCGCAATGATAACGTGATAATCCGTCTGCGTCCGGAAGGTTTCATACAGATCCGCCTCGCGGGGGACTGCGTACGCCTCCGCCGACAGCCCGATGCGCGAGCAGACCGTGCCGATGCCGTCCCGGGTATCCATGGCCGGCTTGATCAGCCAAACCCGCATACCACGCTCCTCGTAGTTGAATTTGGTGATCAGCGCGTTGGCGGTTTTGGAGGATCCCATGGCTCCGTATTTGAAATATAGTTTGGCCATTGTGCTTTCCTTTCCGGTAGGTTGTATCTGCATTGTAGTCGATTTTTATCCCGTTGTCAATACGTTTCGGTGTGAATTGTCGGATATATTGCGCGGCAAGCGGTGCTCAGATTCCGTATCCGCCCGTCAGCGGATCCCGGAATATCCCCATCTCCGGCGGGCGGAAGGTGAATACCGCAAACAGTGCCGCGATCACGCAAAGGAGAAACAGCGCCCCTTTTGCCCATCGGCATCGCACCGCCCCGCCGTTGAACAGTCGCGTCTCGTGTATATACGAAGCCGCTGCCGCCAGGAAGAAAATCCCGATGTTGAACCAGTCGGGGGACGGGCCGATCACGCCGTTGTACGTGTAAAAGAGTATGGGAATCAGGATAAGCCCGAGAAGGATCCCCCGCAGCTTAATGCACCAAAAATCTCTCCGCTCACGGAAGAATATGCTCTGCACCAGAGCGTAGAGAAACATCGGCCAGAAGAGCAGCTTCATGTGCTCCCATGTGGATTCATTCACTCCGGAAAAGGGGGCGATCCAGGGGGCGCCGCCCAGCCAATCGTATAAATAATGCAGTATCGTACCTCCCAGCGAGGTTACGGCAAATCCCATCCATTGCCAGGGGGATAGGGAACGATTCATGATATCACCTGCCAAAATGCGCTTTGCAACAGTGTATGCAGTCCGCCGGCACTTCATGCGGGATGGGGGAGGATTGCGGGGCTAACGAAAAATGTCCCCCTTGACATGCGGGACGGATGTGGTATAATGAAGACATAAACTGTAAGGAGCGACATCTATGGCAAAAGAAAAAGTACAAGAGCAATACCCGGCTCTGTTTAATTTTGTCACGCTTATTTTGCTGAACGTGACTTTTTGGAAATGCTCCTCGTACCCGAGACATATCCTGGACTACATAAACATAGGCGGGCGATTGATGCCAGATGAGATTCTCGCTTTCCTTGTGAACTTTTTCTACCACACGATTTACTTTTTCTGTTTGATTGTCTTTTTCACCCGAGGAAAATCCGTCTTTTCTTTAGGAATCTTCAAAAAGGACGGCGCATGGTATACACGGTTCCCGTTTGGGCGTCTGCTTGCATTGTTGACCGTGCAAATGGCATTTGACTGTGTTGCAGGATACTGGGGAGATTATCTTCCCCTGATCAGCCGCGACGTGTGCACCGTCCTGTGGTGGGGAATGGTGTATTGGATCCTTGTCGGGAGAGGAAACTCTGTTTTCAAAAACAAGAAGCTGCTCCTTGCCACGGTTGCCATTTTTGCGGTGCTTTTGGGAGTCAAAATCGGTATCAGTACAGAAGCTTTGGACAATTGCAAAGCAATCGAGTCGAAATTGGAGGCGGACAGCCCCTATCTGTGGCAGTTTGGCTTGAACACGGTGTTCATCCAAAGCATCTGGGATTTGCTATTTGATACAATACTCGGTGGTGTGCTATTATATTCTCACGGGCGCTGTTTGCCGTATTCGATCGATAAGGCGGATGTATACAAAAGTACTGCGGCTTATGCCCGTACACGCGAAGGAACGATAACGGTCATTCGTTTCATAGCCCTGTGTGGTGTGGCTATGGCCATGTGTTTCTGCAAGCTTCTTATCTGTCCGGACAACTACCAGCGCATTGTGGAGGTGGGGGCAGGCGCGCATACCAGATACACAATGGACGGTTCATTCTATGAAGGCAATGATCAGCAGTGGACTGTGTACCGGATGGACGGACGATATTCTAAGGACAAAGTGCTGGATGTAGTGTTTGCTGATCTGTACCGGGATCAGAAAAAAGTATCGTCCTTACACTGGTGGGAAAGCGATCCCATGTTCCAAAAATATCCGCCGGTGTTTCCGCACGACATAACGGAGCATACCGTTGGAAATACGACAGTATATGTGTACTACAGCGCATCTGTGTCTTTCATGGAGGATGGCAAACCGCGCACCGTCCGTTTCCGGGATCTGCACCGTTGTGAAGAGAATCCTGTTCTGATCGGCGTATTTGAGTGGATGATATCCTCCGGCAATGTGATTGCATTTGAATACGGCTGTGACTACCTGTACCAATACGACAGGGAATTTATTGAACCGTACATCCGGCGGTATGCCGAGGAGGAATTTATTCCCGCAGAGAAATCGATGATAGAGAAAGCGTATTATCGAAGCGATTATATTGCCGGTATAGCAGAGAAGTTCATGACATAACTCAACCCACAATAAAAGGAGCCACCCGGCCGGGCAGCTCCTTTATCAAAACCGCCCCCGCTTGACATGCGGGGTGGATGTGGTATAATGGAGGTGGAACTCAAGTCTTGGTATCAATCGGGGGAACTTTTTGATTCTGATAAATAGGAGAAATAGCAATGATGCGACAAAGAAAATTTGTGATTGGAATAACTGTAATCCTGATGATCCTGATGTCGTTTACAGCGTGCTTAGGTAAATACGATGGATATAAGCTGGTGGAACTGCCTGAAATTGGTTCATTCTATGTTCCGCAAGAGTGGGAGTGTATTCAAGAAGGTGATTTTGTTTACTTTGTAAACGGTTCATCTGACAAGGATACTTTTACACTGTCGAACTGTTATATGCTTGGTACACTACACGATTGGGGAAAAAGCGTCTATGATGAAGTATCATCCATCATTGAAATTGAAAAAATAGAACTGATTACCAGCGAAGTGTACTCAAACAGTGTAATTCTTTCTGAATCTAAGGTGGAGATGAATGGCAGTATTATCAACATGTATTCTTTGAAGTGCTTTGTTACAAGTGACAAACGGTTTTCATTCATTGTGTTAGACGAGGCTATCGATCCAGCTGTTCTCAAACTCATTGGGAATTCATTTGACAGGGTGAATTTTGAGAAATAAATATATTATACAACAAAAGGAGCCACCCGGCCGGGCAGCTCCTTTATCAAAACCGCCCCGCTTGACATGCGGGACGGATGTGGTATAATGAATATAGTAGGTTCTGTCAATTTTTGTGGCGGAGGTGTTTTTGTGAAAAGCGCAAAGGAAATTAGAGACGAAGCTCTGTTTCGGGAGAACATCAAGAATTACATATTGGAACGGTGTGATCCTCGTCTGACTCGATACTGGTGTAAAAAGACGATTATAGGCACAGCTGTGGTGATGCTGCTGATTGGCGGTATCTATCCGTGGTTCAAGTTTAAGGGTTATTTTCTTCTCATTCCCCTTGTGTTTGATCTTATTAATATTTTCAGTGTTATAAAGGTATATTCCGTTACTTCCTTAAAGTCCAAAGTTTATGGCCATAGGGAACGGTTGCTCATGAACTGCGTTATTAGTACAACGTGGTTTTTGGATATCAGCCTTATTGAACTGATGCATTTTTTCATGACTATAGGTGTCCATATATCGGTGCTCTTGTTGTATGTGCCTGTTATTCTTGTACCGCTGATTATGGGATTTATCGCTCACAAGAATATGCGCACTAAGAAGAGATCCGTGCCGAAGCCGGTTGTGGTTGCAGGATTGGGAACATCCTTCTTTTTCTACATATGGGTCACGCGAATGTACAGAAGATATTTGCGGCACAATCCGACTGCATTCAATATCGTTATGATAGTCCTTTTGGTTATTATGAGTACTGCATTGTCTACATGTTTGTTAAACATACAAAGGCTGTACTATATGGATAAATACAAAATTACTTTTGAGACGGAAACCGAATGATGCATCTATATCTTTTATCCATCCCCACATAGGCGAAAGCCAAGGATGTGAGGGAAGGTAAGTTCGCGAAGCGAACGTAGGGAGGGAGAGAAAACTTCGGCGTTTGAGATGGTTGTCTCTCCCTCCCTGTGAAAGAACCCCATATTATCTTTACCCACCAAAGGAGCTGCCCGCCGGGCAGCTCCTTTTTCAAAACCGCCCCGCTTGACATGCGGGGTGGATGTGGTATAATGAATATAGTAGGTTCTGTCAATTTTTGTGGCGGAGGTGTTTTATGAAAAGCGAAAAGGAAAGGCGAGACGAAGCCCTGTTTCGGGAGAACATCAAGGATTACATATTGGAAGGATGCAGTCCTGTCCTGACTCGATACTTTTGCCAAAAGACGCTCACAATCACAGCAGTGGCAATGTTGCTGATTGGCGGTATCTATCCGTGGTTTAAGTTCAAGGGATACTTCCTTCTTATTCCCCTTGTGTTTGTACTTGTCAATTTGTTCTGTATTATAACGGTGTATTCCGTTACCTCCTTAAAGTCCAAAGTATATGGACACAGAGAACGATTGATTATGAACCTCGTTCGCAGTACGATGTGGACATTGGATATTTGTCTTATTGAGCTGATGTATTTTTTCACAGAGATAGGAGTCCATATATCGGTGCTCTTGTTGTATGTGCCTGTCATTCTTGTACCGGTGATTATGGGATTTATTGCTCACAAGAATATGCGCACTAAGAAGAGATCCGTGCCGAAGCCGGTTGTGGCTGCAGGTGTGGGAACATCCTTCTTGTTCTACATGCGGGTCACGCGAATGTACAGAAAATATTTGCGGCACAATCAATTAGCATTCAACATAACTATTATACTCCTTTTAGCTATTATGAGCACTGCAGCGTCCACAGGTTTGACGAATATACAAAGACTATACTACATGGACAAATACAAAATTACTTTCGAGCCGGAAACCGATTGATGCATATGGATAAAATACCCCCTGACGAAAACCGTCAGGGGGATTTCTTACTGATTCAATTCCCGCAGTTTCTCAAACATACAGAGATCCGTGCGGCAGATCGTCAGCGGGGAGATGGAGATGTACCCATGCAGAGCCGCGTTGGTGTCGATCTCGTAATCGTGCCCCTCGGTGTACACGCTCTTTCCCCGGGCAAGATACATATCGTTGCCCTGTGGATCAAAATCGTCGGAGTAGTAGGGGCCGCCCTGCCGGGTGATCCGTATACCGACGGGATCCTTGGGGATGTTCACGTTGTACAGGCTGTGCTTGCCCATCAGATCGTGTGCCATGAAGTAATCATACACCGTGTCCAGATGCGCCTCGTTGCAGGGGTAGGACGCGGGATCGGTGGAGAGGGCAATAGCGGGGATCTTCATACTGCCCGCCTCAAATACCGCTCCTGCGGTGCCGGAATACATAATATCCCGACCGATATTCAGCCCACGGTTCACCCCGGAGATCAGAAGATCAAAGTCCATCTTCAATCCCAAAACAGCGAATCGCACGCAGTCCGCCGGGGTGGAATCCACCGCCCATGCGGTGATGTCCGGCGCCAGCTGCACCTTTTTCACTTCAAAAGGTTCGTGGATATCGATGCTGTGGCTTTTGCCGCTCTGCTCCACTTTCGGCACCACGGGGATCACCTCCCCCAGCTTGCGGCACCAGCGGATCAGAGGGATTAGCCCCTCCGCATGGAGTCCGTCGTCGTTTGTCAGCAGAATTCTCATAGCCAGCCCTCGTGGGTTTCCTTGTATTCTTTCACCAGAGCGTCCGCATCGGCCAGAAGCGCGTCCACTTCCTCCCGATTGTATACGGTGGCGCCGCTGGCGCAGGCGTGTCCGCCGCCCCGGTATTTCTCCGCGACGGAGTTGATGTGCACAAAGCGGGAGCGCAGTCTCACGCGGATGGTGCCGGCCTCATCTCCGCTTTCGATAAACGCGATCCAGCTGATGCATCCGCGGATGGAGTCCAGATTGCCGATGCAGGCGCTGGCCTGCTCCAGGGACAGACCGAACTCTTCCTGCATAGCCCGATCGATGTAGATGTAGGCCACGCCGTTTTCGGTGATCTGCATCCGCTCGTAGATGTGGGCCTTGAACTTCAGATATTCGTAGGCCTCCAGATACAGTCTGGCGAAGAGCAGATCTGTGTCCACGCCCACATCCAGAAGGATGGCCGCATTGCGGAGGGTGTCCCCCGTCACACCGCTGTACTTGAAGCGGCCGGAATCCGTCACCATGCCGGTGTACAGATGGGTGGCCGCCTCGGAATTGATCTTCAAAACATCCCGGAACGTATTGTAGAAATCCACGATCATCTCACAGCAGGAGGAGCGCTCCTCCTCCACCCATTCGATGGATCCGTAATGCTCCAGCGGGATGTGGTGATCGATTTTGATGACCTCGCGGCAGAGGGTGTATTTCTTGTTGGAGATCCGCGACTCGGATGCGGTGTCCAGAACGATGCCCAGAGCATCGGCGTACATTTCATCGGGAAGCTCCTCGTCCTCAGGCCCCATGAATTCCAGATATTTCGCCGTCTCCGCGTCGATGATGTAGATCTCCTTTTCCGGCCACGTCAGGCGAAGAATCTCCTTCAGGCCCTTTGTCGCCCCTACGCAGTCACCGTCATTGCGTACATGGCGGAACAGGATAATGCGGCTGTACTCCTGTATCTTGTCCAGAATCTGTTTTTTGATCTCGTAATTCATTATTCCTCTCCTTTCGCCATGTCATCCAGATCTTTCAGCATGGCCATGGCCGTTTCGTAATCGGGCACCGTGGCCCCGCTGGCCTTGGCGTGACCGCCGCCGCCGTATTTCACCGCAATGGGGTTGATATTCGGCCCGCCGGAGCGAAGTTCGCAGAGGATGCCTTCCTCGTCCTCGGTGAAGTTCACCCAGATATCCGTGCCGCGGATGTCGGCCATAAGATTGACCATGCCCCGGGACGCGGAGAAGACGCTGATGCCCAATTCCGCCACTTCCTCCTTGGTGGTGTAGATGTAGGCCACCCGGTTGGGCGTGAACTGCACCTTCAGCATAAACTGGGCCTTCCGTTTTTTGTTTTCATAATCGTCGGCGTACAGATCCCGATAGATCTCGCTGGGATCAAAATCTTCCTCCCGCAAACGGGATGCCAGCCGATGGGTGCGGGCGGATGTGCCGTCGTAGCGGAATCGTCCGGAATCCGTGACCATGCCGGTGTACAGCGCCTTGGCGGCGGCTGCGTTCAGCACCAGACCGCTCTCTATGGCCATCTCGGTAACCAGTCCACAACAGCTCTCAAACGTGCTGTCCACCACTTCCACGTCGGCAATTTTGCCGGAGAAAATATGGTGATCGATCCGCACGGTCCGTGCGGCAAGGCGGTACCGATCATCGCTGATCAGGACAGGGGAGCCCGTGTCCAGAAGGATGGCCAGCGCGCCTGCGTAGGTGCTGTCGGGAATCTCGTCCATGACACCCCCGCCGATGAAACGGTAGTTACCCGGATCATCCCCCACGGCGTATATGGCCTTGTGGGGATAACTGGCCTGCAGAATATATTTCAGTCCGAACTGGCTGCCCAGAGCGTCTCCGTCCGGGCGGCTGTGGCGGTGCAGGATGATCGTGTCGTAACTTTGTATCTCGCGGAGTATGGCTTCAAACATGGCGTATCTCCTTATGTATGGCTGATTCGGCGCTTGCATTTCGTATCATTGCAGGGTATAATAAATAGAGAAGGGGATGGTTCTCTCTCCATCCTGAACACTATAGTATACACGAAATTGTCCAAAAAAGCAAACGGTTTTTGAAAATAATCGTAAAAAATACACATAGGAGGTACAAAGGGTGAAGCTGCTCATCGTGGACGGAAGCAATCTGCTCTTTCAGATGTTCTACGGAATGCCGGCCCGGATTACCAATTCCCGGGGCAAGGCCATCCAGGGAACCCTGGGATTTGTGGGCGCACTGCTCAAGATGATCCGTGCCGTGTCCCCCACCCATGTGTTCGTGGCTTTTGACGGGGAGTGCGAAAACGCCCGCACCGAAATCGATGAAGCATACAAGGCCAACCGCCCGGATTATCACGACGTGCCCGAGGAGGACACGCCCTTTTCCCAGTTGCCTGATATTTTTCGCGCGCTGGATTACCTGGGCATCCGCTGCCGCGAAACACAAATGTGCGAAGCCGATGATTGGATCGCCGGCTACGCCCGCCGCTATGGCGGCGACGCAGATGTGGTGATCGCCTCGCAGGACAGCGATTTCTTCCAGCTCATCACCGACCGCGTCCACGTGCTCCGGTATCGGGGAGATCATTCCATCTTGTGCGATCCCGCGTACATCCGTCAGAAGTTAGGCATCAATCCCAGTCGCTACGCATCCTATAAATCCCTGACCGGGGATACCTCGGACAATATACGCGGGGTGGATAAGATCGGCCCGAAAACCGCCGCCGCTCTGATGAATCAGTTTGGCGATGTGGAGGATCTGATCGCCCATACGGAGGAGATTGCCAAGCCTTCCGTCCGTGCCTCCGTTATGAACAGCACGGACCGCATCCGCCGCAATTACGCCCTCATCGTCCTATCGGGCGAGGTGGATCTGCCGTTTGCGGCGGAGGATTTGACCTATACATACACCGGCATCACCACTACCCAGGTGCTGGCGGGGATCGGGCTGCGGTGAGGGGAATCCCCATAAAAGAATCATGAGCACGTGGAACTTTTCCATTGTCCGCCCGTCCAATTCGGTGAAAACATACAAAGGAGGTAAAGTTGTATGAAAAAAATTATTGTACCGATTTTCATTTTGTCGCTCGTTTTATTACTTGTAGGATGTATGAGTATCAAGCCGAGCTCCGACACTATCCCTCCCAATACGGATGTAAATCCACCAAATACGGATACAGATATGGAGGAAACACCCCCACAGGAAACAGTCGCGGACCAAGAAATTGCCACGCAGTCTTTTGAAGATATCTATCACAAGGCAGAATGGATATATTCACTATTTACAAGGTATGGGAAATTAACATACGCCGAAAATGAAATTCTGTATAACAACGAGCGATATCAAGAAGTAAAGATGGATGAGTTTGCTAATTTGGATGAGTTGCGGGCACTTTGTCTTTTGTATTTTAATCGAAATGTTACAAGTGGATTGATGAACACTTGGGTGAAAACAGATTATCCGCTTTACATTGAGCAAGACGGTAAAATTTATCGGTTTAGCGGATATACTGCACCCTACGAATACGATGCACCGTATAATTACACCTTTGACCTTCAAACCGATAACAAGGGACGAAACTATGCCAATATATATGCAACGATGGATTCAAACGGACAACAACTTCCTTGTCAGACATACTGTGGATATGAAATCGGCGAAAACGGTGAAATCATATTTATCAGATTTGACTTGATGGCAGAATCCTTCTTTCGACAGTATCGTGTGACTGAAATAACTCCCGAACTGGAACCGCTGACAAACGGCGGTGCGTGGACTTGTGTTGCAATATATGGAGAAAACGGAAACACGGGCAGCGGTTGGAGTGGAAAAATTCAGGCCTATGAAGATGGAATCGTATATTTCGTGTTCGGCAGCACCAGGGGGAAATACGATAATTCTATAGAACAGTATGTTACTTTTAAGGTTACGATAACAAACGGAAGTATCGTTTCTTGTGAAGAATCAGAAAATAACATTACTGGTTTTTTGAGTGGGTCAGCAGATATATATAAAGGTGGCGATTATTCCAAAGAGAATGTCAAAATCATGACGAAAGCACGATATACCACCGATCGATCCAATGCATATATGATGGTGTATACAGTGCAGATGGAAGGTAATGAAATTAGTCTTTCCGCGTATGCAGATGGTACAGATATGGGGGGCCGGTATACCGGCACGTTTGAATATGACAATGAAACCGGTGAAATCATTCTGTACCTAACATACCATTATTTTAATGATAACGGCACAAACGAAGAATACATAGGTGAAGTTCGCGGAAAACTCTATGAAAGCAATGGACTGGTTGCTTTTGTTTGCACGGAGGCAGGAGAAGCAATCATTGACGAAGGAATGCCGCTTATATTCGTGAAAGAGTAAATGATCCGTCCAATTCAGTGAAAATGGAATTCGGAGGATGTGTATGAAGATTGTTAAGAAGATGGCGATCCTTGCTTCGCCACTGTTGCTATTTATCGTTTTGTTCCTCCCTTACGCCTGGCTGAATCAGGCGTATATTGTGAAATGGCTTGGCTGCGGCTGTCCGGTGATTGATGATTTTGGCAACATAGTCGAAAACAATTTCAATGCCAACGACTTTACGGCGCTGTTCTGGCTGTTTGTTTCCCTGTGCACAACGGCAGCATCCGCCTTTTTATCCGGGAGGATACCGAAAAAGTGGGGCCGGGTTCTGTATGTGGCGGGCATGCTCCTTGTGTCGCTTTGGATCGCCGATCAGTTCCGGCAGATCCTGGCGTGGAGCTGATCGGATGCGGAACGATTGTAAAACATATGATGGAGGACGGTGTTCAAATGCAGAAATTAACAAAAGAAACAGAAGCCATTCTGTCGGAGCGTTTTGGCCGCGACAGCATTATCGCCCTGGCAACATCCGTTGACAACATCCCTTATGTCCGAGAGGTGGATGCCTTTTACGAGGACGGCGCTTTTTATGTTCTGACCCACGGGTTGTCCGGGAAAATGAAGCAGATTAAGCGAAATCCCACCGTGGCGATGGCCGGAGATTGGTTTACGGCCCAGGGAACCGGTGTGAATTTAGGCTACTTTGGCAAAGAGGAAAATGCACACATCGCCGGTAAAATGCGGCAGGTGTTTTCCGGGTGGATCGATAACGGACACAACGATTTCGAGGATCCCAACACCTGCATCCTCTGCATTCGGCTGAGCCATGGCGTTTTGTTCTCAAACGGCACGCGCTATGAAATAGATTTTATGTAACAAATTAACCTTACAATAACAAAAGCGGAGGGATGTCCCTCCGCTTTTTGACTATTCAGTGGCCGCGCAAATCCAGATCCAGCAACTCCCATAGAAATCCGCTGTCTGTGTAGTGGCTCATGTTGGTTTTCATGCAGTCGATGGCGTAGTAGTTTCCCGCGCCGTCAAAATGCTGAAACGTATGGACGCCAAGCCAGTCCGGGTTGTCCTGCTTGCGGACGGAGATGTATTCACCGACAGACTTTCCGTGGGTCATGTAGTACTCTTCCAACTCCTCGGGGGACATATCGCTTTCCACCAGAATTACCCCGATGTACTGCATCCCGTTTCCGTTGCCGAATATTTTACCGGCTATGGAAACCGATTCCACCAGGCGGGTATTTTCCGGCAATTCGATGGCGCGCAGATCCTTTTCTATGCTGTCAGCGATGCAGTTGTTGGCGATCACGATGCCCGTATAGAGCAGGATCGGCAAGAGGATCAGCACGGTGAGCAGCCACCTTAAGATGTTTTTGATGATTTTCATATGCTGTCCTTTCATCATTCTTTCTCCATTTTTACCACGCACTCGCAATGGCCCGTGCGGGGGAACATGTCAAAGGGCTGTGCCCGGGTGATACTCCATCCCGCTTCAGCCAGCGATGCCGCATCCCGGGCCAGCGTGGCGGGATTGCAGGATACGTACACGATCCGCTGGGGATTCAAGCGAAGCAGCGCCCCGATCATTTCGGGGGAGCATCCTTTCCGGGGCGGGTCGATGACGACGCAGTCAAAATGCATTCCCTCCGCCTCCGCTGTGGCGCTGTCGCCGCATCGGAAACGGATGTTGGACAGATGATTCCGCGACCCGTTGGCAACGGCGTCCCGAACCGCGCTTTCCACGATCTCAATGCCCATCACCGTCGCCTGGGGCGACAGGGACGCCAGTGTCAGGCCGATGGTGCCCGTGCCGCAGTACAGATCGGCGGCTACATCCCCCGGCTGCAGATCCGCATAGCGGGCCACGGTGCGGCATAATTCTTCCGCCACGGCGTGATTTACCTGATAAAAGGCCGCCGGGGAGATCTGCAATTCCAGACCGAGAAAACGGTCGGTCAAATACTTTTCTCCATACAGCAGCTCATACCGTACGTCCCGCTCCTCCGGCATGCCGATGCCGAGGAATAGCCCGGCCGCCCGGGGAAAATCCCGTTGGACCGTCTCTGCCCATATTGCGGCGGCACGGCGGATGTCATCACTGTCGCACTCCGCGTGCAGAACGGCGGTGAAGGTGTCCTCTGCCCCCCGGCGGATGGCCAGCGCCCGGAAGGGAAGTTCCGACGATTGCTGGCGCAGAATCGCCGTGGTGGCCCCTGCCACCGAATCAAACAATGGCGGCAGAAGCCGGCATCCGCCCTGTGGCGGATAGCAGATGCAGTTGGTGGCGGCGGCGTAATAGCCCGCGTGGTAGGAATCATCCAGATGGAACACGGTCTTGTTGCGGTAGTGATCCGCCGCGCCGGTGAAGATGGGATCCCAGTGAATATCGCCCCATCGGCGCAATGCGCCGCGGACGGATTTCTCCTTCAATTTCGCTTCCGCTTCGTAGGTGATGTGGCGGAATGTGCATCCGCCGCATCCATCGGAAACCGGGCAGTCGGACAGTACGCGATCGGCTGACGGGGTGATGAGCCGAATCAGGCTTGCCTCGGCGTACCGTTTTTTTACCGCAGTGATCCCAATTTCCGCCGTGTCGCCGGCCACCGCGCCGGGGCAGAATACGGCCATATCCTCTACCCGGGCAACGCCTGCCCCCAGAATGGATGTGTCCGTAAATGCCGCTGTTATTCTGTCGCCGATGTTCATTGGAAGTCCTCCCTGTGCTTGATGATACGATTATACCGCATTTTTTTGCGTATGTCAAATTGTGCACCGGGTATTGCAAAGGGAGGAAATGCGTGATACACTGAAACAAACACTAAAGAATCGAGGCGGACCATGAATACCATTCGTTGTAATCTGTTTCCCGGCGGATGCCACCACTGCATCACCATGAGTTATGATGACGGAAATCTGGCCGATGTGCGCTTGGCGCAGATTTTTCGGGATAACGGCATTGCGGGAACGTTTCACTTGAATTCCGGCAAGCTGGATCAGCCGGGCAGAGTGGCCGCGGCCGATATTCCCCAAATCTACGCGGGACATGAGGTTTCCTGTCATATGGTCACCCATCCGTTCCCCACGGAACTGCCGGATGTGTCCGTGCTTGCGGAAATCGCGGAGGATCGCCGCGTTCTGGAGCGGGCGGCAGGCACGATCGTGCGGGGGATGTCCTATCCTTTCGGGAATTACGATGACCGGGTGATCCGCCTGTGCCGTGCCGCAGGCATGGAATATGCCCGTACAACGGTGGCCACCCACCGATTCACCTTGCCCCAGGATTTCATGCAGTGGCATCCCACTTGCCATCATAAAGGGGATATCCTGGATAAGCTGGACGCGTTTTACGCGCCGGATAAGTACAGCATCATGCGGCTGTTTTACATCTGGGGACACAGCTTCGAGTTCAACAACGACTCCAATTGGGACCGGATCGAGGAGTTTGCAAAGAAAGCTGCCCACCGCCCCGACACGTGGTATGCCACCAATATCCAGATCGTGGATTATGTGCAGGCCATGCGCTCGCTGCGGGTGGATGCGGACTGTACCCGTGTGTACAATCCCTCCGCTTTGGAGGTTTGGTTCACTATCAACGGCGATACCGTCAGTGTAAAGCCGGGGGATGTGTTCCGGCTGCAGTAATCCTGCCAAGCAAAAATAGAAACCACCCGCTGCAGCTTTTTTTCGCTGTCGGGTGGTTTTGCTTATTACGGCTTTCTTTGGGAATAATCCACGAAGCTGATATTCACATCGATAAACGCGTCGGGCACGCCGTCAAGCTTGGCGGTGCTTCCGTACTGCCAGATGTCGAAATCGTAGTAGAAGGTGGGCTGATCCTTGTACTCCGCGTACCAGAAATCAAAGGCCTGGATCCGGCTCAGCTCATAGTAGAGCAGGGATACATTCTGGTTGCAGTATACCATGGGGATGTATCCCGCCTCGGCTACGGTGTTGCAGAATACGTTGGCCGCCTCGCACAGTTTTTCGGTTTTGATGTTGTTGGTGCGGGCTGTTTCGCTGCCGATGGTTTCCCAGTCAAAGACCACGGGGAAGGTGATGTCATATCCCCGGATCTTGTCCAGAACAAAACGGGCTTCCTCATGGGCCTCGTCTGCATCCAGCGCCTGGGAGAAGAAGTACACACCCACCTTGATGCCCGCATCCAGCGCGCCGCGGATGTATTCTTCAAATTTGGTGTCCAGATTGATCACACCGCTTTCGTAACCGCGGTAACCCACGCGGATGAATGCAAAGTATACGCCCTGTGCCTTCAGCTTGTGCCAGTCGATGTTCCCCTGCCAGGAGGACACGTCCACCCCGAAATAGGTGGTGACCGAATCATCCGCGTAGGTCATGATGCCTTTGTCATTCTTCACGAACAGGGACGGATCCCAGGAGCAGACGGGCAGATGCTCGTTCACGGGGACTACATAGGACGCCACCTTCAGATGGCGGGTGAATCCTATGGGGGTGTACTGCCGGATCTCCCCGTAATGCTGTACGGTTTTCAACCGGATCGTCTCGGGATTGACCCCTTCTGTCAGGATGATGTTGCCGCCAATGTCGAAGTTGAGCACCGTCACATTGTCGGCGGCGATGATGACAAAATCGGCCAGCCCTTCAAAGGGACGGTAGTCGTATTCGCCGCTTTCGTAAAAGCAGGCAGTGATCATGTTGTTGAAGATGGTGACCGCTTCCGCCCGGGTCAGCGGAACGCGGGGTAAGAAGCAGTTGTTGTCACTGCCGCGCACATAGCCCGCCTCGGTCATGGCGGTCACATATCCCTTGGCCCAGGGGGCGATATCTTCCGCATCGGTGAAGGACAATTCGCCGTTGGCGGCGGAAATATCAAAGGCCCGAGCGATCAGCGTGATCGCCTCTTCCCGGGTGATCGTGGCATTGGGAGCGGCGCAGTTGTTCTCATCGCCACGCATTACACCCGCCGCCCGCAGTTTCTGGATGGCATCGATGTACCAATCCTCCCGCAGATCCATAAAATAATCCGGGGAGGCGGTCTTGTAGCGCATGATGCGTTGAAGGATCACCGCTATTTCTGCCCGGGTCAGCGGATCGTCGGGACGGAACAGCCCGTTTTCCCCCACAACCACGCCCAGAGACGCCCATCGGTCGATGGCATCCTTGGCCCAGTGTCCGGCCGTGTCGGTAAAAGAAACGGGGGTAATTTTGTCGGGGGGAGAGGATGGCGTATCGGCGGACACGGGATAGGCCGCCGATGAGATCAGGAGTGCAGTGGCAATCGCTGTACTGATAAATCGTTTGAGAACCATGTTGGCCTCCGGCAAACCGCAGATTTTGCGGAAAAATGTCATAATCCTATTATACAGGATTTCCCCGGGGGAAGCATGAACTGTGTATGAATAATTTTAAAAAGATAGGCCGGAATTGTTTACGATATTGTATAAATATTCCTGTGTAGGGACCAACAACAAAAATCACCTGTGCCCGGCACAGGTGATTTTGTCAAAGTGTATTCCAATTCAGGAAGCGGACTCCGCCGCCAGTGCTTCCTTCAAAGCGCAGGCCAGCTGATCGCCGCAGGACGTGGATTTGAAGCCGCAGGTGTTGCCCGACAGCAGATCAATCACGCGCTGTGCGTCCATGCCCTCCACCAGCTTGGCAATGGCTTTCAGATTTCCATTGCATCCGCCGGTGAACTGTACATTTTTTACGATTCCGTTCTCCAGATCCAAATTGATCTGAGAGGAGCAGGTTCCTTTTGTTTTGTAGGTATGATTCATTTTTTATTCCTTTCGTGGATCGTTTATTCCGTGATAGTCAGTGAGACATTGGCGTTTCCCGCGGAAATGGTAATCTTGCCCGGATGGGCACCGACGGTGGATTCCGCCGCATAGGGAAGGGCCAGTTTTTCTCCGTTCAGTGTGCAGCTTCCGCCGGAGCCGCGGATATCCATGCTGTAATTTTCCACCGAGAAGGGAACCTGGATGTCCAGTGTGCCGGTGGCGATCTCCGTGTTCAGATTCGTGAAATAGAAGCGGTCCAGGTCGGCATCACAGCGAGTTCCCTTGAGGGAGAGTTCGTTCAGACTGCAGTCTTCCATGTCGAGAGAAATGGAAGGGGCATCGATCGTCAGCGCGCTGGCTGTGCGGATGTCATTGCCCACCAGGGTGACGGAGCGATCTGCCGTGATCTGCAGATCCAGCTGAACGCCCACCTTCTCCGCGTAGACCGTGCCGTTGTCAGCAGACAGGGAGATCACCTTCAGCGCCGAGTCGGCGCCGATATATATGTTGACCTTTTTGGGCCCAAGCTGCGTGTTGCCGAAACGGAGGAAATAGCGCATGCCCGAAAAACTGAATCCGCCCTTGAACGAAAGAAGGGATTTCAGATTCGGGATTTCATCCAGGGAAATGGTGTTGCCGGATGTGGCCAGCGTGTACAGACCGTCCCGGAAATTGAAAAATTCGATATAGGATTCCTCCGCACCGCCGTAGATGTGGATCTCGGCGTCGGTAACCACCAATTCAATCTTGTTCACGTCCGATGACTTGAAATCATGGCGGACATAGGTGCCGCCGCCTTCCGCATCGTGGAACAGAGTATAGCCGTCCGTAACCGCAATATCCTTGGCTACGGTACAGGCGATGACGCCGCCGATGATCAGCAAAACGGAGACGACGAGAAAAATAATAGATGTAGGTTTCACAGTGTGTAGCACGCCTCCTTTGCCCGACGGAACAGATTCTTCAGCTTTCCGGTGCAGAAATGGAAGAGAGAGCCCAGCAGCCGCATAAGCAGCGGAACCAGTCGGATCGCCATATTGTATACAAGGATGCCGCCCAGCATAACAATCCCCGCCACGGAGATGCCCAGACCGATCTCATACAGACCGGGAGCGGCGGATGCCACGGTGATCAGCTGAGTGATGCCGTAGGCGATGCAGATGAAGGAAATGGCGGCACCAATGGCCACCCCACCGATCAGCCCTGCCACCAGCAGGATAATCAGCGAACACAAAGCCGTGAACATAGCGGCGAACAAACTGAAGTACAGCACAAGGAAAACCAGTATCAAAGGAAGAGAACAGGCAAAAATGATCCAGAAGGTCTGCTTGCCGCGCGGTGTGACGGCATGGACAAAGCCGTCCTCCTCATCGTCGCGGATCATATCTTCGTAAAATGCATCCTCGTCCGCCACAGCGGATGTCCGTCGGGGAGAGGGTGCCACTACCGGCTCCCCGGTGTACACCTTCATATCGCTGTCGTCATCCTGCGGAATGTCCGATTGCACCTCTGGAGATTCCGGTGAGGGCACAGCCTCGGCGGATACGGTTTCGCGGGGCTCTCCGGCGGGGGCGGATTTTTCCGCCGGCTTGGCTTTTATCATAACGATGGCCTGGGCCAGGCGGGATACCTCGTCCGGGTTCTCTATACGTTCAATCCGTGCCATGTCCTCCGGGGTGAATGTCTGCGCAATCACGCGCACATGGTGGTCGGCCACTTCCGCCGTGGCCCCGTGACGGATCAGTTCATCATGCAATAATTGAAGAAAATCATCCTTTTTCACGCTGCGAATCACCTCATTTCATCAAGAAGGTATGGATTTTTCTCAAATTATATGATACAATTCTATGTGCCGATAGGGCGAATGCCTGTCCTTTGGACGTACCGATCCGGTATTTGTTCCGGCACATGGACACAGTATGATATATTATTTTACCAAATAAGGATGAAAATATCAATATGAGAATGCGAAAAAAAAAGCACGGCAGTGAAAGACTTGCCGCCCTCTCTGCCCTGATTTGTACAAATCCCGCCATTCTTCGGGAAAATCCCCGCTCTGTTTTTGAGAAAGACGCTCCCCTTTGCCTGGAGATCGGCTGCGGAAAAGGCGACTTTGTCAAGCAGTTGTCCGTGGCTGCCCCGGATTACAACTACTTCGCCATGGAGAAAGTGGATGACGTGCTGGTGGTGGCGGTGGAGAAGTATGCCGCCAGCCGGGAGTTGGGCGGTCTCGGCCCCCACGGCGGATGGCTGACCCCCGACGGGATGCTGTACGCCGACGGGGAAAGCTGGGATATCCCCCTGGCTCAGCGGGGCAATGTCCGGTTTCTGTCCGGAGATGCCAAAATGCTGCCCGAGATGTTCGGCGAGAATACCTTCGATGTGATCTATGCCAATTTCAGCGACCCGTGGCCCAAAAGCGGTTACGAGGATCGCCGCCTGACCGCGCCGGCCTTTCTTGCCATCTATGAGAAACTTCTCCGGGATGGCGGCCGGTTCTGCTTCAAAACGGACAACGTGGGGCTGTTTGAGTACTCGGTGGAAACCGTGAGCGCGTCTCCGTTTGAGATTACGTTTCTCACCCGGGATCTCCACGCGTCAGAGCGTGCAGAGACCAACATCATGACGGAATACGAGCGGAACTTCACCGCCAAAGGCGTGAAGATCAACTGTCTCGAAGCCGTTATCCGGAAATAAATATACATATACGATGAAAGATGCCGCACCCTGTGCGGCATCTTTTTTTGCGGCAAATCAACAAAATCTCCCCCACGGATGCGACAGGTTTTTCACCGCCGAAGCGATATAATGACACATAAGCGAGGAGGGGATGTATGGAGACGGTACTGTATGCGGATGTGTTGTTCCTGATCAATTTCAGTATGGATTATCTGTCCCTCTTCGCCGCCGCCCGCCTGTTGGCTATGCCGGCGAAGACGAAGCGGATGCTGGCCGGCGCGGTTTTGGGCGGCGTCTACGGCGTGCTGGCCACGGCCCTGACATGGCAGGGCATCCTCGGTGCCGGTATTGCCTTTCTTGTGTCCTGCGCCATGGGGTGGATCGCCTTTGGCCGGTGCGGCGGCATGGGTGGATTTATCCGCACTGTGTTCTCCGTGTGGGGGATCGGCGCCCTCCTCGGCGGATTTATGACGGTGTTCAGCGGACTGTTCCACGGGGCGGCACCCGATACCGCCGGAGCGGATTTCCCCATGGCCATTGCCGCCGCGGTGCTGTTTGTCCGTCTTCTTTCCCGCCGCGGCGGGCGGGGATATGCGGAGATATCGTTCTCCTATGGGGAGAACGAGTATACGGGGCGGGCGCTGATCGACAGCGGCAATCTGCTCAGGGATCCCATCAGTGCCTTGCCCGTGATACTGATCCGCGCGTCCGACGCCCGTACCTTTGCCGCCGGCGAGGTGGATGGAAAGTTCGCGGGAAAAGTGACCGATGGCATCGGGCTGTCGCCCGGCGTGCGCGCCGTGCCCATGCGCGGGGCGGACGGCACACGGATTCTGTACGGATTCTTATGCCGGGAAGTACATATACGGCGAGGCAAAACATCGGTGTGCCGCAGTGCGGTCATCTGCGTGGATCGGGAGGCGGGGGACGGCTATGGCGGATGCGGGGTTCTTTTGCCCGCATCCTTATTATAATTATGAGCGAATCGGAGGAGCAGGGAATGATCATTTCGGGAAAATTGCTTGACTTGCGGAATATCGTGCGTGCATGGATCGGGCGCATGATGATGGCGTACTACGCCGCCGGGCAGAACGGGAATTTCTATATCAACGGGGCGGACGTGCTGCCGCCGCCCTTATCCGCCGAGGAAGAAGCGGCGGCTATTGCCCGCCTGAGCACGGATGAGGCGGCGGTATCCGTGCTGATTGAGCACAATCTCCGCCTGGTGGTGTATATCGCCCGTAAATTTGAGAACACGGGGATCGGCCTGGAGGATCTGATCTCCATCGGCACGATTGGCCTGATCAAGGCCATCCGCACCTATCGGGCGGAGAAGAATATCAAACTGGCCACCTACGCCTCCCGCTGTATCGAGAACGAGATATTGATGTTCATCCGGAAAACGTCGGTATTGCGGGGGGAGGTGTCCATCGATGAGCCGCTGAATACGGATTGGGACGGAAACGAACTGCTGCTCTCCGACGTGATCGGAACGGACGAGGACTCCGTCAGCCGGGACATCGAGCGCAGTGAGGACGAGAAGACTATCCGGTGCGCCATCGCGGAGCTGGAGCCGCGGGAGCGGATGATTATCGAAATGCGGTACGGCTTCGGCGGGGGCCCGGAGCGCACCCAAAAGGACGTGGCGGATATGCTGGGCATCTCCCAATCTTACATTTCCCGGCTGGAAAAGAAGATCATCCGCCGTCTGAAAGAAAAAATCGAAACAAAAATTTGAAAAAAATCAAAAAAGGTCTTGATTTGTCCGGGAAGATGTGATATAATCCATGACATATGAATATCTGTAGAGAGAGGTGTAACAATGAAAAGTGGAATTCATCCGGAATATAAAGAAGTAACAGTTCGCTGCGCTTGCGGTGAGACTGTTGTAACCCGCTCGACAAAAGGCGATGCGAACGGCGAGCTGCGTGTGGACATTTGCTCCAAATGCCATCCGTTTTTCACCGGCAAGCAGAAATTTGTGGATGTGGGCGGACGCGTAGACAAGTTCAAGAAGCGTCTGGCTATGTCCGGCAAATAATTGACTGTTTCGTTCGAAATCGGATAAGAAGTGCGGGGATCCCTCGGCTTCTTATCCGTTTTTTCTTTTGGGAGGTACTATGAACAAAAATCTGTTTTCGGACACGCCGGAGGCATTGCCCCGTGCCATTGCGTGCGCCATCTATCCCCAGGGGGGAGAGCGCGAATGCCTTGTGTCCCTCGCTGAAGTAGGCCGGCTTCTGGACACGGCCGGTGCAGAGATGGTGGCCACCGTTACCCAGATGCGGGATAAGCCGGACGGCATAACCTGTATCGGCAGCGGGAAACTGAAGGAGTTGTCCGATCTCTGCCTGGCAGAGGATGTGTCCATCGTGGTCTTTGACTGCGAGTTGTCCCCCTCCCAGATCCGCACCATTGAGGAGCGGATCGAGGCAGAGGTGGAAGTGCTGGACCGCAGTATGCTGATCCTGGATATTTTCGCCCGTCATGCCGTGACCTCCGAAGGACGTCTGCAGGTGGAACTGGCACAGCTTCGCTATACGGCCCCCCGTCTGGCGGGTAAGGGTACGGAGATGTCCCGTCTCGGCGGCGGTATCGGCACCCGCGGCCCCGGTGAGACGAAACTGGAAATCGATCGCCGCCGGATCAAATCCCGCATCCGTATGCTGGAGGAGGAGTTGGAGAAGGTGGAATCTTCCCGCGCCACCATGCGTGCTGCCCGGGATCGCTCCGGGTTGGTTCGCTGCGCCATCGTGGGCTATACCAACGCGGGAAAATCCACTTTGCTGAACGCCCTGACCGGGGCGGGGATTCTGGCGGAGGACAAACTGTTCGCCACGCTGGATCCCACCACCAGACAGTATGTGCTTCCGTCGGGGATGAAGCTCCTGCTGACGGATACGGTCGGATTCATCCGCAATCTGCCCCATCATCTGATCAAAGCGTTCCGCTCCACTTTGGAGGAAGCGGCGCTGGCCGATGTGATTCTCCATGTGTGCGACGCCTCCGGGGCGGAATTTGCCGATGAACTCAAGATCACCGACGATCTGCTCACGGAATTGGGCGCATCGGGCAAGCCGGTGCTTTTGGTGTTCAATAAATGCGATCTCATCGCCGATGGGGAGCAGAAGATGCTTCTGAAGCGGATCGCCGATCAGGGCGGATGCGAGTCCGTGTTCATCTCCGCGAAAACCGGGGAGGGCATGG
Organism: Eubacteriales bacterium; assembly: GCA_045539595.1. Taxonomy (GTDB): domain Bacteria; phylum Bacillota; class Clostridia; order Oscillospirales; family CAG-272; genus SIG701. The sequence continues at coordinate 81,042 of JAZQFQ010000058.1, read as the reverse complement.
AGGAGTTCACTGAAAAGCTGGAGAGAATCGCCTCGGAGGGCCGCTCCCGGGCGGAGTTTCTGATTCCGTATTCCGATGGCGGCGCGGTGAATCTGCTCCACGCATTGGCCCATGACGTGCAGATGGAGTACGTGGATGAGGGCATCCGCGTGACGGCCACCGTGGATGCCAAGACCCGTGGCAAACTGAAAGAATATCTGATCGTGCCGGAAAACACAGCCTGCAAAGAGGACGACGAGGAGGATTGGTGATGGCGGAAGCATCCGTGGCCCGATTGGCGCTGGCAAAGCGTGCATCGGCGGAAATGATCGAGCGGAAATCCGTATTTATCGGCACCGCCGCTCCCGTGGCCTCCGAGGCGGAGGCACGGGAGTTGATTGAGGAAATGCGGCACAAATATCACGATGCCACCCATAATGTGTATGCCTATCAGTTGTCCGGCGGAGCCATTGCTCGCTATTCCGATGACGGCGAGCCTCAGGGTACGGCAGGAATTCCTGTGCTCAACATACTGAAAATGTCCGGCGTCAGCGATTTGTGTGTGGTGGTCACCCGCTATTTCGGCGGCATCCTGTTGGGTGCCGGAGGATTGGTGCGTGCTTATGCCGCATCGGCCAAGCTGGCCATCGAGACGGCAGGCATCGTTACTATGACGGACTTTGCTATTCTTCGTGTGCGGTGCAGTTATTCCGAATATCAGAAAATCACGGCCGCATTACCGAAACTGGGCGTGACAGAGGACAATACGGAATACGATGATGCAGTGACGCTGACTGTCGGTGTGGAAAGCACGCGGGCGGAGGAGCTTATGCGGGCTTTATCCGAGATGACGAACGGCCGCGTGACAGCAGAAATCGTTGGACACGAAGAACGCCCCCGACCTGCCGGCATTGTATAGGTAGGGTCGAAAAAAGTAAAAAAGAGATTTTTTGCGTATATTATATGTACAATACCTGTAATCCATCAATGTGTATGACGGAGTGTCTATGGAAAAAACAGTAAGCAGCATTTTTTGCGAGCGCGAGCGCGAAACATTGTCGCCCTATGCGTTTCTTACGGAAAATACCCGCGGCAGAGACCATCCCTGCACCCCATGTCCCAACCGTACGGATTTCCAGCGGGACCGGGATCGAATCATTCATTCCAAGGCGTTTCGACGCCTTGTCCATAAAACGCAGGTGTTCCTTTTTCCGGTGGACGAGCATTACCGCACCCGTATGACACACACTCTGGAGGTGACCCAGATCGCCCGCATTATTGCCCGCGCACTGATGCTGAACGAGGATCTGTGTGAGGCAGCGGCCCTGGGCCACGATCTGGGTCACACCCCCTTCGGCCACGCCGGGGAAACAGTGATGCAGCAATGCTATTCACCGGAGTTCACCCATTACAAGCAAAGTCTGCGCGTGGTCGAGAAACTGGAAAACGACGGTGCTGGCTTGAATCTTACCTGGGAAGTTCGGGACGGCATTGTCAACCACACGGGGGATCACCTGGCATCCACCCTGGAGGGCGTGATCGTCAAATTCGCCGATCGGATCGCCTATATCAATCACGATATCGACGACGCCTGCCGTGCCGGCATCATGTCCATTGAGGATATCCCTGTGGAAATTCGCGAGGTGCTGGGCGAAAAGCACGGCGTCCGCATCAACCGCATGGTGTCCTCCGTGATCGAGGGCAGTACGGATTCTCCGGTGATCCGCATGACGCCCGAGGTGGGTGAGGCTACGAACAAACTGCGCAAATTCCTGTTTGATAACGTATACTACAGTCCCATTGCCAAGGCCGAGGAAGTGAAGGCCATGGAACTGCTGGCCCGCCTGTACGAATACTTTATCCGGTATCCTCAGAAGATGCCGCAGGTCTACTACCGGAATCTGGAAACGGATCCCGTGGAGCGGTGTGTCTGCGACTATATATCCAGCATGACGGACCGCTACGCCATCGATCTGTATAAAGATCTGTTTGTGCCCAACGTCTGGCGCACACCCAACTAAATAATTATAGCAAGGAGGAAAGAACGTGATCCCGCACAGCATTATTGAAGATTTGAAATACCGCTCGGATATCGTGGACGTGATTTCCTCCTATGTTACTTTGAAGCGGGCCGGGAACAATATGAACGGCCTGTGCCCGTTCCACAGCGAACGGACTCCGTCCTTCACGGTCTTTCCCGCCACCCAGTCCTTTTACTGCTTCGGATGCGGTGCCGGCGGCGATGTGATCAGTTTCATCATGCGCACGGAAAATCTGGATTACCGGGCCGCGCTGGAACTGCTGGCCAAACGGGCCGGCATCACCTTGCCCGACGACGAGATCCGCGAGGAAGGCGGCGTCAGCCGCAAACGGATTCTGGAGATGAACGTGTGCGCCGCCCGCTTCTTCCGGGACAGGCTGTACGACGAACGCACCGGCGCCGTGGCCCGTGCCTATATCGAACAGCGTCAGCTGCCCCCCGCCATCGTGCGGCGGTTCGGCCTGGGATATGCCCCGGATTCCTTCCACGATCTGTGCGATCATCTCCGGAAAAACGGTTATACGGATGAGGAAATGACCACGGGCTTCTTGTGCGGAACGGGAAAAAACGGCCGACTGTACGATATCTTCCGCGGCCGGCTGATTATCCCCATCATCGACGTGACGGGGAACATCGTGGCATTCGGCGGCCGTCTCATCGGGGAAGGGAAGGAAAGCCCCGACGGCCGAAAGCCCCCCAAATATCTGAACTCGTCGGACACACCGGCGTTCAAAAAAATGCGCAATCTGTTCGCGCTGAACTTTGCCAAAGCCAAGTGTGAGGAGCGGCTGATTCTGTGCGAGGGGTATATGGATGTGATCCAGCTTCACGCGGCTGGATTCGAAAACGCCGTGGCCACCCTGGGCACGGCCATCACCCCGGAGCACGCGCGGATCATCAAAAAATACGCCTCCAATGTGGTGCTGGCTTACGACAGCGATTCCGCCGGACAAAACGCCACCGGCAAAGCCCTTCGTATTCTCAGCGATGCGGGGGTGGATGCCAAAGTCATCCGCATGGACGGGGCCAAGGATCCGGACGAATATATCAAGAAATTCGGGGCGAAGAAGTTCGCATCGCTTTTGGGCGAAAGCCGCTCCCGGTTTGAATACGATCTGGAAAACGTGTGCAAACAGTACAATCTGGATGATCCGGAAGAAAAAATCAAGGCGGCGGAGGTGCTGTGCGGCAAAATCGCGTCGGTGTACTCCAGCGTGGAGCGGGATGTCTATATTTTCCGTGCCGCCAAGGCCTTTTCTCTGGATCCGAATAGTATAAAACGTGATGTGGATCGCATCATAAAGAAGAGACAGAAATCCGCCAAAGCGGCACGCCCCGGAAAATTATATCGGGCGGGGATGGGCATCTCTGACCGGGTCAATCCGGACTTTTCCAAAATGCCGAAGGCATCCCGTTTTGAGGAAACCATCCTCGGGCTGATCATGCTCCGCCGGGAATACATCCGCCGGGCGGTGGACGGGAAACCCGTCAGCGGAGAGGATATGCCCACCGGACTGGGACAGAGGCTGCTGGCCGCCATTCTTGCCGGCGAGGATGCTGGCGGTTTCGGGTTTGAGTCGCTGAACGAAACCTTTTCCCAGGATGAGGTGTCCCGGGCAGAAAAAATGCGGGTGGACCGTATGAAACTCTCGGACAACGGACCGGAGGTGTTTGACGAAACCCTGCGGGCACTGCGGGAGGAAAACGAGAAAAACCGCAATAAGGACGACGGGGATTTTCTGTACTTTATCCGAAAAAAACGAGGCGATCTTTCGCCCGATGCAATAAATCACTCTGAAAACAATACATAACCAAAGGGGAAGAAACATGGATAGCGAAAAGAAAGTGGATATGCGGGATCTGATTGAGAAGGGTAAATCCAAAGGATCTCTTTCCAACAACGATATTATGGAAGCAATCGATTTTACCGATTACGATATCGATCAGTTGGAAAAACTGTACGAGACGCTGGAAAGCAACGGCATTGAGGTCACCAGCTACATCAATCCCGCCGAGTTTGATGATATCGATACCGAAGTGGAGCAGATGGAAAACTCCGAGGAGATGGAAAAGGTGCTCTCTCAGGAGGGCCTTGCCATTGACGATCCGGTGCGTATGTATTTGAAGGAAATCGGTAAAGTACCGCTGCTGGATGCAGATCGCGAATTGCTTCTGGCACAGAAAATGTCCGAGGGCGACGCGCGCGCCAAGCAGGAATTGGTGGAGGCCAACCTCCGTCTGGTGGTCAGCATCGCCAAACGCTATGTGGGCAAGGGCATGTTCTTTCTGGATCTGATCCAGGAGGGCAATCTGGGTCTGATGAAGGCCGTGGAGAAGTTTGACTATACCAAGGGATATAAGTTCTCCACCTACGCCACCTGGTGGATTCGCCAGGCCATCACCCGTGCCATCGCCGATCAGGCCAGAACCATCCGTATCCCCGTGCACATGGTGGAAACCATCCATAAGGTGTCCCGTGTGTCCCGTCAGCTCCTGCAGGAACGGGGCCATGAGGCAAGCGCCGAGGAAATCGCCGAGGTCATCGGCATGAGCCCCGAAAAGGTCCGCGAGATCATGAAGATTGCCCAGGATCCCGTTTCCCTGGAAACGCCCATCGGTGAGGAAGAGGACAGCCATCTGGGAGATTTCATCGAAGACAGCGATTCCCCCGCTCCGGCGGATGCGGCATCCTATGCGCTGCTCCGTGAGCAGCTCAGCGAGGTGCTCCATACTCTGACTCCCCGTGAGGAGCATGTGCTGAAGCTCCGCTTCGGCCTGGACGACGGCAGAACCAGAACCCTGGAGGAAGTGGGAAAAGAATTCAATATCACCCGTGAGCGCATCCGCCAGATCGAGGCCAAGGCGCTCCGTAAACTCCGTCACCCCAGCCGTTCCAAGAGACTGAGAGATTATCTGGATTGATCGATAATCCATTCGGATTCTTTTGGTAAATGTGCACGGTTTGTGCGATTTTCTGTTGTGGTAAGTGACCAAAACGAAGGGGGTATTGCCCAAAAAGCCCCTTGCGTTTTCGTTGATTTGCTACAAAAAATGTGCACGATGTGTGAATGGCTTCGTGCGAAAGAGTGTGGTTTTGCCCCGTCGGGAGCGAAATATTGCTTGACATATGAGGCAAAATCGTGTAAAATATTTTAAGATTGAGTGGCAGTTTTTTGTCTGCGCAATGATATTGAGGAGGATCCCTAAATGAAAAGAAAACTTGCATGTCTCCTGCTGGCGTTTGTGACAGTGTTTTCCTGTTTCGCTTTTGCCGGCTGCTCGGATCAATCCGGCGACAAGACGGTAGAAAGCACCGAAACGGACGGCTCATCTTTGTCCACGGTTACCCTGACCCTGTGGGTGCCCACCGATGAGGATACCACCGAAGAAGCAATCCTTGCCGTAGAGGAGGCAATCAATAAAATCACCAAGGCGAAGTTTGAGACGGCCATCGAACTGCACGCGATTCCCCGCGATAAGTACGACGCTGCCATCGAGGCTCGCATTACCGAGATCGAAGAGCATATCGCTTTCGAGGAGGAAGAGGCTGCCCGTAAGAGAAAAGAAGCCGCTTCTCTCGCTGCGCAGGGTATCACTACCGCTCCTGAAACTACCGCTCCCGAGACCACCGCTCCCGAAGGTGAGGATACATACGTCAACGATATCGGTATGCAGATTCTCAAGTATCCCAAGGTGGGCGAATATCAGATGGATATTTTCCTGGTTCGCGGATATGACAATTACGTTTCCTATATCGACAGAGAAGCTCTGTCCGAGCTGGATTCCGAGTTGACCGGTAATTCCAAGATTCTGAATCAGTATATCTATCCCACATTCCTCAGCAGCGTCAAGTTTGACGGCACTACCTTTGCCATCCCCAACAACCATGTGGTGGGCGAATATAAGTATCTGCTGGTCAATAAGCGCCTGGTGGATGAACTGTACTGGAATCCCGATGATCTGAACACTCTGGTTAAGTGCAAGGATTTCATCCTGGACGTAAAGGCACGTACCGACGTAGTTCCCATGCTGGCACCCGTGGAGGCCTCCGGTATGAAGTACTGGTCGATGGAGCAGGATAACGCGTTCTCCCTGATTTCTTCTCAGATCCCCACATCTTCCACTCTGCTTACCTTCTGTATGCCCAGAAGCACCCTGGGTATCAAGGGCTATTCCGATACCATTCATATGATGAAGGCTCTGAAAGAGGCGGACTGCTTTGCAGCTGATCCCACAAAGGTGGAAGAGTTCGGTGTCGGTGTTATCTCCGGCGACGCGTCCGTTCTTGCCGAGTATGAGGAAGATTATTATGTAAAGGTATATCAGGCTCCCCTGTTTACCGTTGAAGAAGTGTACAATTCCATGTTCGCTGTCAGCACCTATACGAAAGATGTGAGCCGTTCCATGGAAATCATCACCGCTTTGAATACCGATCCCGAACTGCGTACGATCCTGCAGTACGGTGTGGAGGATATTCATTGGCGCGTCAATCCGGAGAATACGGAAGTAATCGATGTAATCAGCGACGATTATAAGATGAACCTGGTGGAAACCGGTAACGTGTATATGACCTATCCCGCTCCCGGCGTTTCTCGTGAGTATTGGGAGTATGGTAAGGTGCAGAATCTGGCTGCTCAGGTGGATCCTTTCCTCGGATTTGATGCATCCACCTTCCTTACAGAAGCCAATAAAGCCGATTATGAGGAGTTGGCCCGCCTTTCCAAAGACGTATATGATCGCATTGAGGCTATGACCGCTGACGAGTTCGCGGCAGCCCTGACGGATTTGAGAAAAGAGATCGCTACCAACGAAACCGTTGCGAAACTGATCAACAAAGACGAGCCCGAAAGTCTCTCTTCTTACTACAGAGAGTTCTATCTGGGCAACGGCGGTCAGATCGACGAATAAGGTTTTTACAGGAACCCGCGTAAGGCGGGTTCCTTTTTTTATCTATAATTGTAAATATTTTGTGAATAGTAAAAAATGCGTTGCATTATATCCTATAATGTGGTAAAATACTGGAGCATGCGCAAATATGTGCATAGCACACACACGCTTGTGACGGCGCCTGACGGTGCTGCGCGGTAAAGAGAAAGTTTACCGGGCCTACGGCTTGCAGTTCAGACGCTTTCGCGTGGCGGAAAATAACCGTAAGGAGAATAAAATCATGGCAATTGTAAGCATTAAGCAGCTTCTGGAAGCCGGTGTACATTTCGGTCACCACACCAGACGCTGGAACCCCAAGATGGCTGAGTACATCTTCACCGAGCGTAACGGCATCTACATCATCGACCTGCAGAAGACCATCAAGAAGTTTGAAGAGGCGTACATGTACGTCCGCGACGTTGCTGCTCAGGGCGGCACCGTACTGTTCGTTGGCACCAAGAAGCAGGCAGCTGATGCGATTCGCGAAGAGGCTGAGCGCTGCGGTATGTATTTCGTAAACGTTCGTTGGCTCGGCGGTATGCTGACCAACTACAAGACCATCCGTCAGAGCATCAACCGTCTGAACGCTCTGGAAAAGATGCAGGAGGACGGCACTTTCGATATGCTTCCCAAGAAGGAAGTGGCACAGCTCCAGAAGGAAATGTACAACCTGGAGAAGAATCTGGGCGGTATCAAGACCATGCAGGGCCTGCCTTCCGCTATCTTCATCGTTGACCCCCGCAAGGAGCACAACGCTGTTATGGAAGCGAAGAAACTGGGTATTCCGGTTATCGCTATCGTGGACACCAACTGCGATCCCGATGACGCCGACTACATCATCCCCGGTAACGATGACGCAATCCGCGCTATCCGCCTGATCTCCTCTGTTCTCGCTGACGCTGTTATCGAGGGCAAGCAGGGTGAGCAGCTCACCGAGGCTGAGGCAGAAGCCACCGAGGCTGAAGCAGCTGAAGACGCTAACAACTAATCGTTAAATATACGGAGGATATAACAATGGCAGCTATTACCGCTAAAATGGTAGCCGATCTCCGCGCGCAGACCGGCTGCGGCATGATGGAGTGCAAGAAGGCACTCACCGCTTCCAATGGTGATTTTGACGAGGCAGTAAAGGTTCTCCGCGAGAAGGGTCTGGCTGTTGCCGCTAAGAAGGCAACCCGTATCGCTTCCGAGGGCGTTGTAGATATCATGCTCTCTGAGGATGGCAAGACCGCCGCTATGATCGAAGTTAACGCTGAGACCGACTTCGTTGCTAAGAATGAGAAGTTCCAGGAGTTCGTTCGCGGCCTTCTGAAGACCATCATCGCACACAGACCGGCTGACGTAGCCGCTCTGAACACACTGCCTTATCCCGATTCCGATTTCACCGTAGAAGGCAAGCTGAAGGACATGATCTTCACCATCGGTGAGAACATGAACATCCGCCGCTTCCTGATCGTTGACGGTGTTCTGAGCACCTATATCCACGGTAAGGGCACCACCGGTGTTATCATCAACTTCGAGGCAGACGACGTTTGCGTAGCAAACCCCGGCTTCGCTGAGTTCGCTAAGAACATCGCTCTGCAGGTTGCTGCAATGCCCGTTCTGTACCTGAACAAGGAGTCCGTTCCCGCAGCTGATCTGGAAGCTGAGAAGCAGATCCAGCTCACCCTGATGAAGAACGATCCCAAGAACGCAAATAAGCCCGAGAACATCCTCGAGAAGATGATCATGGGTAAGATGAACAAGTTCTACGAGAAGAACTGCCTGACCGAGCAGTCCTACATCAAGGACGACAATATGTCCGTTTCCCAGTATGTGGCTGCATGCGCTAAGGAGTTCGGCGGCAACATCGCCATCAAGGGCTTCTCCATCTACGAGAGAGGCGAAGGCCTGGAGAAGAAGGAAGACAATTTCGCTGAAGAAATTGCCAGCATGATGAAGAAATAATTGCCTTACAGCCCGTCGGCAATCCTATGCCGACGGGTTTTTTTGCGAATTTTACGAAGTGTATTTACAAATCCGTTATTTCGGAGTAAAATATATGTGTTATATTATCTAAGGAGGCGTTGTCATGCCGACACCCGTTTATCGTCGTGTGCTTTTGAAATTGTCTGGGGAAGCTTTGAAGAATGACGCTGCATCCATTCTGGATTTTGCTTATATGGATACCGTGGTCGATCAGATCAAACGCTGTGTGGAGTCCGGCGTGCAGGTGGCTATCGTCATCGGCGCGGGCAACATCTGGCGCGGGGCCAAGGGAACCGATGTGAATCGTACCCGCGCGGACCATATGGGAATGCTTGCTACCGTCATCAACTCCATCGGTATGAAAGACGCTTTGGTTCGTGCAGGGCTGGATGCCCATGTTATGACTCCCGTCATGATGGAAACGTTCACCGAGCCTTACCTCTGCGATAAAGCCGTGGAGTATTTGGAAAAGGGAAGCGTTGTCATCCTGGCCGGCGGCTCCGGTGCCCCGTTCTTTTCCACGGATACCGCCGCGGTACTTCGTGCGGCGGAAATCGGCGCGGACGTTACCCTGATGGCCAAGAACATCGACGCCATCTATACCGCCGATCCCCGTGTGGATCCCACGGCTACCCCGCTCCGCGAAGTGGAGTATATGTATATTCTGGATAACCATCTGACCGCCATCGATATCACCGCCACCGCTTTTGCGATGGAAAATAAGATGCCGATCCACATCTTCGGTCTGGACGATCCGGAGAATATTTCCAAGGTAATTATGGGCGAAACGCTCGGAACAATAGTCAAAGGAGGAGTACAGAAATGAAACTGGACACCAAAGTGTATGAGAGCAAAATGAAGAAAACAATCGAGGTTTACGAAGATAATCTGGGCAGCGTCCGCGTAGGCCGCGCCAACGCCGCCGTGTTATCCCGCGTGAACGTGGATTACTACGGAACCCCCACTCCCATCAGCAGTGTGGCAAACGTAAACGTTTCCGACGCAAGAACTCTGACCATCACCCCGTGGGATGCCTCTTTGAACAAGCCCATCGAGAAGGCCATTCTGGCATCCGATGTGGGCATCACTCCTTCCAACGACGGTAAGGTGATTCGCCTGCTGTTCCCCCAGTTGACGGAGGAGCGCCGTAAGGAATTGAAGAAGCAGATCTCTAAGATGGGCGAGGACACTAAGGTAGCGCTGCGTAACATCCGCCGTGAGGCCAACGACAAGTGCAAGGAAATGAAGAAGGCGTCCGAGATGAACGAGGATGAGCAGAAGCAGTCTGAGAAGTCCGTACAGGATCTGACGGATAAGTACATCAAGATGGTGGACGAGATCACTGCGAAAAAAGACAAGGAAATTATGGAGATCTGATGGATACGGTTCCGTATCCATCTGCGCAATCGCCTTGGCACTGTACGCTTTTGCGGCGGCCGGGGCGTTTGTTGCTATAGGAGGATCTTTTTGAATGATGATGGAACAACATGAGATAATCGCTTTGCGTGAAACCGTGGAGAAAACCTCCCTGCGGCACATCGCCTTCATTATGGACGGCAACGGCCGCTGGGCCACCCGGCAGAATCTGCCCCGGGAGGCAGGCCACCGGGCCGGCGCGGACAATCTGAAATCGATCGTCCGCCTGTGCGGCGATATCGGCATTCACGCCGTCACCGTGTACGCGTTTTCCACCGAAAACTGGAAGCGTCCCGCCTTGGAGGTCAACGCGATCATGCAGCTGCTGGATCGGTTTATCGCCGAGGCAAAGGAATCCAATGACGAAAACGGCATCCGCTATGTCTTTTTGGGGGATAAGTCCGGTTTGAAACCGGCCCTGGCCGCCAAATGTACTGAACTGGAGCAGTTGACCAAAGACAATCGCTCCCTTCTCAATATCGCCTTGAATTACGGCGGACGGGCCGAGTTGGTTCATGCCTGCCGCCAACTGGCGGAGCGGGGCGGCGAGATCACGGAGGCGGACTTGTCCGCGGCCCTGTATACCGGCCATTGCGCCGACCCGGATCTGATCGTCCGTACTGCCGGGGAATACCGCCTGTCCAATTTCCTGTTGTGGCAGGCCGCCTATGCGGAGTTGTACTTCACCGATGTGCTGTGGCCCGATTTCCACGAGGAAAATCTTCGCGCGGCCGTCGAGGAATTTTCCCATCGGAAACGTCGTTACGGCGGCGTGTGATGATACGATCAATAATTAGCGGAAGGTGATTCCATGCGTACAAGAGTAATAACAGCAATATTTATTATATTGGTGACAGCACCGCTGTGCCTTCTTTCCCATACCGTTGCCTGGCCTGCGTTCGTTGCCGCTATGAGCTTCATGGCCGTGTTTGAAATGCTTGGCTGTGTGGGCACGAGGGGCAAGATGGCCATCGCGGCTCCGGCATTGTTGATGGCGGCCGCATTTCCGTTTGCCTTGCGGTATCACAGCACTCCCCACGACATGCTTCTGATCTTTATGATCGCCATGTTCTGCTATCTCATCTACCTGTTTGCCGTCAGCGTATTTTCTCACGGAAAATTGGGGTTGGAAGAAGTATTCTCCTCCTATACCACCGTTTTCTACATAATTGCGTCCTTTGGCGCGCTGGTGCTTTTGCGGGATCGGGATTTCGGATTGTATTTCCTCATACTCACCCTGTACGGCCCGTGGATATCCGATGTGTTTGCTTATTTCTGCGGACGGCTTTTCGGCCGGCATAAACTGATCCCCGATGTGAGCCCCAATAAAACCGTGGAGGGTGCCATCGGCGGCGTGGTGTTCTGCGCCCTGGCGGCCATGCTGTACGGATTTATTCTGAAAACCTTCATCGGTGAGATCACCGCCGTCAGTTACGGCGCCCTTGCTTTGATCGGTGCGGTGATCGCCGTGGTTTCCCAGATTGGCGATCTGATTATGTCCCACATCAAGCGCAAGTACGGCATCAAGGACTACGGATTCATCCTGCCGGGACACGGCGGAATCCTGGACCGTTTTGACAGCGTGCTCGGTGTCGTGCCGCTTGTCGTGATTTTAAGTGAACTTGTAAAAGGAATTCAGTTGTTTCAATGATAGAGAATACCGGATTACAGCCCTTCGTTTCCCCGAAGGAGAATCCCTTGCGGGTGGCTATCCTTGGCAGTACCGGCAGCGTGGGTGCCCAGGCCATCGATGCCTTGAGCACCATGGGATGCCGTATCGTAATGCTGGCCGCCGGCCGGGATGCCAAAACCGTGGCCGAGCAGGCACGGCTTCATAAACCAGATATCTGCACCATGGACAGCGAAGCGGCCGCCAATGACCTCCGTCTCGCCTTGGCTGGGGAGAATATCCGTGTTTACGGCGGTAAGGACGCGGTATGCCGCGGCATCGCCGAATGCGGCGCGAATCTGATCATCCATTCCATCGCCGGTCTGGCGGGACTGCCGTCCGCTATGGCGGCTGCCGAAAGCGGTGCCCGAATCGGCATGGCCAATAAAGAGGCCATTATTGTCGCCGGTGATAAGATTTACGACGCCCTGAAGCAGAGCGGGGGACAGCTGATCCCCGTGGACAGCGAGCACAGCGCCATTTTTCAGTGCCTGGCCGCCTCCGGTGCCGTACAGGCAAACGGATGCAGCGGCTCGCCCATCGTCCGCCGGATTTTGCTGACCGCCTCGGGCGGCCCCTTTTTCGGCATGGATCGGGACGGACTTGAGAAAGTCACGCCCGCCCAGGCCCTGGCCCATCCCACCTGGAAGATGGGACCGAAAATCACCATCGACTGCGCCACCCTCATGAATAAGGGATTTGAAGTCATCGAAGCGGTGCGCCTGTTCGGCGTGTCCGTGGATCAGATTGACGTGCTTGTCCACCGCCAGAGTATAATTCACTCTATGGTGGAGTATATTGATAATACGGTTATCGCCCAGCTGGGCGCACCGGATATGCGTTCCTGCATCCGCTATGCCGCCTCCTATCCCACCCGTGCGTGGGTGGATGCGCCGGGGCTGGATTTCGCTGCGCTGCAATCCCTCACCTTCCACGCACCCGATACAAAGACATTTCCTCTGCTGGATACGGCGCGGGATGCCATCCGCCGCGGCGGTATCGTGCCTGCGGCCCTGGTAGCCGCCGATGAGGAGGCCGTGGAGGCCTTTTTGCAGGATAAAATCTCGCTGAATACCATGGCCGACGTGGTGATGGAAACGCTGGAGCGCACCGGAGACTATGAGCCCGCCTGCGTGGAGGATATCTACACAGCAGAGCAGACCGCCCGGGATACGGCCCGGCAAATTCTGAAAAAATACACGCGCTGAGATCAGCGCAAAATAGAAAGGTGGATATACCCATGACCTTTTTATACATTCTTCTCGCGATTTTTATTTTCGGAATTCTCATTCTGATTCACGAAGCGGGACACTACCTCTTTGCCCGCTTGTTCCATGTGACCGTGTACGAATTTGCCATCGGCATGGGACCGAAAATCCTTTCTCATACATCGAAAAAGACGGGCATCGCCTATTCGCTCCGCTTGCTCCCCTTCGGCGGCTTTGTCAGCATGGCCGGGGAGGATGAGGAGTCCGATGATCCCAACGCTTTCAATAAAAAGCCCGTGTGGCAGCGGTTTATCATCACCGCCGCCGGTGCCACCGTCAATCTGGTGGCGGGTATTCTGGTGATGGGCATCCTGGTGGCCACAGCGAAGGCACTTCCGTCCACCACCATCCATTCCTTTGATGAAAACAGCACCAGCGTGCAGTATCTGCAGGCGAAGGATCAGATCACCGCGGTGGACGGCACCCGCGTGTATACCTTCAATGATCTGCTCTACGAAATCATGCGCAAGGGCGTGGAGCCCATCGATATCACCGTTGTGCGAGACGGCAGTGAGATCACCGTCTCCGATGTGGTTTTCCCCACCATCACCGATAGCGGCGTTGTCTTCGGCAACGTGGATTTCATTCCTTATGCGGAGGCAAAAACGCCTTTGGCTGTCCTGAAGCACGCCTGCGTTCGCTCCGTTTCCACCATCAAAATGATTTGGGAATCCCTGTACGATCTGGTCAGCGGACGGTACGGCATGGAAGCCGTGTCCGGCCCCGTGGGCGTTACCCAGGCCATGACGGAAGCCGCCTCCACCAGCCTGTCCAGCCTGGTCTATCTGGCGGTGGTCATCAGTATGAATCTGGGCATTATGAATCTGCTGCCCCTGCCTGCGCTGGACGGCGGACGGCTCGTGTTTCTTTTGATCGAGGGCATCCGCCGCAAGCCGGTTCCCGCGCGGATCGAGGGATATATCCACTTCGCCGGTCTGGCTGTCCTTATGCTGGCCATGGTGCTGATCACATTCAAGGATATTATCGGGCTGCTACGATAAACGAGGTAATTATGAAAGAAAGAAGAGTCAGCCGCGCCATACGCGCAGGCGATGTGCCGATCGGCGGAGGTGCGCCGATCCCGGTGCAGTCCATGCTGAATACGCCCGCCCACGATTTCCCGGCGGCTTATGCTCTTACCGAGCGGCTGGTGCAGGCGGGATGCGATATTGTCCGTCTGGCTGTGCCGGATACCGAATCGGCGGAGGCTTTCCGCTATCTGCGGGAGCGGGGGGTCACGATTCCCCTGGTGGCCGATATCCATTTTGATTATACATTGGCACTGGCTTCCGTGAAAGCCGGCGCGTCCAAAATCCGCATCAACCCCGGCAATATCGGGGCGGAGTGGAAGGTCCGCGAGGTGGCAGAGGCCTGCCGTGCGGCCGGCATCCCCATCCGCATCGGCGTCAACGGCGGATCTCTCGCCGCCGATCTGCGGAAAGCCTACGGACGTCCCACGCCGCAGGCGCTGGTGGAGTCCGCCTTTTCCCAGGCGGAAATGCTGGAGAAGTTTGGCTTTTCCGATATCGTTTTGTCCCTGAAGACCTCCTCCGTGCAGGATTCCGTGGAAGTGTACCGCCTGGCGGCACAGGGATGCTCCTATCCCTTGCATCTGGGCGTGACGGAGGCAGGGGATTCCTACACCGGCCTCATCAAAAATGCCGCCGGTATCGGCGCTCTGCTGGCGGATGGTATCGGGGATACCTTGCGCGTATCCCTCACCGCCGACGTGGTAGAGGAAGTCCGTGCCGGACGGGAACTGCTTCGCATCTTCGGTTTGGATACCCGGGGCGGGGTGGAGGTCATCTCCTGTCCCACCTGCGGCCGGACTAAAATCGATCTGATCGGCCTGGCCGCCCGTTTCAAGGAAGCGGCACAGACCATCGATACCAAAGGAAAGACCGTCAAAGTTGCCGTCATGGGATGCGTGGTCAACGGCCCGGGCGAAGCGCGGGATGCGGATTTCGGCATCGCCGGCGGGGACGGATTTGCCGTTCTGTTCCGCCACGGCGAGACGGTGTGCCGCGTAGAGGAAGATCAGATTGTGGAACGCCTTCTCCAGGAAACCCATCAATTTCTTGCTGCCGCATCGGAGAATACATAATGGCTGTGGAAAAGAAAAAAAGAACACTTGGTGAATACTTCTCACGCTATATGCCCGTGTCCCGGGCACAGCGTGAGTTGTTTGCCTTGGCGGAAAATGTGCGCATCCGCGCCGCCCAGGAACTCAAGATGGTGGAGGTCAACTTCACCCTCCCCAAACTGTTCCGCAAAGCCGTTCTGTATGAAACGGAGGCGGCGCTGACGGAGTTCTACGGCCAGAATTCCATTCGCCTATTCCCCCATTATCCCTCTGAGTTGTTTACCACATCGTATATGGATGAGGTGCTGTGTGAGGCCAAGCGCATCGGCAGTGTGGTCAACGGCTTTTTTGATCGGTATGAAATCGTGGAAAACGGCGATATCATTGAGATCCGCATCCCCTTTTTGCAGGGCGGGATCAATTTGCTGGATCTGGCCAAAACCGGCGAGATCCTGACAGGCATTATCCGCAGTGAGTTCGGCGTGGAGCGCACGGTAAAGATTGTGCAGGCCGCCGATTATGCTGATCATTATAAGGATTACGAAGCGGCCAGGGAAGCGTGGCTTCGGGAAGAAGCCGCCCAGATTCCCGCCCGCCAGGCCGCCGCAGCCGCGGCCCGTGCGGCGGAAGCCGCCGCTCCCACCGATGGAAATGCATCGGCGGACAAGCCCAATCTCACCCGTGTGAACTCCCTCTTTGAGGGAAGTGCCGAATCCGCTGTCATCGGCGAGGGCATCGTACAAAGTGGCCGCATGAAGTTTGATGTGTCCGCGCCTGAGGTGCTGGTGGGCGACGGCTTCGTGGTGGAAAATCCCGTGCCGATCCGTTCCCTCCAATCTACCGATAAATGTGTCACCGTCCTCGGTACCGTGTTCGGTTCCACCACCAAGGAGATCCGGAACAGCAGTAAATTGGCTGTCAACATCGGTCTGACCGATCGGGATTCGTCGATTTTTATCAAAACGCAAATCACCGAGGACGCACAGGACGAACTGTTCGGTATTTTCAAAACCGGATCCGCCATCGCTGTCCGCGGGGACGTGAAGGTGGACAAGTTCGACGGTGAGATCTATCTGCAGTATGCCGATGTGCAAAAAGTGAAGCAGATCAAGCGGGAGGACAGCGCCCCCGAGAAGCGAATCGAATTGCATCTGCATACCTGCCAGTCCGCCATGGATGCCACGGCCAAGCCGGAGGAAGTGGTGGAAACCGCTCACCGCTGGGGACACGAAGCCGTAGCGATCACGGATCACGGCAATCTGCAGGCATTCCCCACCGCCATGCTCAAAGCGGAAAAGCTGGGCATGAAGGTCATCTACGGCGTGGAGGCGTATTTTGTGGACGATACCGCCCGGGCCGTGTACGGCAAGGGCGTGTCCGATCTGCAGGAGGAAGTGGTGGTGTTCGATATCGAGACCACCGGCCTGTCTCCCCAGACCTGCAAAATTACCGAAATCGGTGCTGTCCGCGCCAAGGACGGACAGGTGCTGGAAGTGTACAATTCGCTGGTCAACCCCGGCGTGGAAATTCCCGAGGAGATCGTCCGTCTGACCGGCATCACCGATGAGATGGTCAGAAACGAACGTCCCATCGAGGAAGTTCTGCCGGAATTTCTGGCCTTCGTGGGCGATCGGATGCTGGTGGCCCACAACGCGGGATTTGACATCAGCTTCATCCGCAAAGCCGCCGAGGATCAGGGGATCCCCTTTACCAACGGCTATCTGGACACGGTGGCCATGTCCCGTTATGTGAATCCCGAACTGAATAAGCACAAACTGGACACCCTGGCTACCTATTTCAAACTGGGCGAGTTCAATCATCACCGTGCCTCTGATGACGCGGAGATGCTGGCTATGATCTATCAGAAAATGGTCGACAAGCTGGCGGACGAGGGCATCCGCACCATGGATGCGCTGAATACGGCCATGAGCAGCCGCTCCGATCCTTTGAAACTGAAAACCTACCACCAGATCATTCTGGTGAAAAATTCCGTCGGACTGAAGAATCTCTACCGGCTGGTGTCCGATTCCTTCCTCAAATACTACCGACGGAACCCGCGAATCCCCAAAACTCGCCTGATGGAGCTGAGAGAGGGACTCATCATCGGCTCCGCCTGCGAGGCGGGAGAGCTGTTCACTGCGGTCCTGGAGGGCAAACCCCAGAATGAGTTGGAGGAGATCGCCTCCTTCTACGATTACCTGGAGGTACAGCCTATTTCCAACAACCGCTTCCTGGTGGAGCAGGGAAAGGTGGCGGACGACGCCGCGCTGCAGGATCTGAACCGCAAGATCATCGAGTTGGGTAAGAAGTTGGGCAAGCCGGTGGTGGCCACCTGCGACGCCCACTATCTGGATCCGGAGGACGAGATCTTCCGACGCATCATCCTCTCCGGTATGAAGTTCTCCGACGCGGATAAGATCACGGAGCTGTACTTCCGCACCACGGAGGAAATGCTCTCTGAATTTGACTATCTGGATCCCGAAACCGCCCGGGAGATCGTTATTGAGAATCCCAAAATGATTTCCGATATGATCGAGAAGGTCCGACCCATTCCCGAGGGGAACTATCCGCCCCACATCGACGGCGCGGAGGAAGAGTTGACGAATAAATGCTGGGAGTTGGCCAAGACACTGTACGGCGATCCCCTGCCGGAGCAGGTGTCCGCCCGGCTGTCCCGTGAATTGGATTCCATCATCAAAAACGGATTCGCCATTATGTATATCATCGCCCGCAAGCTGGTGGAAAACAGCGAATCCAAGGGCTATCAGGTGGGCTCACGCGGCTCTGTGGGATCTTCCTTCGCCGCCACCATGGCGGGAATCACCCGAGTCAATCCCCTGCCGCCCCACTACCGCTGTCCCCATTGCCGCCATACGGAATTTGTGGAGGACGGCTCCGTAGGCTCCGGCTTCGATCTGCCGCCGAAGGATTGCCCCGCGTGCGGCACGGATATGGTCCGGGACGGCCACGATATTCCCTTTGAAACGTTCCTTGGCTTCTACGGCGATAAAACGCCGGATATCGATCTGAACTTCTCCGGCGACGTGCAGGCGGATGCCCATAAGTTCACGGAAGTGCTGTTCGGTGCGGGAAAGGCCTTCAAGGCCGGCACCATTGGTACGTTGGCGGATAAGACCGCCTTCGGCTATACGGCTCATTTTCTGGAGGATAAGGGCATCTCCGTCAACCGGGCGGAGATGGAGCGCTTGATCGGCGGATGCCTCGGCACCAAGCGTACCACGGGTCAGCACCCCGGCGGGATCATCGTTGTGCCCCAGGAGTACGATATCTACGACTTCACTCCCATCCAGCATCCTGCGGACAAGGCAGATTCCGATATCATCACCACCCATTTCGCCTTTACCTATCTCCACGATACCATCCTCAAGCTGGATATCCTCGGACACGATATTCCCACCAAGTACAAGCGGATGGAGGAGTTCTCCGGCATCAATATCCTGGATGTGCCCCTGACGGATCCCATCACCTATCAGGGATTCACTTCCACTGAGCCTATCGGCGTGTCCCCGGAGCAGATCGATTCCAAGACATCCACCCTCGGCTTGCCCGAGATGGGAACAAAACTGAGCCGGGATATTCTCATGGAAGCACAGCCAAAAAACTTTGCGGATCTGTTGCAGATCGAGGGGTTGACCCACGGAACGGGAATGTGGGTGGGCAATGCCCAGGATCTGATCCGGGACGGCGTTTGTACCGTCTCCCAGGTAATCGGGTGCCGTGACGACATCATGCTGACGCTGATCCAGAAATACGGCGTCGAGAAGGGCAAAGCCTTCAAAATCATGGAGTTCGTTCGCAAAAACAAAAAGGGATCCAAGATCCCCGAGGATATGATGTCCACCATGGTAGAGCAGGGCGTGCCCCAGTGGTATATCGATTCGCTGCAGAAGATCCGCTACATGTTCCCCAAGGCCCACGCGGCGGCCTATGCCATCGATGCCTTGCGCCTCATGTGGTATAAGGTCTACTATCCCGTGGAGTTCTACGCCGGCTATTTCTCTGCCGCACCCGGCGGATTCGATTCCGAGATCGTCATGCGCGGCAAGAAATACGTGTACGATACCATGATGGATCTGAAAAAGCGAAAGAACGAACTGCTCCAGAAGGATGTGGAAATCTACAACGCCCTGATGCTGGTCAACGAGTATTATCAGCGGGGATTCTCCTTCCTTCCCGTGGATCTGCAGAAATCCCACGCCCGCAAATTTGTGCCGGAAAACGGAAAGATCCGCTTGCCCTTCGGCTCCCTGCCGGGCTTGGGCGAGACCGCGGCGGATAACATCATGCGCTGCCGCGATGAGAAGGAGATCTATTCCATTGAGGCCTTGAAACGGGAGGCGGGTATATCCAAGACCGTTGTGGAGATCCTGGAACGCAACGGCGTGCTGAAAGGCTTGACCGCCACCAATCAGCTAACCTTGTTCTGAACTTCCCATTGCCTTTGGTGTTCCCACTGCCGGGAACAAAAGCAAAGCTTCCCTTGTGTAAAGGGAGGTGCCCCGAAGGGGCGGAGGGATTGTCAAAATCGAGTATATACAACCCCTCAGTCAGCCTTTTAGCTGACAGCTCCCCTTGCACAGGGGAGCCTTTTGTGTACTGTGGTCTCTACCGGGAACACGAATTGGGACATTCTAAAAGAAAACGCTTGGAGGTTTCTCCAAGCGTTTTTGCGTTATCGTGCCAGTTTGGTCAGCAGATCCGTCATCAAAGCGTCCCGTCGGATCCAGTTCACATAGCGGATCAGATGCCGCGTGTGATCAAATGCGTAATGGTGATCGTATTCCGGGATCGGCGCCGGTATCATGTAGGATGTCATAAACCGATCTCCTTCGTTGAGCAGCCACGCCACCGCGGTTACGTCCCAGATGGGACGGGTCCATGCGGTTCCTTTGGCGTAGGATTCCGCCTCGCGGATGGTATTCTTCGCCAGATAATCCGCAAGCGGATTCTTACCGGCCAGCCAGTATTCCAACTCCGGTCCGCTGACGGTGAAGGCCTGTACCACCTCCGCGCAGGGAAGGATCACCAGCGGCACGCCGCATCCGAAGAGCACCCGGGCACCGGCCACATCCTGCCGCAGATTGAATTCCCGATTGTTAGCGCAGTGGATGGATTGGCCGCCCAACCACACTACAGCGATCCGTTCCTTCAGCGTGGGATCCAGCAGCAGAGCGGATGCCACGTTGGTGATGGCACCCAGTGCCACTACGTACAGGGGATTCTCCGCCGAGTACTCCGCGGACAACTGGATCAGCGCACGGGCGGCGGGGGAGTCCACAGGCTCATCCTCGCTCGCCATAAAGCGGGTAGAGCCGCGATAGGTTCGATCCTTCATCTCACCGCATCCTGCCAGATCCAGAATCTTCAGAATCTCATTGTAGCTGGCTTCCATGCCTTCCTCAGCCGACACCACCTTCTTGTTTAAAAAGGGCGCGGCGTAGATCTCACGCAGATGGCATTTGTCCGAGGAACGCAGTGTATAAGCGATGGCAAATTGATCATCGATTTCATTGAACGCATCGGTGTCCAGAACCAAGTCCACCTTGCCTGCGGGAACTTCCATGTTTTTCAGTCGTTGTGCTTCCGTCATAATCCGTACACCTCCGTATCTGCTGTCATTGTACAGGATTGCTTCGGCTTTGTCAAGGTGTTTTTAAACAAATCTTAAAAATACGGCTTGTCATATTTCCGATTCCATTCGCATAAAGATGTACAAACCTAAGAAACAGATGCGGAGGAAACAGTATGACAGGTTCAGAAATCTACCGGGACATAGCAACGCGCACAGGCGGCGATATTTATATCGGCGTGGTGGGCCCCGTGCGTACCGGCAAATCCACATTCATCAAAAAATTCATGGAAACGGTGGTCATTCCCAATATTGCCGGTGAGCACGATAAAAAGCGTGCCCGGGACGAATTGCCCCAAAGCGCGGGCGGGCGGACCGTGATGACCACCGAGCCAAAATTCATCCCCGACGAGGCGGTGCAGATCAGTGTGGGGGAGTGCGGACGGGTAAACGTGCGCATGATCGATTGCGTGGGGTATCTGGTGCCCGATGCCATCGGAAATACGGAAAACGGCACCCCGCGCATGGTCCATACGCCCTGGTCCGAGGAGGCCGTGCCCTTTGATGAGGCGGCGGAAACGGGCACCCGCAAGGTGATCCTGGAACACTCCACCATCGGGATGCTGGTGACGACCGACGGCACCTTCGGAGATATTCCCAGAGACAGTTATCTGGAGGCGGAGGAGCGGGTGGCCCGGGAAATGCAATCCATCGGCAAGCCCTTCGCCGTGATCCTCAATTCCGCCGAGCCGGACTCCGCCCGGGCGGAGGCATTGGCCATGGATCTGGAGAAAAAATACGGTGCGCCCGTGGCTCTCGTGAACTGTCTGGAATTGAACGGGGAGGATATCTCGCACATTTTGCACATGCTCCTGATGGAGTTCCCCATCCGGGAGATTGCCTTGCGTATGCCCGGGTGGACTTCCGCCTTGGGGGCGGATCATTGGCTATGTGCTGCCATCGAGGATGCGGCGCTGAAAACCGCTCGCACCGTGACCAAAGTGGGGCAGGTGCCCGGGATGTATACCGACGCACTGGCGGAGGCTCTCACAGAGTCAGTGAAGGGAAGCGGCGGGACGGAATACACCGTGTCCGCCGAGGCAGAACAGATCGATCTGGGCAGCGGCAAGGCGCAGGTGCGGCTGGCACTGCCGGATTCCCTGTACTATTCCATCATCGGCGAGTTGACGGGGCTGGATATCCACGGGGAGAGGGAATTGCTCTGCGTGCTCCGTTCTCTTACCGACGCAAAGCGGGAATACGATAAATATGCCGAGGCCATAAGAGAATTGGATGCCAACGGATACGGCATCGTCATGCCGGATGTGGATTCCCTCCGATTGGAGGAGCCGGAGATCGTCAAGCAGGCGGGCGGATACGGGGTTCGTCTGCGGGCGTCTGCACCGTCGGTCCATATGATCCGGGCGTCCATTGAGACGGAGATCAATCCCATTGTGGGGACGGAACAGCAGTCCGAGGAGCTGGTGCGCAATCTTTTGCGGGATTTTGAGGAGGATCCCAAACAGATCTGGGAATCCAATCTGTTCGGCCGTTCGCTGTACGAGTTGGTTAACGACGGACTTCACGCCAAGCTGGCGCATATGCCGGACGACGCCAGACAGAAGCTGGGTGAAACTTTATCCAGAGTCATCAACGAGGGAAGCGGCGGACTGATCTGTATCATTCTCTGAAACACAAATCAAAGCGGCACATCGCAGGATGTGCCGCTTTTTTGCGTCCGTTAAATAATTCGCGGTTTCGTGAAAATCCCCATAAAAACGCCGTGTATCCAAACGAATCGCAATAAAAATTACTGCAAAACTGCCAAAAACAACGGTGCCGAAAAAAATATTTCTTTCAATGCGGCATTTTAACGAAATATTTGGGGACATTTTTGGAAGTATTTACTTTTATTGAATGGGGTTGTATAATTATACGCATGGGGGTGTTACATATGGATGAAATCGATTATCAAATTTTATGCTGTCTGAAAGAAAACTCACGGGAAAATGCCACCAATATCGGAACGAAGATCAATCTGTCTACCTCTGCCGTTATTGAGCGAATCAAAAAACTGGAGAACTCCGGAGTGATACAGCAGTATACTACCCTGATCAACCAGAACGCGCTGGGCAGAGATCTGACCGCATTTATCAGCGTCCGCCTGGAGCATCCCAAACACTATGAGAATTTTGTCCGGCGGATCAACGAAAACACCTCGGTGGCGGAATGCTACTACATAGCCGGCGACTTTGATTTTATTCTGAAAGTAGTCACCGGCAGCGGAAAAACGCTGGAGGGTATTCTGAACGGCGTCAAATCCATCAGCGGTGTGTCGCTGACGCGAACGTCCGTGGTGCTGTCCACCAACAAGCGGGATGTGTGTCTGCTTCCCGATAAGGAAAAAGATATATCTTGATTTTTCATCACACCGCCGTGTAAGGTGTGCAGGTACTGATTATGGAATTACTACGCGCGATCAACACAGCTATCAACGACATTGTCTGGGGACCGGTCATGCTCACGCTTCTGATTGGAACCGGATTGTTTTTGTCCGTAAAAACCGGTTTTCTGCAGTTCCGGCGTTTTGGCTATATGCTGAAAAACACCATCTGCGGTGTCTTTTCCAAAAACCAGCATCAAAAAGACGCCGCCGGTGTCAGCCCGTTTCAGGCGGTGGCAACCGCCATGGCGGGAACCATCGGAACCGGCAGTATCGCCGGATTATCCACGGCGATCGTAGCCGGCGGCCCCGGTGCGGTCTTCTGGATGTGGATCAGCGCGCTTTTGGGTATGATCACCAAATACGCCGAGATCGTTCTTTCCCTGAAATATCGGGAGAAGAATGACAAGGGCGAGTGGGTGGGCGGCCCCATGTACTACATCAAAAACGGCTTGGGTCTGAAGTGGCTGGCGGCTCTGTTCGCTGTCTTTGCCATGATTGCCTGTCTGGGTACCGGCAACGCCACCCAGTCCAATTCCATTGCTGTGGCGATCGAGAGCACATTCCACGTAGCCCCCTGGATTACCGGTATAGTCCTGGTGGTGATTGCCGCCGCCGTGATTCTGGGCGGCATGCGCCGCATTGCCTCCGTCAATGAGAAACTGGTGCCCTTTATGGCGGTGTTCTTCGTGGGCTGCTCCGTTGCGGCTCTGATTCTGAATATCGGGAAGGTGCCCGCGGCATTCGCCCTCATTTTCCGCGAAGCATTCCATTTCCGGGCGGCAGCCGGCGGTGCGGCCGGTTACGGTATCCTGGTCGCCATGCACTACGGATTTGCCCGGGGCGTGTTCTCCAACGAAGCCGGTTTGGGCAGCGCCCCCATGGCCCATGCCGCATCCAGTGCCAAGGATCCCGTACGGCAAGGCCTTTGGGGTATGTTTGAGGTGTTCTTCACCACTATCGTTATCTGTACTCTGTCCGCGCTTATTATCCTGACGAGCGGCCTTTGGGAGACAGGCGCGCTGGATGGGGCGGCCCTCAGCATTGCTTCCTTTGATTCCATACTCCCCGGGATCGGACGCGTCATTGTTACGCTGTCCACCATATTCTTTGCTCTATCCACTCTTTTGGGCTGGGCGTACTATGGGGAAGTGAGCGTGTCCTATCTGTTCAAAAATTCCAAGTGGGCCGTCCTCATTTATCGCATCGTGTATGTGGCCGTTTCCTTTGTGGGTGCTGTGGGCAGTCTGGATCTGATCTGGAGCATCGCCGAAACCATGAACGGCCTGATGGCGATTCCCAACCTGATCGGTGTGGTGGGACTATGTGGTGTGGTGACGAAATTGACAAAGGAACATTTCGCCGCGAAAAAGGCCGATCCGCTTCCCGCCGAAAAGTGATGTGTACACCGGTTCCGCCCGGAAAAAGGGCAGGGTGCCGTGGTGAATTATGGGATTTGTGCCGTTATTTACTTGACATATTTGGTTATATATTTTATAATTAACTTTAGCCAAGTTATAGAATGGCTCCTATTACATAAACTTTGGAGGCGCAATATTATGGAATATTTTGTTGGTCTTGATATCGGAACTTCTTCGGTGAAGGGCGTTCTGATGTCCCGCGACGGAAAAGTAGAAAACGTAAAAACCAAGAAACATGCCTATTACTGGGAAAACGATCTGAAACTTCTGAATGCGGAAGATTTCTGTGACAATTGTTTTTCCGTTATCAAAGAACTCTCCGACTCCCTGCAGGGTGAGGACAAGATCGCCGGTGTATGTGTATCCGGCGCGGGCGGAAATCTGATGCTCGTCAAGGACGGCAAGAGCAGCTCTCCCGTGTACGGCTGGCAGACTTCCTATGATCCCGCCATCACCGAAAAGGTGCTTGCTCCCCTGAGTAAGGAGGCCGTATACAATACCGTTGGCTGGCCCAAGCTGGACTCCTTCCCCCTGTCTGCCCTGGGCTATCTGAAAGCAACGAATCCGCAGGCACTGGAGAATGCGGATATGGTCTGCATGCACATCGAGTATCTGAATTACAAGCTGACCGGTGCGTGGGGCATTACCCGCTCCCAGGGTACCACCTTCTACCTGATCGATCAGGCCGCCGGCAAATACAGCAAAGAGCATCTGGATGTTCTCGGCCTCACCGAGGACAAACTCCCGCCCATCGTGGACGCTTGCTCCATTCTGGGTACGGTGACCGCGGAAGCGGCAGAGAAGACCGGCCTTGACGTGGGCACCCCCGTTATCCCCGGTACCTTCGACCATCCCAGCGCCGCCAGAGGTGCCGGTGTGTTTGATGAAAGCAATGTCATGGTTTCCTGCGGTACATCCTGGGTTGTATTCATCCCCTATGCTACCCGCGACATTCCCCATTCCAAGGGCATCCTTGTGGATCCCTTCATGGCTCCCAAAGGAAATTGGTGCGGCATGAAGTCCATGACTTCTGTAGCAGAAACCATTGATAAGTATACCACCCTCTTCCTGGGCGATATTTCCGTGAAGGAATTCGACCGCCTGGCTGCTGAGGCTACCCTGGGCTGCAACGGCCTGGTAATTGAGGATGAGAATACGGATGTCAGCGGCTATAGCCGTCCCGACATCGCCCGCGCCATCATGGAGAACATCGCCAGAAGACTGAAAGCCTTCCTGGAAGAGCTGGAAATCAAGGCAGATGTGATTAAGCTGGTGGGCGGTATCACCAACTCCAAGCCCTGGTGTGAGGTCGTTGGCCAGATCACCGGCAAGGAAGTCCGCGTAATCAACGGCGAGCACGCCGGTGCCATCGGCTCCGCTATCATGGCGGGTGTGGGCGTCGGTGCCTATGCGGGCGAAAAAGAAGCCTTCGAATCTTTGGGCTTCTGAAATGGATAATATCTTTCGTGAGCGGTTCAGTCATTGAACCGCTCTATGAAAGAGGACTAAAAATGATGTGTGGCATAAGAAAGGATTCCGGTAGTATGAAAGTTGGATTATTGCCTCTGTACATTTCGCAGTATGATAAGACCAGTCCCCACCTGCGTGAGCGAATGGGCGTTTTCTATGAGAAGATCGCCGTTATGCTGGAAGAGCGCGGTGTTAAGGTGGTCCGCAGTCCCATTTGTACCGAGGAAGAGCAGTTCGAGAAAGAAGTGGCGACCTATGAGGAGAGCGGCTGCGATGCTATCGTTACTTTGCATCTTGCCTATTCCCCCGGACTGTACTCCGAGCAGGCACTGAAGAATACCAAATTGCCCATCATCGTTTGCGATACTACCGAGACATTCGACTTCTCGGACGAACAGCTTTCCAGCGAAGTGATGTATTGCCACGGTATCCATGGGGTCATGGATATGTGCAATCTTCTGAAGAAGAACGGCAAGCCCTACGCTATTGCTGCCGGCCATTTCGAGAAGAGCGATGTGATCGACCGGGTGGTTGGCTTTGTGAAAGCCGCCGTAGCCGCCAATTCCCTGAGAGGATCCCGTGTGGGTGCCGTGGGCGGATTCTTCCCCGGCATGGGCGACTTCCGCGTCAGCGAAGAGAATATGCTGAAGACGTTCGATGTTACCGTTGTCCATCCCGAGAAGGGCGAGTTTACCGCTCTGGCGGCCTCTGTGACGGAGGAGGAGATCGCAGCGGAAAAGGCGAGAAACGAAGCCGAGTTGACCTTCCTTGAGGAAGTGGATGAGGCTGTGTATACCAATTCCGTTACGGCCGATCTCACTTTGAAAAAGTGGATTCAGAATAAGGGCCTGCAGGCGTTCACCATCAACTTCCGTGACATTGAAGAGCTGCCCACCATGCCGTTCAACGGTATCTGCCGTTCCATGTCCGAGGGCGTGGGCTACGCCGGCGAGGGCGATACCCTTACCGCTTTGTTCACCGGCGCTCTTCTGCAGAGTTATGCCGATACATCCTTCATCGAGATTTTCTGTCCCGACTGGGAACACAATACGCTGTTCATCAGCCACTTCTGCGAGATGAACTACGCCGTGGCGGATAAGAAGCCTACGGCCTATACGAAGAAGTTCACCTTCAGCGACCGTCCCGATCCCATCGCGGCCTCCGCCGCTTATAAGCCGGGCAATGGGGTGTTCCTCAATGTGTACGAGGACGAAAATGGCTTCAACGCCTTCATCGCTCCCGTGAAAGTGGTGCAGGAAAAGACGGCCCACTTCCGCAAATCCATCCGCGGATGGCTGGATTTCTCCCGTCCCATCTCCGAGGTGCTGGAGAAGATCAGCCGCTGCGGCGCTACGCACCACAGCATCATGGTGTACGATGCCAGACCCGAGGAGATCGAGTTCTTCGCTGCCTCCCTGGGCCTGAAAACATATATGCTCTGATAAAAAAACAAGGGCTGTCGCATCCAAGCGGCAGCCCTGTTTCTTTACAGATGGGTGTAGGCGTGCTTCTCCAGAAAATTGAGAAAGTGTTTCACATTTCCGTAGTTCTCGTGATGCTTGTAGTACACATACACCACGTACCGCTCCTCAAAATCCGCCACATCCAGAGGACGGATGCGGGGGGAGGTGCGGGAACTCATGGTTTCGCGGCCAATGCCGATACCGATGCCGGATTCAATCAGCTTCTCGTAACATTCGATATCGTTGATCTGCGCCACCACGTTGGGCACAAATCCCGCCTGCTTGCAGGACGCCATCAGAATTTTGTGCATGTTGCTGTTTTCGCTCAAGGATACAAACGGCTGGTTATACAGCTGCTTCAGGCTCAATTTCCGCCCCAGTAGGGGACTGCTCTCCGCCACTCGCAGCCGCAGACGCATGTTGAACAACTCAAATCCCTCGTATCCCGGATAGGCATCCGTTTTTTCATCGATGATGATATCGTAGTCCTCCGGTGCCGTCTCCCCGAAATCAAAGACCGTTTTGAACGCGGTGTGGGGATACTTCCGGTTGAATTCAATGATGTAATCGGTGATGTGGTTTCGCATGGCGCGTACCAGCATTTTGATTTCCCGATTATCCATCGCCGGTGCGCTCAAAGCATCCACCACGCTGTCCAGCTCGTTGAAAATGGAGGAAAGGGATTGCTGCAGCCGCTTTCCGTTTGGATTCAGCGTGATCCGGTTGCAGGATCGGTCAAACAGTTTGCACCCCAATTCCTTTTCCAATCGTCGGACCGACGCGGAAACGGAGGAAATGGGAACCATATACTTTTCGGCGGTTTTTGTGAAATTTTCGTTTCGTGCGCTTTCGTAAAAATAGCGGAGCTGCAGTAGTTCCATATGTACCTCGCTGTGTGAAAGGATCGTATGTATTTACATTTTACTACATTTTTCAAGATATAGCAACCACATCGCAGAAAATTCTTTACAGTTCAGTAAAGGGCGAGTATAATATGGGATGAAATTCATTCGATGTAAGGAGTTTTTTCGTATGAGCAAGGCAGATATTCTGTTTCTGAACAATAAAGCTATGGATGAGCTGGGTGCCGCTTCCATGGAAGAGGTTATCCACGACGTGGAGCGTGTGTACGTCCTGACCCAGGCAGGCGATGTGATTGCCCCCGGTAAGTGCGTTATGCGCTGGGGCAAGACCGTAGAGGACGAGAACGTGCTTGGACGTATCAACGCCATGCCCGGTTACATAGGCGGCGAGTATGACATGGCCGGTATCAAGTGGATCGGCAGCGGTCCCATGAACTACAAGAAAGGCCTGCCCCGCGCCAGTGTAACCATCATCCTGAACGATCCCGATACCAAGATTCCCCTGTGCGTGGCAGACGGTACCAAGGTCAGCACCATGCGCACCGGCGCATCCGGCGGTGTCGCTATCAAGCACCTCTCCAAGAAGGATGCCTCCGTTATGACCATCTGCGGTGCAGGCGCACAGGCACCCACCCAGTTTGAGGCGGCATACATAGCCCGTCCCGCCCTCAACACCCTGTATATCTACGACATCCGTATGGAAAACGCACAGCGTTTTGCCGAGTATATCACGGCACAGTATCCCGGCGTGAAGGCTATCCCCACCTCCGATGTGGAAGCCGCCGTTCGCGAAAGCGATATCATCGACTGCGTAACGCTGGCCAGCGAGCCCTTTATCAAGGGCGAGTGGCTGAAGCCCGGCGCTTTGGTTATGAACATGGCGGACTACGAAGTGGACAACGAGTGCGTAAAGCGCTCCAGCAAGGTAGTCGTTGACTACTGGGAAAATGTTAAGCACCGTATGATCAGCACCGTTGCCCTCATGTGGAAAGACGGTCTGTTCAAGGATGAGGAACTCCATGCAGAGCTGGGCCAGATCGTAAACGGAAGCAAGCCCGGCCGTGAGAACGACGAGGAGATTATTTACTTCAACGCTGTTGGCGCCGGCATCATGGACATCGCCGTTACCGCCCGCTGCTATAAGAATGCCAAAGCATCGGGCAAGGGCATCTGCCTGCCTTTCTGGGAGGAATAATACGCAATAAAACAAGGGGTTTTCTACAAATCCCTTTGTTTTTTCCCTGAGTTGGGCGTGCGGAATTGACAGGCGGTCCAGGGAATGATACAATACAGTCGGCCCTTGCCCGCGGGCGGGATTGGAGCCATTTTCGAAAAATAATTTCATTGTGTTTGATGCAATGACCGCACCGGCAAACCGGTGCATCAGGAGTGATACTGCATGAAAAAACCAAATAGAATCGTAAGTTTTCTGATGATGAACCTGGGGTGCGTTCTGCTGGCTGCAGGCGTATACTTTTTCAAGATTCCCAACGGTTTTACCACCGGCGGTGTCAGCGGTATGGGTACAATTCTCGGTAAGATTACGCCCATTTCCCCCGCCGCGTGGATCTGGATTTTGAATATCGGACTGCTGGTTCTGGGATTTCTGTTCCTCGGACGGCAAACCGGTATCAAAACCGTGTACTGCAGTATGCTGTACTCCGCCCTTACCTACGCGTGGGAGAAGGTCGTGCCCGTCACCGAGCCGCTGACCGATCAGCCCTTTCTGGAGTTGGCTTACGCCATGCTTCTCACGTCTATCGGTGCCGCCATCATATTCAATTGCGATGCGTCCTCGGGCGGTACGGATATCGCGGCTCTGATTCTGAAGAAGTTCATGAAAATGGACGTGGGTAAGGCGCTGTTGATAGTGGACTTCATCGTGGCCGCCAGTGCATTTGTGGTGTTCGATATCGAAACCGGTTTGTATTCTCTGATGGGCTTGTTCGCCAAGGCGTTTATCGTGGACGGCGTTATCGAGAGTTTCAATACTTGCAAATACTTTATCGTGATTACCTCCAAGCGAGAGGAGATCTCGTCGTACATCATGGAAAATCTGCACCACGGCGTTACCGTCAATTCCGTGGTCGGTGAATTCACCAAGGAAGAAAAAACCATGATCCACACCGTGTGCAAGCGAATGGAGGCCATCAAGCTCCGCAACCGCGTGCGTCAGATTGATCCCAATTCGTTTATCATCATTACCACCAGCAGTGAAATCATCGGGCGCGGTTTCCGCGGCGTGTAAGCGGATGCCCCGATGGGCAGTATACAGGAAAATTTGATTGGGAGTTTCTTATGAAAGATATTATTGCGGCCGTCGAAAAACATTCCCGGATGATTCTGGATGCGGAGAGATATATCTGGAACCATCCCGAAACCGGCTACAAAGAGGTGGAAACCTCCGCCTATATGGAAGAAAATTTCCGCAAGCTGGGCTATGATCTGGTCATGGCGGAAAACATTACCGGTTTCTATACCGTGTTGGATACGGGCAGACCCGGCCCCACCGTGCTTGTGATGGCAGAGCTGGATTCCATCCTCTGCCCGGAGCATCCCGAAGCCAATCCCGAAACGGGCGCGGTCCATTCCTGCGGCCATAACGCCCAGTGCGCCGCTTTGCTCGGCGTGGCCGCGGCACTGAAGGAGCCGGGCATGCTGGATGGCCTGTGCGGCAGAATCAAGCTCTGCGCCGTTCCCGCGGAAGAACTTTTGGAGATGGATTACCGCTCGCAGCTGAAGGCCGAGGGAAAGATCAAGTATTTCGGCGGCAAGAGCGAGTTTTTGTCCCGCGGATATTTTGATGATGTGGATTTGGCCTTTATGGTACACACGGGCCCCGCGTTCTGCGTGAAGCAGGGAAGCGTGGGATTCCTGGCCAAGCGTGTGATCTACAAAGGCTTGGCGGCTCATGCGGGCGGATCTCCCTGGAACGGAAGAAACGCACTGTACGCCGCTACCTGCGGTCTCAATGCCATCAATGCCATCCGCGAAACCTTCAAGGAAAGCGATATCATCCGTGTCCATCCCATTATCACCAATGGCGGTGCCATGGTTAATGCCATCCCGGAAGTCACCGTTTTGGAGAGCTATATCCGCGGTGAAAACTTCCATGCTATCCGTGAGGCCAATCGTAAGGTGAATCAGGCACTGTGCGGAGCCGCCTTGTCCCTCGATACCAACGTGGAGATCGTAGACGTGCCCGGTTACGCCCCCCTGATCAACGATCGGAACATGATCCGCCTGACCAAAGAAGCGGCAGATCTGGTTGTTCCGGAGTATAATTTCGAAGTCATGGAGATTTTCTCATCCGGCAGTACGGATATGGGCGACCTCAGCTGCGTGATGCCGGCCATCCATCCCTATGCCGCCGGTGCTAAGGGGAAATCCCACGGCAACGATTACCAGGTGAAGGACCCTGTAGCCGCCTGTGTGGGCAGTGCAAAGATGCAGATGGCTATGCTGCGGCTTCTGTTGTCCGACGAAGCCAAACGGGCCAAAGAGATTATCGATTCGTTTGTGCCCCGCTTTACCAAAGAGGAATACCTGGCGTTTGTCGACAGTCTGAACGCATCCGGCGATCGTATTGAATACAGCGAATCCGGCAAGGCCACCGTGCTTCTGAAATAAGGAGGATCTCATGAGTTATTTGAACGTAGAGGCGTACGACCGGTACGTCTATGAAAACGAACTGAAGAACTTTTTGCCCACCAATTTCATCGACTTCCACGTTCACGCGTTCCGCTCCGATTATGAGCGCTACGGCGTGGTGTCCAAAAACAAGGTCTCCTGGGTCAGCATGATTGCCAGCGAGATGACGGTAGAACAGCTCAACGATACCCTGGCCCAGTTGTTCCCCGAAAATCACGTCACGCCCCTGATCTTCGGCTGTACCGGCCGCAATCTGCAGCAGACCAACGATTACATCTATAAAGTGGGCAGGGAGTTCAACTATCCTACTTTGTACCGCACCGATTACCTGACCAGCGGGGAGGAGATGGAGGAGGAGATCCTGAAAGGCGGCTATCTGGGGATCAAGCCCTACCTGACCAACCGCCCCGCTTACATTCCCGCCGCCGAGACGAGAATCTTTGACTTCGTCACCCACGAGCAGCTGCGGGTGCTGGATAAGCACGGCTGGATTCTCATGCTCCATATCCCCCGCAACGGCCGTCTCAAGGATCCCGTGAATCTGGCACAACTGATGGAGATTGAGCAGAAGTATCCCAACATCAAACTGATCATTGCTCATATCGGCCGGGCATACGCCAAGGAGGATATCGGCAACGCCTTCGATCTGATCGGAAAAGGGGAGAATACCTACTTCGACTTCACCGCCAATCTGTGCGACGATGCCATCAAGGCCTGCATCGAGGCCGTAGGCACGAAGAAGCTGATCTACGGTACCGACCTTCCGTACGCCCTGATGCGTATGTACCGCATCGTGGAAAACGGAGAGTACATCAATATCGTCCGCCGGGGTGAGTACGGTGATATTACAAACGTTCCTCATATGCGGGAAACGGACGAGAAGGATGTCACGCTGATGATCTATGAGCAGATCCGGGCATTGAAGCGCTGTGCCGTCGATATGAAACTGACGGATACGCAGATCGAGGACATTATGAACAACAATGCCCAGCGATTGATCGATGCAGTCCGCGCTTGATGGACGGCGCATCCGAGCTTATGAAAAAGAATTGCCGCGTCTATGACGCGGCAATTCTTTTTCATGGGGGTTTGTTCACAATTTCACGGTAGACTGAGAGGAGCAATCTATGTTACTATGAATATAGTTTATGCATCGATCTATTGCTTTCGCAAAATCAGATGCCACTTGATATGTGGAGGGCAACATGAAAAAACTGTTAAAACTGCTTTTCAGCCGGATCATGATCGTTTCTGTTCTGATTCTGTTCCAGTTGGCCCTTTTGTTTTTTGCCGCGATCCGTTTCACCGAATACTTCGTATTTTACTATCTGGTGTCCATGCTTTTCGCCGTGACGCTTACTCTGACGATCGTCAACCGCAAAGACGGGGCAGAGTATAAGATTGCCTGGCTGGTTACGGTGCTTCTCATTCCCGTGTTCGGCGGACTTTTGTACCTGATTTTCAGCGGCAACCGACTGTCCGAGCAT
Organism: Eubacteriales bacterium; assembly: GCA_045539595.1. GTDB lineage: Bacteria > Bacillota > Clostridia > Oscillospirales > CAG-272 > SIG701. The sequence continues at coordinate 47,304 of JAZQFQ010000058.1, read as the reverse complement.
AAAAAAAGAAAAATGGCCCGCATCAACGAGGCCATGGAGCAGACCTTCCCCCGGGATGAACACTTAGCGGATTCTCTGACTGCCGAGTCTCCCTCGGCGGGCTTTCAAAGCCGCTATATCCATACAACCGCCAAGTGTCCTCTGTTCCAAAATACCGGGGTGGAATATTTCTCACTGGGTGACGATATGTTTCCCGCGCTTCTGGCAGAGCTGGAGCGGGCAGAGAAGTATATCTTCCTGGAGTACTTCATCATTGATGAGGGGAGGATGTGGAACTCCATTCTGGAGATCCTGAAGCGAAAAGCCGCCGCAGGCGTGGATGTGCGGCTGATCTACGACGATATGGGATGCATTATGCTCCTGCCCCGGAAGTACGACGAGCAGCTGCGTAAGTGGGGCATCCGCTGTCACGCCTTCAATCGGTTTATTCCCGTGCTGTCTGCCCGCCTGAACAACCGGGACCACCGCAAAATCGGTATCATCGACGGCAAGGTGGCCTTCACCGGCGGCATCAACCTGGCGGATGAATACATCAACGAAAAAAACCGCTTCGGCCATTGGAAGGACAATGCGGTTGTGCTTCGCGGCGATGCCGCCTGGAGTATGACGGTCATGTTCCTCACCATGTGGGATTACCTGGATCAGGCCGGTGCGGCGGCCCAGTCTTATGAGCATTACCGCCCGGCGGAATACGGACAGCCCGTGCCCTCCGCCCGGGGCTGGGTACAGCCCTATACGGATAATCCGCTGGATAACGAGCCGGTGGGCCAGACCATCTATCTGAATATGATCAACCGGGCAGAGCGGTATGTGTATATCATGACACCTTACCTGATCATCGACGGCCAGCTGGAATCCGCCCTGTGCAACGCGGCGCGCTGCGGCGTGGATGTGCGGATCATCACCCCCGGAGTCGGTGATAAGTTCATCGTGTACGAAACATCCAAATCCTACTATGAGAATCTGATCCGCCACGGCGTGAAAATCTATGAGTATTCCCCCGGATTTCTCCACGCCAAAACCTTCCTCTGCGACGACCAATATGCCACCGTGGGTACGGTCAATCTGGACTTCCGCAGCCTGTATCTCCATTTTGAGTGCGGCGTGTGGATGTACCGCTCCTCGGTCATCGAGCCCATCAAACAGGATTTCGAGGAAACCTTCGCCAAGTGTCGGGAAGTCCGGCTGGAGGATTGCAAAAAGAGCCTGGCGCGGGAGTTGTTCCGCGCGGTCATGGCGCTGATCGCCCCGATGATTTAAACCTGATCGGGGAATCCGTGCTGGCGCAGTACCTCGTACACGCCCACCGCGGCGGCGTTGGACAGATTCAGACAACGCTGTCCCGGACGCATGGGCAGACGCACACAGCGATCGGGATGCGCCTCGGTGAATTCCGTCGGCAGGCCCGTGGTTTCTTTGCCGAAGAATAAATACACGGGTGCGGGATACCGTACATCCGTGTACGCGCGCTTCGCTTTGGAGGTGAAGCAGTAGAAATCCGCGTCGGGATGCTTGGTAAAAAAGTCGGTCAGCCCGTCATAATAGGTGATGTCCAGACTGTCCCAGTAATCCAGTCCCGCCCGCTTCAATTTGGCGCTGTCGATCTCAAATCCCAAAGGGCGGATCAAGTGCAGCGACGCGCCGGTGGCGGCGCAGGTGCGGGCAATGTTGCCCGTGTTCTGGGGAATCAGCGGCTCTACCAATACAATGTTTATTTGTCCCATAATGCGTCTCCCGTGAAAATCGATGTCACCATTATACTATACACGGACAAAAATTGCAAGAAATCCCATGATTCAAAAGGATTTTCCCGATTTTTATAATAAATTTACAATTCATCTACGCAATTCGGCGGGAAATGATGTATACTAAATTGTATATGGCCAACGAGAATCTATATCACAAAAAATCTTTATGAGAGGACGGCATCCCCGGAGGATGCCATCGGCAATCATGAGTTTCATTACCAAACTGTTTGGAACATACAGCGATCATCAGATCAAGAAAATTCGCCCCACTCTTACGCAGATCAATAACCTGGCGGAGCAGTACCGCCGCCTGTCCGACGCGGAAATGGCGGAAGTGACCGCCAAATTCAAGCGGAGCATCGCAGACGGTGCTACGCTGGATTCCGTTTTGCCGGATGCCTACGCCCTCGTGCGAGAGGCGGCAGACCGTGTGCTGGGCAAGCGTCCCTTTGACGTGCAGGTGCTGTGCGGCATCCTTCTGCATCAGGGCCGTGTGGCGGAAATGAAAACCGGTGAGGGTAAGACCTTGGTGGCTACCTTGCCGTCCTATCTGAATGCGCTTTCCGGCAAGGGCGTTCATGTCGTTACTGTCAACGAATATCTGGCACGACTGGGCTGTGAGGAAATGGGACGCATCCATGAGTTCCTGGGCCTGACGACGGGCCTCGTGATCCATGACCAGAACCGTATGCAGAAGCAGTATGCGTATCAGTGCGACATCACCTACGGTACCAATAACGAATTCGGCTTCGACTATCTGCGTGACAACATGGCGCTTTATAAAGAGAATCAGGTACAGCGGGGTCACAACTTCGCCATCGTGGACGAGGTGGACTCCATCCTGATCGATGAGGCGCGTACCCCTCTGATCATCTCCGGTGCCGGCGAGAAGATCGACGAGCTCTACGACCGGGCGGACAAGTTTGTGCGCACGCTGTCCAAGTTCGTCATCAAAGAACTGGATGCCAAGGAAGATCACGACGACATCGCCGCGGATTATATCGTGGATGAAAAAGCGCGCAGCACCACCATGACCGCATCCGGTATCGCCAAGGCGGAGAAATTCTTCGGGATTGAAAACTTCTCGGATCCGGAAAACGCGGAGATTTCCCACCACATCTACCAGGCCATGCGGGCCTACGGCATCATGAAACGGGATATCGACTACGTGGTCAAGGACGACGAGGTCCTGATCGTCGATTCCTTCACGGGCCGTATTATGCCCGGCCGCCGCTTCTCCGATGGTCTGCACCAGGCCATTGAGGCCAAGGAGCGGGTGGAGATTCAGAAGGAAAACCGCACCGTTGCCACCATCACCTTCCAGAACTATTTCCGTATGTACAACAAGCTGTCCGGTATGACCGGTACGGCGCTGTCCGAGGAAAACGAGTTCCGGGAGATCTATAATCTGGACGTGGTGGAGGTGCCTACCAATAAGCCCATGATCCGCACGGATCACTCCGATGTGGTGTACAAATCCAAAAAGGGAAAAGACAACGCCATCATCGAACAAATCAAGAAGTGCCACGAGAAGGGACAGCCTGTCCTCGTCGGTACGGTTTCCATCGAAAAATCCGAGGAACTCTCCCACAAACTGAAGATGAACGGCATCAAGCACACCGTGCTCAATGCGAAATTCCATGAGCGCGAGGCGGATATCGTGGCACAGGCCGGCAAATTGGGTGCCGTAACCATTTCCACCAACATGGCGGGCCGTGGTACGGATATCCTGCTGGGTGGTAACGCCGAGTATCTGGCGAAGGCGGAAATGCGCAATCGCGGATACGAAGAGGACGTGATTGCCCTTGCTACCGGTTCTTCCCAGTCCATCAGCGAAGAGGCCATGGCGGCACGGGAAGTGTACCGGGAACTCTATAAGAAATTCCAGGAGCAGATCAAGCCGGAGGCAGAGAAGGTCTGCGCCGCAGGCGGTCTGTTCGTCATCGGTACGGAGCGGCATGAAAGCCGCCGTATCGATAATCAGCTCCGCGGCCGTTCCGGCCGTCAGGGCGACCCGGGCGAATCCCGCTTCTTCCTCTCTCTGGAGGACGATCTGATGCGTCTGTTCGGCAGTGAGCGCATCATCGGTATGGTGGATCGCCTCGGCCTGGGCGACGATGAGCCCATCGACGCCAAGATCCTGTCCGGCTCCATCGAGAGCGCCCAGAAGCGGCTGGAGGATAACAACTTTGAGCGCCGTAAGAACGTCCTCGCTTATGATGACGTGATGAATCAGCAGCGTACTCTGATCTATAAGGAACGCGGCGCGGTTCTGGACGGCGGCAGCATGCAGAAGAAGATTCAATCCATGATGCACGATACCATCAGCGAAGCGGTGGATCAGTATCTCCACGAGGACGATATCTCCTTGTGGGATATGGAAGGATTGCGCGGCAAGTACCGCGGCCTTCTGTGCAGCGATGACGATTTCAAGGATATGCCCGGCACGCCCGCCGAGGTGCGGGAGACCGTCCGCTCCGAACTTCTTGAACGGGCTGAAAAACTGTACGATTTCAAGGAAAAGATGTTCGGCGAGGAACAGTTCCGCGAGGTGGAGCGCGTCGTTCTGCTCCGTAACGTGGACCAGAAGTGGATGGACCATCTGGAAGCCATGGACAGCCTGATGGAAAGCATCGGCCTGCAGGCCTACGCACAGCGGAATCCCATCAGCGAATACCGCATCCAGGGTGCGGATCTGTTTGACGAAATGATTACAGAGATCCGTGACGCCACCGTCCGTATGATGCTCTCCATCGTTCCCAAACCCCAGAATGTACAGCGCGTACAGGTTATCAAGGAATCCGGTGCCGGACCGCGCGTCGGCGCGGCGCCTATGCGTCGTCCCGCAGGACCGGTTGCCGCTCCCGGCAAGCCCGCCACTATGGTGCCCAATCGTCCCATCGTGAATAAAGGGCCCAAGGTGGGACGTAACGATCCCTGCCCCTGCGGCAGCGGCAAAAAGTACAAAAAATGCTGCGGAAGAGATGACAACGCCCAAAGCGGCGACTGATTCCGCAAATTCATTTCATAAGAAGGGCGGTGAGGATATTCCGTGGGATTCGGCTATCTGCTCATCGGATATATCATAACATTCTTGTTTTCCTTGTCCAATGTCTATTTCTTCGCGGATATCATCGGCTCTGTCCTTATGATGATCGGCCTGTCCAAACTGGCCGGACACGGTAAGAATTTTCTCCGTGCCATGCAGGTGGATATCGTATTTTTACTCCTCTGTTTCACGCGGGCGCTTCTGATGATGCTCCGCGTGATCACGGGGGAGGGCTTCCTCGCAACTGCTCTGGCGGTAGGAATTGCCGCTGTCGGTCTGGTTCTGCAGTTCTTTATCTTTGCCGGAATTCACTATCTGGCCATGGAGGTGGAACTGGAAAAGGAAGCGGCCCGCGCCAAGCGAAGCATCTTTTGGGTGGTTACCTACTACCTGTTCCATATGGCGGTGCTTCTGATCGGCCCTGCCTTGGGCAATACCGTGGGCAATATCGCCGCCTTGTGCGTGGTCCTGTATGGTCTGGCGGCTATGCTGTACAGCATTTTCCTGCTCCATTCCTGTTATTGCCGCATCTGCCTGAAGGGGCAGGAGCACGGCGAGCGCACCCCCTCCAAACATGAGTGGATCAATCGCCTCAACGAAAAGACGGATGCTGTCATGGATAACGCATTTCTGCGGAAGAAAACGCCTGAGAGCGACAGGGAAGAAGAGCCCGGTTATCTTCGCGTCAAGCGAAAAAAGAATCACAAACGCAAGTAAAGGGGATACATATGGGTTTAACTTACATATTGGCAGGACTCTTGTTTCTGTTTAATCCGAATATCAACGTGATCGATGTGTTCCCCGATTTCATCGGATATCTTCTCATCTTTCACGGGTTGTTCCATACTTCGTTTCTTTCGGATCAGCTGCGCCAGGCCCGGGATCTGATCTGGAAACTGGCATTGATTACCGCGGTCCGTGCTGTGTCGGTAGTGTTCCTTCCGTACACATCGGATACATTCACTTTGCTGCTTGTGTTTATCTTCGCGGTGCTGGAAACCATGTATGCTCTGCCGGCCATTGCGGCGATTTTCGAGGGCGCATACGCCGTCGGCACCCGATTGGATTGTGAGTCCATTTACGATGTGGTTCATAAGGAAAAGCGCACCCCGCGCGGTACGGTGTCTGTACAGATCGAGCGTGCGGAGCGGCTGAAGATCTTCACGGTTGTGTTCTTCCTCCTCAAAACAGTGGCCGCCGTTCTTCCCGAATTGACTGCCCTTCAGTTGGCGGATGATCTTTCCGGGGACTCTCGTTGGAAGCTTCCGCTGGCTGCCTATCGGCCGTGGATGTATGTGCTTTTGGGCCTCCTTGTGCTGGTCGTGGGTATTGTGTGGCTGACAAAGGCCGTGGGTTATGTGAACCGCCTGCGCCGGGACTCCGCGCTGCGGGAGGGAACTGTGCGGTATTTTGCGGAGAATGTGGCCTCGCAGCCGGGGCTGATGGCGGCTATCCGCATGAAAAAAGTGCTGTTCCTGATCGGCTTTGCCGCGCTGTCCTCCATTACGATTACTTTGGATGGGCTGAATGTGCTGCCCAATATCATTCCGTCGGTGTTTCTGTTTTTGTCCTTCCTCATTTTGATGCCCTATGATAAAGGGGCGCTTCCCGGTTTGATCCTTTCCGTGATCACGGGCGGCTTCTCTATTGGAAATCTGTTTGTGCAGATCCCCTATTTCAGCGAGTACACTGCACAGGATTCCTATTACTTCACGGAGGCGGCCAAACTGTATGGCCCTGTCCGCGTCTGCGGTATGCTGGAGTTTTGCCTGCTTCTTGCATCTTTTGCGTGGGTGTTTGTGGTGTTCTGCCGCGCGGTGAGGTCCCATACCGCCTACATAGGGATCCTGGGCAGTGAACACAAGCCCCAGTACAGCGCCGATGCACGCCGCAAGGAACTGTACAACAGCGTGCTGTACCGTGTGATCGGTGCGGCTGTGTGCGGCGCGGTATATCTCATTATGGAGATCGCATCGTACACCGTGTCCGTCCATCATCCCGCGTTCTGGATTGCCAGTTTCGTGGTATCGGTCCTCTGGGTGGTCATGGCTGTTCGCGCTATGGTCGGCGCATACGAGGATATATATCAGCGTCTGGAACAGAATTATTGATCTCAACCGACTGCCTTATCGGCGGTCGGTTTTTTTGGTGGTTTCTCAAAAAATACGGGCCAAAAAATAATTTTATTTTTGTTTGCTCTACCGTTGCAAATCAAAAAACGCCGTGTTATAATGGTCACGATATCGCGCTAACGCGTGGAATAGTAAATATGCATCCGAGCAGAGGAGGAAATCGTATGCCCATGAAAATGACTTTCCGCTGGTACGGAGAGGGAAACGATAGAATCAAACTCTCCGATATCAAGCAGATTCCCGGCGTGGACGGGATCGTCTGGGCACTGCATCATAAGATGCCAGGCGAAATCTGGGAAATCGACGAGATCGCCGAGGTAAAGCGTCAGTTGGACGAGTACGGCTTCAACATGGACGTAGTGGAGTCCGTGAACGTACACGATGACATCAAGATCGGCTTGCCCACCCGGGACAAGTACATCGAAAACTACAAGCAGTGCATCCGCAATCTGGCCCAGTTCGGTGTGAAGGTGATCTGCTACAACTTCATGCCCATCTTCGACTGGACCCGCAGCAATCTGTTCCATCCCGTCGGTGACGGATCCACCGCGCTCTTCTACGAAAAGAATATGATCCAGGATGACTACAACGCCATGGCGAAATACATTCTGGATTTCACCGAGAAATACAATATGTCCTTCCCCGGCTGGGAGCCGGAGCGCATGGCCAAGCTGGACGAGCTGTTCAAGGCCTACGAGGGCGTGGATCATGAAAAACTCTGGGCCAATCTGAAGTATTTCCTGGAGGCCATCATGCCCACCTGCCATGAGTGCGATATCAAAATGGCCATCCATATGGACGATCCGCCGTGGGATATTTTCGGACTCCCCCGCCTGCTGATCAACGAAGAAAACATTGACCGTTTTTTGAAAATGGTGGACGATCCCTACAACTGCCTGACGCTTTGCTCGGGAAGCTTGAATGCCGATCCCAATAACAATGTGGCCGACATCGTCCGCAAGCACTGCGACCGCATTGCCTTTGCCCATATCCGCAACGTGAAGCATTTTGAAAACGGAGATTTCTCCGAGGCCAGCCACCGGGACTGCGACGGCGATACGGGCATTCTGGAGATTCTGAAGGCATATCACGACTGCGGCTTTGAAGGATATATCCGCCCCGACCACGGACGCCATCTCTGGGATGAGGGTCCCGGCAACGTGCGTCCCGGATACGGCCTGTACGACCGCGCGCTGGGCATTATGTATATGCTGGGCGTGTGGGATATGCTGGATAAACTGAATGGTAAATAAATTTTCGGAGGAAAATTATGATACAGCTTCCATTGCATGTTGATTACAAAAATAAAGTCGTTGTGGTTACCGGTGCCGGCGGTCTGATCTGCGGCGCCATGGCCCGTGCTTTTGCCCAGTCCGGTGCTAAAGTGGCCGCGCTGGATCTGAACGAAGACGCCGTTAAGAAACTGGCGGCAGAACTCCGCGCCGAAGGCTTCATCTGCGAGGGATACAAAGCGGATGTGCTTTCTCCCGAGGTGCTGGAGGAGGTACATAAGGCTGTGCTTTCCGATCTGGGCCCCTGTGATATCCTGGTGAACGGCGCCGGCGGTAACAATCCCCGGGCTACTACGGATAACGAATACCAGCACGAGGCCAAGGAAGGCGGCAAATCCTTCTTTGATCTGGACGCGTCCGGCGTGGACTTCGTGTTCAAACTGAATTTCCAGGGTACGCTGATCCCCACCCAGATTTTCGCCCGGGATATGGTGGCAAAGAAAGCGGGATGCATTCTCAATATCTCTTCCATGAACGCCTACACCCCTCTGACCAAGATCCCCGCATATTCTGCGGCAAAAGCCGGTATCTCCAATTTCACCCAGTGGCTGGCTACCCACTTTGCCGGTACGGGCATCCGCTGCAACGCCATCGCTCCCGGATTCCTCGTGTCCGCTCAGAATAAAGCCCTTCTGTTCAACGAGGACGGCACCCCCACCGCCCGCAGTGCCAAGATCCTGAAGGGAACTCCCATGGATCGCTTTGTGGATGCGGGTGAACTGCTCGGTGCTACCTTGTTCCTCTGCGACGACCGTTCCGCATCCGCCATCACCGGTGTGGTGCTTCCCATTGACTGCGGATTTGCCGCCTATTCCGGCGTATAACGAAAGGGAGAAATACTATGGAAAAGTTTATTCCTGTTGTTGTCATCAAGGAACTTGGTGAAACGGATAAGATTCTGACTGCCCTCAAAAACAACGGCATCCATTGCGCGGAGATCACCTTCCGCACCGCCTGCGCCGCCGAGGCCATCGCCTATGCGGTCAAGCAGTATCCCGATATGGAAATCGGTGCCGGCACCGTCATCAATGCGGAGCAGTGCGAAGCCGCACTGGCCGCCGGTGCTACGTTTATCGTATCCCCCGGCCTGTCAGTGGCCGTAGCCAATATCTGCCGTGAGCGGAACATCCCCTATTATCCCGGATGTGTTACGCCCACCGAGATCATGCAGGCCCTGGAGTTGGGCATTACCACCGTCAAATTCTTCCCGGCCAATGTGTATGGAGGCCTGAAAGCCCTGAAGGCCCTGTCCGCTCCGTTCCCGCAGGTGAAATTCATTCCTACCGGCGGCGTAGATCGCTCCAACATCGATGAATTTCTGGCCTTTGACAAGATCGCAGCCATCGGCGGCAGCTTCTTCGTCAAAGAATCTCTGGATAAAATGGAGGCTAACGCATGAAAACAGTAGTTACATTCGGTGAATTGATGCTTCGCCTGGCACCCAACGGATACTATCGCTTCTTCCAGAACGATCAGATGCAGGCTACCTTCGGCGGCGGCGAGGCCAACGTGGCCGTGTCTCTGGCCAACTACGGTCTGCACAGCACCTACGTTACCAAGTTGCCCAAGCACGCCATTGGTCAGGCGGCTGTGGATTCTCTCCGCTATTTCGGCGTGGATACCGACGAGATCGTCCGCGGCGGTGATCGCGTGGGCATCTATTTCCTGGAGAAAGGCGCTTCTCAGCGGGGATCCGTCTGCATCTATGACCGCGCTCATTCTGCCATCGCTGAAGCCAAGGCGGAGGAGTTCGATTGGGACAGCATCTTCGACGGTGCCGATTGGTTCCACTTTACGGGAATCACTCCCGCCCTGGGCGAGAACGTGGCCGCCATCTGCCTGGAGGCCTGTAAGGCCGCCAAGGCCCGCGGCGTGAAGATCTCCTGCGATCTGAACTATCGCGGCAAACTTTGGACCCGGGAGCAGGCAAGAAAGACCATGACGGAGCTTTGCAAGTACGTGGACGTGTGCATCTCCAATGAAGAGGATGCCAAGGATGTGTTCGGCATCGAAGCGGAGAATACGGATATCTACGGCGGCAAGCTGAATCACGAGGGATACAAATCCGTGGCCAAGCAGCTGGCCGATACCTTCGGCTTTGAGAAGGTGGCCATCACCCTCCGTACATCCATCTCTGCCAGCGACAACGATTGGGCGGGCATGCTCTACGACGGCGAGAACTACTGCTTCTCCAAGAGCTATCACCTCCACATCGTGGACCGCGTAGGCGGCGGTGACTCCTTCGGCGGCGGATTGATTTACGCTTTGCTGACAGGCAAAACCTCCGCGCAGGCCATTGAGTTCGCTGTGGCCGCATCCGCGCTGAAGCACAGCGTGGAAGGCGACTACAACCGCGTCAGCGTGGCTGAAGTAGAAAAACTGGCCGGCGGCGACGGCTCCGGTCGTGTGCAGAGATAAACGAAAATACAGCCAAATAAAAAAGACACCCTCTCGGGTGTCTTTTTATTGTATATCGCGGTATTTATTTCGTTCCGAAGAGGCGGTCGCCGGCATCGCCCAGACCGGGCAGGATGTAGCCCTTGTCGTTCAGCTGGCGGTCCAGAGTAGATACATAAATGTGAACGTCGGGATGTGCCTCTGCCACACGCGTTACGCCCTCGGGCGCGCCGATGATGGCCATGAACTTGATGTGACGGCATCCGCGCTCTTTCAGTCGTTTGATAGCGTCGCAGGCGCTGCCGCCGGTGGCCAGCATGGGATCGATGACCATAACCAGCTTATCCTCGATATGCGGAGGGAGTTTGCAGTAGTATTCCTCCGGCTCCAGAGTCTCTTCGTTGCGGCACATACCGATATGTCCCACACGGGCGGAGGGGAACAGCGTATGGATACCGTTCACCATACCCAGACCGGCTCGCAGAATGGGAACGATCACGATGGCGTTGTCCTTGACTACCGTCTGCGTGCAGACCTCAAGCGGCGTCTTGACCTGACGCTCCTCTGTGGGAACACCGCACCGCAGTGCTTCAAATGTCATCAGCGTGGTGATTTCTTCCACCAGCTCACGGAATTCCTTCATGCTGGTTTTTTCGTCACGCAGAATGGCAACCTTATGACTGATCAGCGGGTGATCAAAAATCGTTACATTATCGTACTGCTTCATGGTGTGTCTCCCTTTCAGTTGTCTTTTTCCTTGCCGAACTTACTGTTTTCCACGCGGGTCAGGATGCGGTTGGTGATGATACCGATGATCAGAGCCGTCGCGATCGAGGTGATCTGGATCGTGTTGGTGATGGCACCGTTTTCTGCGATAGCATAGGGAATATGGATCGCCAGACCGCCGATGCCGGAGATGAGAATCGAAGAAACCACGAACAGATTCTTATTATTGTCCAGATCCAGGTTTTTAAACATCTTCAATCCGGATACGGCAATGAAGCCGTACAGCGTCAGACAAACACCGCCCATGACGCAGGAGGGAATGGTCTGCAGAATCACCATCAGCGGGCTGAAGAAGGAAAGCACGATGCACATGAACGCGGTGGTGGTGATGGTAGCGATGGAGGCGTTTCTCGTGATAGCGATACAGCCTACCGATTCACCGTAGGTGGTGTTGGGGCAGATACCGAACACGGTGCCGGCCATGGAGCCCACACCGTCGCCCAGCAGAGTCCGTGTCAAACCGGGCTCCTTGATCAGATCCCGATCGATGATGGAGGAAAGATTCTTGTGATCCGCAATGTGCTCGGCGAATACAACCAGAGCCACGGGGAGGAAAGCGATAACCACTTCCGCAATGCCGCCCAGATTCAGAAGGGTCGCATTCGGATTGGCAGTGAGAATCTCCGGGGAAAGATTGCCGGTGGCCAGTTCCTTAATGCTTTCCAGAATGGCAATGTGCGGATAGTCGATGAAAGCGGAGATGCCGCGGAAGGAACCGTCCGCTGCCACAAAATTGTCAATGATCGGCTGGAAGTTGATGATCATCAGATACTCACAGTGGGTGGCCATGCCGATAAAAGTAAAGATGGCAGCAGCCGCATAACCGGCCGCAATACCGATAATAAACGGAATCAGACGGGCCATCTTTACCCGCTTCTGGGTGGAACAGATTACGATGGTAAGGAAAGCGATGAGGCCGCACAGCAGAGCGACCAAATTGTAGGATCCGTACAGAGTGGTGGCGTTGGCCCGAACGATATCGCCCATAGCCGCGCCGGACAGGGAAAGACCGATCAGCGCCACGGTGGGGCCGATGATCACGGGGGGCATCAGTTTATCCACCCATGCGGTGCCGGTGAAGTGAATGATCAGCGCGATGATCACGTAGACCAATCCCGCCACAATGGAACCGAGGACGATACCGCAGTAACCGTAGGCGATGGCTACGCCGAGGGAACTCAAAAACGCGAAGGAGCTTCCCAGAAATACGGGGCTTTTGAATTTCGTAAACAGTTGGTATACCAAGGTACCGATACCCGCGCCGAGAATGGCAGCAGGAATCTGCGTCGGCAAACCGATAATCGTGGGAACCGCAATGGTAGCCGCAAGGATCGCCAGAAGCTGCTGGAGTGCAAAAATGAGCATTTGCCCGAATTTTGGTTTGTCGCCAATGTCGTAGATCAATTTCTTGTCCATGATGGATCCTCCGAAAAAATTAGTGGGGCTTCACAACATTAATCATATCACATTCTTCGGCAGATTTCAAACTATATTGACAAATTAAGAAGAATTTTTTAATTTTTTATTCTGCGGCTGGGTGGACTGGTGAAAATAAGGAAAATACGTCAAAAATGAGACTGCTGCACGCGGCGGAAGTCTTATCGGAAATGTATTTTTTCATGATCATTTTTCGTCATTGCCTTCGCGAATACAGAATCTGTTGGACAGATTTCTATACATTGGGACAGATTCTGCTCTCGTTCATAAAAGTCGATTTTTTATCCAATGTCATTTCTACCTATGGTAGATAACTCCTATCTTGTTTAAGAGGTGAAATCTTGGTACAATATAGACAGCAAACAGACGGAGGATTTTATGAGAGATTATTGTTTTGGTAATTTTCTGCATGAACTGCGATTACGCAGGGGCCTTACGCAGTATCAGCTCGGCGTGCTCATCGGCGTTTCCGACAAGGCGGTTTCCAAATGGGAGAACGGTTCTTCCATGCCGCAAAGCAGTATTCTATACAAACTCAGCGAGGCGCTTGAAATCAGCGTGGATGAGCTTTTGTCCTGCAAATATCGTTCCTTTGAAAAGAAGGACACAAAAGGAGTGTTTGCCACGAAAAAACAACTATGGAACAAAGCCTTTGATGCTATGTGCGAACGTTACGGGAATCCTGTCCCTGTTGCAATCGCAAACCGTTTTCTGACAGAGCAGGCAGAAATGCAGAATACGGATAGTATCGTGTATTTTGACATGCTGTCCGTACTTTTGGCGGATGCTGAAAAGCGTTGTGAGTATGTTATGGTAAAAGGAGGAACGGGAGCATCGCTGGTAGCGTACCTTTTGGGAGCAACGAAAATCAATCCGCTGAAGCCGCATTATCGGTGTACCGCTTGTCATAGGGTCGTCTTTGATGACAGCACCGCGGATGGTTGGGATCTTCCGCCGAAAGAATGTACATGCGGCAGAGCCATGATCACGGACGGACACGATATCCCGTTTGAGAACTGTCGTCATGAGGTGAATCACGGCTCACATGTTTTCGTATCCGTATCGCCGGATTTTTTTCGCCCGGCTGTAGAATGTATTGAGGACTATTTCAAGGAGTATACACTGACGCGAAAAGAATGGGAAGCAGACCGGTTTATCACCATTAAGGTATCCTCTGAAAACGCAGAAGGATCCATTGCGGTTATCGCTGCAGAAGAATATACACGTTTTCAGACACTGGCACAGGCCACCGCAACTTCTTTCGACAGGATTCCATTTGCCTCCGATGAGATTCTGCGGGAATTTCGAAGCGGCAGCACGGACGGTATTCCGGAGTTCCAGATAAAATATATGAAACATATGCTGCATGCGGTTCCCGCAAACTCTTTTCATGATCTGGTACAGATATTTGGCTTGTCTCATGGTACGGGTGTGTGGATCGACAACGCAGAGAAACTTGTTGCGCAAGGCACCCCTGTGGGGAAAGTAATTGCATATGGCGATGATGTCTTCCGCCATATGCAGGAGAGGATGATAAGCAAAGGATTGACGGACACGGGATTTGCCTATACGGTTATGGAGAACACGCGTCGGGGACTCTATGCCAAAAACGGTATTCCCCATCATATAAAAATGCAGCTGAAGTCTATCGGTATGGACGATTGGTTTATCGATTCCATCGGCAAGATCAAAATTTTGATGCATAAAGCCCATGGCGTAAGCTACATTCAATTGGCAGCCATGCTGATGTGGCATAAGATCCATTATCCAAAAGAATTCAATGAAATTATGTTGTAATCCTCGCCCTGCCTCGCGCAGGGCATTCTATTTTGCATAAAAATTCCCCTCAATTGCATATACAGCTGAGAAAACCCGGATGTCAGACTTATTTAAAACTGTGCAGGCATATTTTTGAAATTGTTTTTTATCCATCTGTTTACTTCTGCGTGAAATATACCCCTTATCTTCAAAAAAAGGCGTATTTATCCCGGCTTTTTTGACCGCGCGATGAAATGGCATATAATGTGGGAAACGTGAAGGAAAACGGAAAATTGTAAATTGTGCTATTATTTGTGCAGATTTGCATTGCGGATTACAGAAGGGTATAGTATAATGAATTCACAAGAAACGATAATGCGGAGAAATATATGCACTACGATTTTTCACTGATCCACATGACAAATACGCTGGAGTCCTCGGACACGATGTATTCCATCATCTGCCTGCGGGCAGCCCGCCTGTCTGTCACATTGAACGGCGTCCGCTGTTATCTGGACGGGAAGTACATGCTGTGTCTTTCCCAGGACGATACGCTGCGTGTGGAGGGCGGGCGGTACGAGGCGCTGAATCTTCATTTTCAGCCGTATTTCTACAACGTCAATCTGAATCACAACGTCATCGGATTGTCCATGTACGAGGAGATGCGCTCCCGCTTCGGCTACCCGGATTTTCATCTGTTCCGTCAGCGCGATGCATCCTTTGTGGGAATATTGCCCCTCAACGATGAGGAGTACGAACTGTCGAACCGGCACTTTCTGCGGGTAGGCCAGCATATTGACAATCATCCCACGGATAAAATGTGGTCCTGCCATGCCCGCTCGGATATGATATCCATTCTCCGCATCGCGGAGGGGGCGTATCAGGGGGATGCGGTGCACGACGGAAACGAGATTCTTCGCTTTATCCGGGATCATCTCGGCGAGGAGATCACCCTCACCACGCTGTCCCAGCGTTTCCATACCAACCGCACCACTCTGACGCGGCTGATCAAAGAGCAGACCGGTATGACGCCCATGCAGTACGTCATGGAGGAACGGCTGAACCAAAGCCGGCCGGATCTGCTGTTTACGGACGTATCGGTGCAGGATCTGGCCGAGAAGTACGGCTTTGCCGATGTGAATTATTTCATCCGAGCGTTCAAAAAACGATTCGGCAAAACGCCCCTTCAATATCGTACGGAAGGATGTGCGGAGCGCATCCGGAACCAGAACATTTAT
Organism: Eubacteriales bacterium; assembly: GCA_045539595.1. Lineage (GTDB taxonomy): Bacteria > Bacillota > Clostridia > Oscillospirales > CAG-272 > SIG701. Next base: position 31,467 of record JAZQFQ010000058.1, on the reverse strand, counting down.
CGCAGGAAGGAACGCGATATGATGAAGGTGTCGGATTTTGAAAACTATCTTAAAAAAGGCCTGGGACGCGGGTTAACGCTTCTGCGCAAAGAGCCGGATAAGACGCCCTACCGACAGACGGTGCTGGATTATTATACGAAAAATATTCGCTATTCCCGCATGATTTCCGCCTACGACGCCGAGCTGATTCGCTGTTTTCCTGATGCGGATGCTTTGTCAGCGGAGATAGCTGTGGCACTGTTTGATGAACTGAAAAAAGGCATCAAGTACCATATGATTCCCATGCTGGTGGAGTTGGGTTATAAAGATACGGTTTCAGCCATTGTAGAGATGCTGTACAGCAAGGCCTATGCGGAATTGCTGGAATTCACACAGCGCGGTGATTCGGAGGAAAAATATCCCGCCTGTGCCGGCAGCTATATTGCCGCTGTAGCAAGTTTGGGATATTTACAGGTAAGCCGCGAGCGGATGAAGCGAGCCATGCTGGACACAGCGGACTTGTATCTGTTTTCCAAGAATCCGGTGATCCCCACCTATCAGAGCCCGTGGTTTTTGGTGCAAAACGGCTATGGACGTGTCAAAACAGATGAACTCACAGAAGAAGTGGCAAGGGAACACCCCCATGGGCAAAGAATGTTTGAGGAGTATATGCGAGGACGGGTTTCCCACGAACCCCAGCATGCCGTCACGGCACAGCAGATCTTCGACGCTTACCGAAAACCCTTCGACCCGGATATGCACATTGCCTTTGCCCACGCCACGGAGAATGTGATCCATGCGGTGGCGGAGGGGATTTTGCGGGAGGAAAATGTGGATCGTCGCATTTATCTGATGGGCTTCTTTGACGAAATCTTTGTTTTCCCACCGATGTTTCCCTTGGATCCGACTCCGTTGATTGACTTCGCTAAGGCTCTGCGGCCGGTGTATTCTCCGAATCGACAGGAATACGGTATCGTTTCGGCGTACTATAGTTTCCTTGGAAAGGTGCGCCATCCGGAAGTAAGGGCTTTGGGGCAAAAAATCTTGGCGGACAAAAGTGCAGATTATTACCCCCGGGAACTTGCTGCCAAAATGGTGTTCGGTGCCAATTTTGTGCCCGAGGATACATCTGCGTTGATGGAATATCTGAGTGATGAACGAGATCAACAAAGATGGCGCGTGGTGGTTCGTGCCCTGGATATGGGATACGATCTTCCCGACGAGGTGATCGAGTGTGCTTTTGTATTTGCAGAAAGCAACCGCCTTTCCCTGGTCAAAAAACTGCTGGAAAAAGGCAAACTGCCCGACGCTCTCCGGGAGGAATGCCGCCTGGATGCCAACATGTATGTGCGTAAGCTGGTAGCGGAACAAGAAAATTGATTTTTGAGAGGAAAGCAATATGATGCAAGTGACGGATTTTAAGTTCTATATTGAGTCCGGTCTGGGACGCGGATTAACGCTTCTGCGCAGAGAGCCGGATAAGACACCCTACCGACAGACGGTGCTGGATTATTATACAAAAAGCGAGCATTTTATGAGATCTATCGGTGGTGCATACGATGCGGAACTGATCCGCTGTTTCCCCGATGCGGATGCTTTGTCAGCGGAGATCGCTGTGCATGCGCTTGATCGGTTGAAAACCGGAAAGGGGAACAGCATGATTTCCCTGCTGGTGGGGTTGGGTCATAAAGATACGGCGACCGCTATCGTGGAACAGATGTATCGGGAATCCTATGCGGAGGTATTGAGGTTTACGCAGAGTGGCTGCGTTTCGGAGGAAAGATTGCCCGCTTTTGCTGTCCGTTATTCCGCCGCGGTTCAGGCATTGGGGCATTTGCGCGTAAGCCGTGAGAGGATGAAACAGGCACTTCTGGATATGGCGGATCTCTATTTGTTCCATCCCGAACCGGTGATTCCCACCGTCCAAACGCCTCTTGTACTGGCCGGTTTTGAGTATGGGCGGGATGCGTTCCGTGAATTGCTTGAGGAAGTGGAAAAAGAGCACCCGCACGGAAAAAATCTTGTTGAGCGAAGCAGGTACGGGAATTTTTCCGAAGAACCGAAATATGTCGTCACGGCACAGCAAATCTTTGACGCTTACCGGGAAGATTGGGGATTCGATATAGATATGCAAGTTGCCTTTGCCCACGCCACGGAGGATGTGATCCGTGCGGTAGCAGAGGAAGTACTGCGCGAGGAGGACGAAGACCGGCGCATCTATCTGATGGGCTTCTTCTGTGATCTGATCCCCCATATTTGCCAGCCTGCGTTCCCGTTGGATCCCTATCCGCTGGTTGCTCATGCTCTGACACTGCACCCGGTCTCTTCTGAAAACCGGCAGGAATACGGTATCGTTTCGGCGTACTATAGTTTCCTTGGAAAGGTGCGCCATCCGGATGTAAAAGCATTGGGCCAAAAAATCCTGGCGGAGGAAGGTGTGGATCACTTTATACGGGAAAGCGCCGTCCAAATGGTGTTCGGTGCCAACTTTGAGGCGGAGGATGCCTCCGCATTCATGGAATATGCAAAGACCAGACTCGGTGCCGGTATCTCCGTTGCCTGTCGTGCTTTGGACATGGGGATCGATCTCCCCTATGAAGTGATCGAATGTGTCTTTGTGTATGCGGGAAACAGCCGCCTTTCTCTGGTCAAAAAACTGCTGGAAAAAGGGAAGTTGCCCGACGCTCTCCGTGAGGAATGCCGCCTGGATTCCAATATGTACATCCGCAAGCTGGTGGCGGAGTAAGAAAATCGCTTTTTGAGAAGCATCAAGGGAGTAAGAATGAATAAATCCCTGTTTCAAACCGATAGACGGAACATGCACAAGTCAGACAGTGCAATACAATGAACCGGGAGGAGTGTGAGCATGAAAACACCTTGCCGTTCACGAACGCCGGATGAGAAGGAGGCGGAGAATGAAATGGTAGAGCATTTGAATACATACTCAATGGATTTTTTTGCCGTGCGCACGGCGTTTCTGGATCATTTTGCGGACAAGACGAAATCGTATTATCAAAGCATAAGCCGACTGTACCCCCACCCGGACGGAGTATACAGTAACGGATATATGTGGGAAGTCCTCACGCCCGCATATGTAATCCATTATGCAAAAGCGCTGGAACTTCTTGCATCCCATGAGCGGATTCTGGTGCTGGCGGACAGCCTCAAACCGAGTGCCGCCTATCCCCGCCGTGCCCCCGTAGTGTCCGTTACAAGCGGCGCGAAACTCTGTGAGGCTCTGGACTACGGAAAAATCCCGCCCCCGTATGGGAATCTGTATGTGTTTGATGATACATATGCATGGTACGTGGGAATCACCACGGAATTTGAGCGGCGTCTATATAGGGGAGAGGCTTGTGAAACAGCGGATTTTCTGTGCATGACGTCGTTGGATGTATCCGAAGCGTGAAAGGGGAAAACGGCATGACGGTAAGACAACAAGTACTGTTTTTGATTGAAAAGTATTTTTGGGGGGAATACGACACCCGGTCCTATACCTCGCACTTGGTGAAACTGTATCATGTGGAAAACCGCGGGGAGTTTACACCGGAGGAAGAAGCGATTCTGGAGCCGCTGGTGGATTCCGCTGTGAAATATTCACCGTTTGAGAGGGATTTCCAGAGCGATACAGGCAGCAAATTCTTTGTCAGAGAAGATGTGGTTTGCACAAAGAATAAAGAAGTCTATCAGGCGCTTCTGAAACTGTATCAGGTGGAATCCCTCGCCCCTTTGTATGAGGAAAAAACAAAATAAGCAATCTGTATTGCTGAACTATGGTGACGCCTATGACATTTACAATTTGCAAGGCAAAATCCCCGCTGGAAGCGGTTAACACAATATTGGCAGGTGGTGGGGAGACGGAAATCATTCCGTCTTTCCCCCGATACGGAAGATACGTGGATCCCCTGTGGGATGATTTGGATTTTTCGCGGCTGGACTGTCCGGGGGATCTACAGATGCTTACCCATTTTCCGGAATTGGTCAGATTGCGTGCGTCTGTTTCCCCGGCAGAGCGGTGTGCGCTGGAGCAAGCTCTTGCAAACTGCCCCAAACTGAGTGATGTGGATATAGCGGAAAGGCCACAAAAACCGCAAAAGAATGGAGGGGAAGACGGGGAAATGGCGGCGTCGGATTCGGACAGCGATTTGCTGGCCGCCCAAAAATTTTGCACGGGCAATAAAGAACAACTGATGAGCGACCGTGTTTGCGGATGTTTTCATTGCCTGCCCATCTATGATCCAAAAGAGATCCATGCGTGGATTGATAACGGTACCACCGGCCTGTGCCCTCACTGCGGCGTGGATGCGATCCTCAGCGAGAGCTGCGGATATCCTATTACCAAAGAGTTCCTGCAAAAGATGCAGAGGCGCTGGTTTGACGTCAATCATAATTAGAAATCGCAGGTAAGCAGTACAATGAGTTACTTACAGTTCTATCAACAGCAATCGCAAGATTATTTGTCAGTTTCTTGTGTGCGGGTTCTTGACACATATGAAGAAATTGATATATCTTACATCCGCGGAATTCCCGCATGTTTCGAGCAAACAGTGGCCACACAAGCAAAAGAGCATGGATGGCATTCGTACGCGATCTATCATGAATTTCTGGCGGAAAAAGAATATTCAAAAATACACGAATATAAAATTCGCAAACAAATGAGTGATTTCGCGGATATAACTTTTGATTACGAAGTACCGTTGGGAAGAATATACGCGGGAATCAAAATGAACACTGAATACACCGAAGGCGATGCAAACCTGGTTTTGTTTATCCCGGCACAGACGGAAAACTGCGCGGATGTGCTTCGGAAAATCGTTATAGAAGATCAGTATGATTTCGCAAACCAATCTTTCTCCGATACGCTTTCCCGTATTGTTAAAGCCATCCCGCACTCCGTTCTTACACACGCCTATGTGGATGCTGATTCATGGTGCTTTCTTCATTTGTACGGTGAGAGGGTAAATGACATATTCCAAAACCCTTTCCGGGAGAGTTTTGATCCAAACTCTGCCCCTGTGTGGAAAAGATGGTAGTGCCATTGCCGGATTCCCAATAGAACCATTCGTGAGGTGACAAAATGGAAACTGTATTGCGCGCGCATCCCTTTGTGCTGACCTTTGCCGATCTTCGGGCGCGGGGCGGTTATCCGGCCGGGATCAGCGGGTGCTTTCTGGCCGCGGACGGTCGGTTTACCGTTCGCTTCGGCGGATGGGCGGATAAACAGCTTATGTATCCCGTAGTAAATCCGGCACAGAAAAGCGTGGACGAATTGGATTTTTCCGCCGATTTTACCGATGTGTGGGAGATGAAATTCCTTCGTGACGGCTATCTGGTGTCCGGCCAAAAGCGGGGCGATCACAAATATCGCTTCTATGTGACAGATCACGCCGGTCGGATATGTCGTGAGTTGCGGATCGGACTTTCCCATCTGCACGCCTGTGCGCAAACGGCGACGGGACATCTGCTGGCGGCCTACCGGGTGGAGGATCAGATTGGTGATATCCATGTTCCCCACGGACTTGGCTGTTGGACCACCGACGGGCAGATGGTGGACTATCCGCATGCCGGGGAATTCTCCGCATGCGATTTTGTTGCCGCGAGCGACGGCGGCATCCTCGTGGGAACCGATGACGGAAATGCCGTACTGATCCGGGAAAACGGAGAGAAGATTCCGATGCGGATAGCACGGCACCCAGCGGATTGTGCGGCATTCTGTGCCCGGACAGGGAAGTGTATTTTCTTTGATTCACCCCGACGCGAGGGGGAGGGAATCCTGTTTCATCTGGCACAGCCCGATGCCGCACCGGAGAGGGTATATTTTACCGATGGAAACAAGGAGATTGACGTACAGTACGCCGACGCGGCGGGGAACACCCTGCTTCTGGCGGATCAAGAGAGGTGCTATCTGTACAATTTGTGAGGGTACATATGGATTACAAAACGATTATCTGCTGTATGCGGCGCGACGGGGTGGAGTTTGCGCCGGGACTCAGCGAGGACGAGATTTTACAGATTGAAACCACGTACGGCGTGCGTTTTCCCGCGTCTCTGCGTGAATTCTATCAAACGGCTTTGCCGGTGTTTTGTGCGCGGAATATATTCCCCCGCTGGAATGATTTTTCCCCCGGGAATGTTGCCGCTATAAGAGAGCGCATGGAAGCACCCTACCAGTGCTTCGCCGGGATATAGAACGGGGATTCTGTCCTCCCGCCTGGGAAGGAAAAGATATAGACCGACTGTTCGGGGATGCCCCCAAACTGATTCCCGTATACGCCCATCGGTATATGCCGGCCATCGACCATCCGGATCCGCCCGTCATCTCCACCGTCGGCCGGGACACCATCGTGTACGGACGGAATTTGCCCGAGTATCTGGAGCGGGAATTTACCCAAAGCGATCCGGCGGCGGATAGAAAAGACATTCCATTTGTGCCCGTGTGGAGCGATGTGATGGGATTTCTCCGGGCGGAGAGTATGCGTCCTGGGCCCGGAAAAAAAGGAGAGATTTCTGAATGATCGATTTTGCTTTGTTTGAAAAGGAAGTTATGCAGCGTATTCTGGCAGAACTGCCCCAGTATGAGGCAAAATTGCTTTGTCAATACAAGCACGCATCCGTGACGGAGCGGGTGTTCACCGGGCATGGCTTCTATACTCATTACGATGCTATTCCTCCCCGGTACTCTCTGGGAGAGCAACTCAACTTGGAATTGGGAGATTTGCACGCGACGCTGAACGGTATGGAACGCGGTGTTGGCTTTTGTGTGTTTGTGCGCCGTGGAATTATTACATGTTTGGAAGGGTATGCCTACGATGAACCCTGGCCGGAGAGCATCGAATCATTTTCATTTTTTGGAGATAATCATGCACTTTGACTATACAGAACGGACCACCGCCATACGGTAACTATCGCGCACAGGAGGATACAATGCAAACGGATCGCTTTGATGACTACAGCTACAGCCACCGCGTAAAATTCAATCTGCATACGCAGGAATGGATACGGATCGTAAAATATCTTCCCGAGAACCGCCTGGTGTGCGTGGACAATGTCCTGTGGGGGGATGTCTGGGATCATCCTGAGGACGTGCTTCGAAATAAAACGCCCCGGAACCTGTTTCCCGCCACGTTGCAGGAGGCACAGGAATACTTGGCAGAAGCAACCATGGAGGAAATCGTTGCGGCAGGATGGGACAAGTATCTGCTGTATGGCGAGATGGCGATAACGGAGCAAATGCAGGAACTGCTTGACCGAATGGGAAACATACTGCTTTCCTTTGGCTTTGTGCCAACCACAATCAACGATCGGCTGCACTATGCGTGCGGCGGATGCTTCTGCCGATTGACCCCCATGTGTGAAAACAGAACCATCCTTTTGGAAGCGGCCGAGAGCCGTGCCTGGGCGGAAGCGAACGGATATGAGGATGGGGCGTGGTACGATCTTCCGGGAACAGATCCTATGTCCGATAAAGAAAAACACAAACTGCTGGAGCACTTTCGCGGGGACATCGTTTTGTATTTCACGGAGGACAATTTTGACGAATATTTGCGATCCGGCGCGTATCAAAAGTCCATCCGGAATGGATCGGTAGTCTACAGTCAAAACGGAACGGACGTACTGGTGTATTTTGAGGAAGACTCGGCTGCATGGAAAATCAGAATACAGAAGCAGAGCGAACAGTATGAACGCCTGCTTTCGCCCGTTAAGCCGGACAAAACAGCACAAGAGATGAAAGATTTTGTATAACAGCATCAGTAAAAACAGGAAATATGCGGGACATCCGCAACGGAATGGAGGGATCCGATGACAGAGCAGAAAATGAAAGAATTGCGTGAAAAACTACACACTGCCATGATCGAGCTGGGATTCGAGGAGACCGTAATAAACGGTAAAATAAATTACTTGCGGAAAGGGAAATGTGTGGCTGTTTCTTACCATCAAACGTATGCAGCCATAGAAATTGCCGGCAACGTCTCCGAAGCCAAACGGAATCTGTATGAGGATTTGGACATATATGAATACAGCTATATGGAGAATATCCAAAAAGACATTTTTGATGAAATGCGGCAGGACATCGTTCAATATGTGGTGGAGCGGTATTGAGGGAACCAGTGCCGGTTACAAAGGAAAAATACTATGAAATATACAGAACTTTTGCCACGCGAAACGAAAAAACGGCTGCGGGACAGGATCGGCTCTGCACTGCTTGCCATCACCGCACCCCAGGTGGTGCTGGATCCCCTTCACCGACCGGGCGAATACGTGTTCCCCTGGCTCAGTCTGGGCGTGGATAACGGCGGAAGCCGGGAGTATCTGAATCTATCCTTTGAGAAACGTCAGACGGCAGCCGGGCAGGATTATCACCGCCTGCACATAATCGCATCCGATGATCCGTCGTGCGAGCACGGCACCCATCGGGAGTATCCCTATGATGCGAGTTATCCCGCTGTGCTGATGGATATTGGTGCTCGAATCACCGATGTGAACTTCCTCGCCCATATGGTAATCAATAACGAAACGGGGGAGGAGATTGAGGAGGAAAGTACCGTGATCCTCCATCTGGATGGCGGCGTATATCTCCACATCGCCCCCCAATTTCTCGGGGATTTCGTTACTACGGGATATATGGTTCTGCGTATTACGGACGGGGAGGACATATGACATGGAAGCGCGGCCTGCCGGCTGTTCTAAAACCGCCCAAGCAGACATAGATCAGCACAAAAGGGAAGTTCTCATCAAACAAGAAACGCAACAAAGCTCAGAATCTGAAGATTCTGAGCTTTTTCCTGAGAGGGAAGGTTATGATTCGTTTGATTTTTTCAGCATCTCTTTGGGCTTTTTCCCAGTCACCTTGCGGAACGCATAATAGAAGCCGGAGGTGCTTTGAAATCCGCATTCCAAGGCGGCTTCCAGAACACTGTGCTTCCCGGTCTTTAACAAATAGACAGCCTTTTGCACCCGGCAATTCATAATATAATCCTGTAAACATATCCCGCTGTATTCCCGAAACAAGCGGGATATATGCGAAACGCTGAAGCCGTGCATTTTGGCCAATCGTTGGCGTGATAAATCCTCTTGCAGGTGGTTTTTTATGTAGATCATGATGCTGCAAACGGTATCGTATCGGTCATCCTTTTTTTGAGCGGGCGCATCATACCCACACAAGCGGGCGGCAAGTATCACCATACCCATCAAAAGATGGGTAGCATACTCCTTTTGGTATTTTTGTGTGTCGGTTAATTCGTTCCGCAGATCCATAAAGAGATGAAGCAGCTGAGAGTGTATGGTGTTATGGGGTAAGACGTTGCGAAACTCCGGCGGACGCTCAAAAAAGAAGTCGGCGCAGTGCTGCATAGGGAATATGGTCATCGGTATAAACTCTACGTATTCGATCACCAGATCCTCCTCGGACGTGATCCGCTCCACGTGCCGCTCGTCTATGTGGCTGAAGACAATCATGTCATCTGCCTGCACGGGATAACTCGTGCCTCCGATACACCAGATTCCGCTTCCGGAAATGACATGTACCAATTTCAATTCATCGTAGGCCCGCGCCGGATCGGTGTATCCCGAGCACAGGCGCTTCTCTTTGAATGTAAAAGTGTATTCCGTGCTTTCTGCTTGAAACAGCGTGAGAGTGTGTTGTCTCATACCCATTATCTCCACATGATTTCCAGTATTATAACACGATTTCGGAAAAAATGTCAATGTTTTGGGAAGTTTTTCACAACCCATTATGATACAATACACACAAGGAGGGATGCATCATGAACGTATCTGCTATCACGGAAGTAAGAAAAGCCGCACCGTATTTTGAAGCGGGCTACAAAATGATTGATATCAGTTTTTGCGCGACCATCTATAAAAACGCCATTCACGATCCCATCTTGGACGGAGACGATTGGGAGATGCGTATGGACGAGTTGGACAAACAACTCAAAGGGCGGGGGATCCGGGTGAATACCACCCATTTGCCGTACCGCTATCATTACGAAGACCCATCGTCGGAGAATTACGCGTATCATTACGAGATGACCCGCCGCAGTCTGATTGCGTCGGAGCGTCTGGGCGCAAAGTGGGCGGTGGTACACGTCAATTCTGTGGACGCGACGGTGGCTCATGTGAAAAAGCTGTTTGCGGACACCGGGGTAAAAACCGTGGGATTAGCCATTGAGAATATGGCAAAATCCCCCATCGAGGAGCTGATCGAGGCTCACGATATTCTGCTTACGGAAGGGTACCGGGTGGGCATCTGCTACGATATCGGACACTGTCATATGACCCTCGCCAACGACTACGACACCACGGACATGATCTACCGACTGGGGGAGCGTATCTGTATGCTCCATCTGCACGATAATTGCCGCAATGGCGATCAGCACCGTGTTCCGTACGCCGGCACGATCCGCTGGGAAGATGCTATGCGTGCTCTGAAGGATATCGGGTTTGGTGGGGACTTCAATTACGAATTGGATATGCGTGTGATTCCGAAGCCGTTGATCAATGCGTATGTGCGATATGCTTACGAGGTAGCCCGCTATTTGGTTTCTGTTTATGAATCCCACGCACCTGCACAAACGGAGGAAACCGTATGAGAAGAATGAAGGAACGCTTTGAAGAGAAAGCGTATGACGTAATCGTTGTGGGCGGCGGTATGGCCGGCGTATGTGCCGCCATGTCTGCGGCAAGACACGGTGCGCAGGTTGCGCTGATCCATGCACGGCCCATGCTGGGCGGCAACGCATCCAGCGAGATCCGTATCCACATTTCCGGCGCCGATCAAAGCCTGAAACAGCCCGATTACGCCGAGGGCGGCCTGCTCTATGAATTGATGCTGGCCAATAAGCGCTGCAACGATCAGTTCAGCTACAGCGTCTGGGATGCCGTGCTCTTTGATGCGGCAGGGAAAGAGAAGAATCTGAGTGTGTATTATAACACCACCATGTACGACGCGGAGGTGGAGGGGGATGTCATCTCCGCCGTTTTGTGCGTACAGGAAACCACCGAGATGCGCTTCCGTTTTACATCACCGCTGTTCGTGGACAGCACGGGCAACGGCACACTGGGATACTATGCGGGGGCGGAATTCCGCATTGGCAGCGAATCCCGGGCGGAGTTTGGGGAGCCGGGCGCGCCGGAGGAGGCCAACAACGAGCGTATGGGCAATTCCATCCTGCTCCGCGGCAAGGATATGGGCAAGCCGATGAAGTTTTATCCGCCGTCCTTTGCCATCCCCCTGACGGAAAAGCAGTTGGCCAAGCGGATCCATTGCCCCTCCATGAAACAGACCATTGACTGCAGTGAAGTGCCGGATCCCGAAGAATTCCGCCGTACCAGCATGACGTCCACCACCGGCTGTGATTACGGATATTGGTGGATGGAGCTGGCCGGCTCCTCCGACGACATCGTCACGGAATATGAGGATATCCGCAACGATTTGCTCGCCTATACATACGGCTTGTGGGACCATATCAAAAATGGGGACGAAGGTATTCACGATCACGGTTCGGAAAATTTTGTGCTGGATTGGGTGGGATGTCTGCCAGGAACGCGGGAAAGCCGCCGTCTGGTGGGCGATTATATTTTGACGGAAAACGATATTCTGGAACACCGCCAGTTTGACGATGCGGTTTGCTACGGCGGCTGGTGTGTGGACATTCATACACCGAACGGAATATTGGACTTTGACAGGCTGCCGTCCTATCCCGGCTTTTTCGAAGGAGTCTATACGATTCCGTATCGCTGTTACTATTCCCAAAATATCCGCAATATGTTTATGGCAGGCCGCAATATTTCCACAAGCAAGAGAGCATTGTGCAGTACGCGCATCATTGGTACCTGTGCCATCGGCGGCGAAGCCGTAGGCATCGCCGCTGCTTTGTGTACAAAATACGGTTGCCTTCCCCGTGAACTTGCTCCGGAGCATATCGGTGAATTGCAGCAGCTGATTCTGAGAGCGGACGGATTTTTGCCGAATATCTTGAATGAGGATAAAGACGACCTTGCACGCGATGCCGTGTTTACGGCTACCAGCTGCCAGCCGGGCGGCGAGGCGATGCAGGTGGTCAACGGTATTTCCAGAAAACTCGGTGACTCTTGGAACGGTTGGGTGTCCAACGGTATTTCCGAGGACGGCGAGATTTTGACTATGATCTTGCCCGAGGTGCGGACGCTGTCCCAGCTTCGCCTGACGTTCTGGTCGGATTTCCGTTACCCTATCCGCGTGACAATGGCACCAAACCGCCAGAGACAGCAGCGCATCGGGGTACCCACGGAGCTGGTGAAGGACTATACGGTTCGATTGCTGCTGGATCATACGATTGTGAAAGAGATCACGGTAAAGGATAATTATCAGCGGTTGAACGTGCTGAATTTTGATTGCGTGATGTGCGACAGCGCGGAAATAACTGTTCACAGCACCAACGGGTACCGCGATGCGGTTATCTTTGAGGTGAGGGCATATTGACATAAATCTGCGGTGAAACTGCGAGCAATAATCCGGCAGAGCAGGGGACTATTCTCCATTTTTCTCCCAAAACGAAGAAAAACACCCGAAATCACACGATTTCGGGTGTTTTTTTGGCAAGTCAGACCCAAAATGATATCAGCTGAAAAAAGCTGACATTAAATGTTTTTGCATACGGAGCATACTTGTTCAAGATGGCTGATAAGTGGGCATAAAAGGAGTGACCGTTTCGGTCACTCCAAATTTTGCACCTATATTTCAGTGTGTATAATTTCACCGCTGTCATCACGAATGACAGCCTGCGCGTTTTTGTTATTCTCATTCAGTTCCAAGAGCTTCTTTTTAATAATCTCCGGCAGTTCTATGAACCCGCCACCGAACTCCACACAAGCGACCTGATAAACCAAGGTGTTTCCTTCTCTTTGCATACGATCAAATTTATCTTCGATATCAGCGGCATCGTCGAAAACCATATACGCTCCGACATCCTTCACAAGCAGGGCGCAAACCCATTTTTTGTCTTTTACGTAGTCATCGGTTCTGTTTCTTTGGGTATCCATAAAAAACATTAGATTGCCGATGCTCTCAATACTGGATACCGTTTTTACTCTTTCGCGTAAAGCAATATATCGCGTGTCATCCTTCACTCTGTCAAAACCATCCCAGCTTGCATTTTTCAACACGTTGCTATATATGTGATCGGAAAATACCATATTGCGTTTGAAGCCTTCCACATCGTAAATGTATATTGCTTCTTCATTTACAGGACCAATCGGTGTTTGATAGGTAAGATTCATCATCATAGATTTTGCAATCATACCGCTGAATTCTGTGATTTGATAGAATACCTCTTTTTCTGTAACAGCAGATAATTTGTCAAACTTTGAAAAGCCATAGGTAAGAACAGTACTATTTTCAAGAGAAAAGAAATTTTCAAAGAGCTGTACTACTTCCTCAAGGATAGTAAATCCGTCATTTTCCTTAGATATCATAAAATAATTGTTAGCAAGACGGAGCATAACTTGAAGTTTAATATTTGTCCACATATCGTGCTTTGTGTGGTCATGATTACCCGAAAAATGTTCGATCAAAGAAAGTACTTGGAGGCAGTTATCGCATGATATAACGATATCACCATCTATACGTTCTGTCAAACGGAACAAGCTGTGTTCAAGTTCGTCAAACATTAGTTTTTGACGTATACTTTTTAGTTTCTCATACTCTCTACGTGCAGAGTAACGATCGTCAAGAAGCTGAATTTTCCTCATATCGTAACGCGATGCATGCTTTTCAATAAAAGCATTGGCTCTGTCTTCGTTTGATTCACTTTTGATATAAGAAAAAATCATATTTTCACGCCATAGATTGTCATTGCAGTTTTTGAGTGCATCATCCACAATTTCCCGCATTTCATCGAGACACTCGGGGATAAATGTCATTTCATACACCATATCGCTTACTACACCCCATGCATCAGGAAATTCTGCGTGCTGCTTTCTTAAAAGCGCAAGGCGTTCTTTTCGATCCGTGATTTTGCGCAGTTCGGTGTCGTATTCATCCATACGGCGTTCTCTTGCTTCGCTTGAAATGCCAAGAAGCTTGTCAATCGTAACACCGAAAAAACCGGCAATTACAGGAAGCATTTCTATATCGGGATATGCTGCGCCTGTCTCGTAACGGCTGATGGCCTGTACCGACAGGGAGAGTTTTTGTGCAAGTTCATCCTGTGTCAGGTCTTTTTGATGTCGAAGTGCTTTCAAGTTCTTTCCAAATTCAAGGTTCATAAGGTAATCTCCTTTGCGTTAATTTGGATAATTCGGTACTGGTTATTATCTGACTAAAGTATAGCATATCACTCGCGGGATTGTAAACATCTCTGCGCAAGAGAAAATTTATCGCTTTTCGAGAATTTATGTGTGATGTATTTTAGATAAGGCGTCTGGTGTCATCCGGATACGTGTACTCAAAATCTGCACCGCATAGTCAAAGAAAAGCCACCCGAGCCTCTCGGCTCCGGCGCCAAATTCACTCATGTGGTCAGCGACTATGGTCAACCATGTGGTCAAACGCAAAAAACGGGCTTGTTCCAACCCCAATTCGGGAAGGAACAAGCCCATCTTATTTACCGCGAAAACGCAAGCTTTCACGAGCTTTTGCGGGAAAACAAAAGAAAAACGGGAATCGTACGATTCCCGTTTTCCTGGTCTGAGTGACTGGACTTGAACCAGCGGCTTCTACCACCCCAAGGGATAAAATACCGTTTTTCTGATTCTTTTAAGTTTTTTTGGTGCTTTCCTGTGCGGAAAAATCATATTTCCGTGCTCTCGTGAGCTCTTGTATCCGTATAGTCCGTGCGTGTCTGTGGTCTGAATATGTGGTCAAAACGCCTTCCGAATTTTGCAGTGACTGTGGTTTGGGAGGCATTTGTTTTGTGGCGCTTGTGAAGGCGGGAGTCAAGCCGCTTCACGGATAAATATTTGCGCCGCAGTAGGCAAAGAAAATGCAGATAGTAGTTTATAAACTGCCATCTGCGTTTGGTATATTCGTTTCGGTGTTAGTTCCTGTTCGAAACTCTGTTCATTCAGGCAAATTTCTTTGCGGAATCAACAGTTCATTTCACTGACAGCTTTTCACTGACAGCTTTCCTGCACATAGCCGTAATAGTCAAAATCCTCCTGCGTCATAAACAGATACTGCTCTTTTCCGTCACGGTAATCCTCCGCAATTTTATCGGTGTCATACCATGTGACGTCCACATATACAACGCCATCGTCCGTATCCAGCATATTCCACGCATGGCGGCCTTCCGGCGTTGTGCCGCGGCAGTACCAGCAGGAGATGCCCGCTTCCTGACACAGCCTGTAAAATGCCTGCGCATATCCGGAGCAGATGGCTTTGCCTTTCACAAAGGCAGCGTATGCCTGATAATCGTACAGATAAATATCCTCCGAATGATCGTACTCGTTTGCGGCGGCAAGGACAAACGCAAAGTAGCAGCATTTCTCATAATTCGAGAGTCCGTCGGGCATTTTTTGGAGAATACGGTCAACCACAGCATTGCACAGTTCCACTTCGGAACGAATGGTATCGAGGTTATCGCAGGGCTTGTTCAGCCAATCGCCCGGCATGAAATATCCGGAGCGGTATTCGGAGCCGTCAATCTTTCCGTCGCTGTAAAGGAACAGCTCTGTATGATCAATGCGCAAGGCATCCGTAGCACTCACGAACAGATTAAATAAATCCTCTCCCGGATAATCCTTTTCATAGAAGCAGTAGTCCTCAAAGGCCGAAACCTTTGCGAGAATATGATCATAAATCTCTTTCGACTGCGGATACTTCAACGAGTCACGCGCCTTGGGACGGGCATCATAATCACAGTCGGAAACGGGGATCGATTCATCGCCGATAGTATTCAGCAGTTCCACTGCTTTGCGGATTGCAGGGTCGATTCGTTCGGAGGCGCTGCGCTCGGTTTCTGTGGAGAATGCTTCGTTTTCATCAAACTGCACCGTAAAACGTTCCGATGGAGGAGGAACGGTGGTTTCTGCATCTGTCACAGATTCTGCATCGGATATCGGTATGTGGATCTGCGGTATTTCCGGAATTTCGCAGGAAGTAAATACCGGAAGGCAGATCATGAGTAGAAAAGCGAAAAGTTTATGTATTGCTTTCATTTTGTGCTTCTCCGTTCAGAATCCATTCTGCACTGTAACCAAATTCCACAGCAATCAGTTTTGCAAGCGTGGTTGAGATGGTTTTATTCTGATCCGTATTCTTTCGGCAGTTGCTTGTAAGAATATATAGATAATTCTCGGAAATGCCAACGCGGCGGGCGAATTCTCGTTTCGTAATTTTCTGTTCGGAAATAATCTGATTGAGTCTGTCTGCCAGTGTCATTCGCTTTGCTTTCCTTTCTTGTCCTGGATCTGCTTCAGTGCAGCAAACCGCAGGAACTGTTTTCGTGAGGAAACACCGAGCTTTGCGTAAATATTTTTGTTGTGGTACTTCATCGTATTTTCCTTAATTCCGATGATGGCGGCAATCTCTGCCGTGCTCTTTCCCGCGACATACAACTCGTAAATACGCATCTCCTGCGGTGTCAGGGTTTTGAGATTGCAGAGGAAATATTCGTAATCCTCCAGCACGATCTCATTTTTACTCTCTTCTGAAAGATGGAGGATCTCGCTTTTGGCAAGCTCATATTCCTCCAGTGCCTTTTCGTAAGCGCCCCTGGCACGGGCGGCTTCCTCCTCGGCGGCAATCTTGGCTGCCTCCAGATTTTTTAGTTGTTCTTCATGGATGGTAGCTTTTTCCTCGATATAGGCAAAAAGATCGTCGAATTCTCGAATCTTCAGCTGTTCACCATCATTTTCGCTGTACTTGATCTGATCGATCTTGCGAAGGATCGGTGCCACGTATTTTTTCGACATGAACAGGCAGTAGGTGAACATAACGAGCACGACTGCGAAAATGATACCGACCGTTTTCATCTGTCCTCGCTGAACGATAGCGTAAAATTGCGCTTCGGAGATCATGAGCGCGACGGTAAAGGTATTGTCTCCAAGTGTTATGTCTTTTGTTTTGCCGATGTACCGTTCCGTGCCGAAATGGAAAGCCGTGATTCCGCCTTTTTCGGTAATCTTAACCTCACCGGAGACGAGCGTATTGTAGCTGCCCGAATTGAACTGACCGGTATACACACCATGCTTTTTGTCGAGCAAAGCACCGACCAGTGCTCCGAGGCTGTCATCGCTGATCTTTTTCGACAGTTGGAAATACATATCGTTGATCTCAAAGCCGCAGACGCCGATGATATTGTCCTTTTGATCGTGGATCGGCACGTAGACGTACCGCGCACGCTCCCACGTGTCGGGCAGCTCTACGGCAGGGCTGAGAATATAGTGCGTGCCGTCCCCGAAAGCGGTGTCACAGGCATCGAAAAAGTCGGTACGCATTTCGTTGCTCCATCCGCTGTGGAAGGTCAGATTACCTCCCTTGGCGGTGGAAAAGGAACCGCGATAGAGTGCAATGTCATTATTGACAGTACTTTCAGAGTAGAGATTGATGTATTTCAGATAAATACCATTGAAAAGCGGCTCCTCGGAACGGCTGTTGACCGTGGTATCCAAAATATAAAATGCGCCGCTTGAGGGAGCAAGCTGCATATTCAGATAAACTGTGTCATAAAGTGCCCCCTGCAAAGCCGAAAGTGCCTCTGCATTGTTTTTCAGATGATCAAACGACAGATTTTGTTCGGTCAGAAAATTCTGCAGTCCAGCCTCCAGTTGATCGGCGAAGGAAATAGCGTGTGCCGCCGCTTTGTCGTAATCTCGTTTGAGGTTGTCCGCATACGTGGAAAGCTGTGTATCCAGCGTATGCATAATCTGCGTACCTGCAGGATTCATGATCCCAAACAGGTTCAGAAGTAGTAGGATCAGCGACAAAACCAGAGCGATGGCGGAGATGATATACGCAACAAACCGCCTGCGGATGGAGATCCCCTCCGTTTTGATCTGGCGCAGGAGATTTGGCAGATCGAATTTCAATAAAGTCTTCAATCGAACGCCCCCTTATTTGCCGGACAGGCTTTTCAGCTCAGTAAGAGAACTTTCGACAAGTTCATCCAAAACCGTATTCGGATTCTCTCCCTCATTGATCCTTTTGATGTATTGATGATGCGCCGCTTTCAGAACCGACTTCACGTTCGTTTCAAAATCTGACTGAATCTCCGATGCACCGTCGTAGAGAGGAAGTGCGTAGAGGGTATAGGAATCGAGCATTGTATCGACTGCACGATATACACTGCGGAAGTTTTCTTTCTCAACGAGAGAGAAATCGGCAAACAGTGCGTCCATTGCATCATCCCGTACCGGCAGATATCCGGCGTTCGTGACAAATTCCAGATTGTGTTCCTTTTCGGTAAGCCATTTTGCAAAGATAACCGCCGCTTGATTTTTGCGCTCATCCTCACTTTTCACCGCAAAAAGTCCGCCGCCGCGATAGATGGCACCGGAGGTGTTTCCGGTAAAGGTCGGATACGGCAGAGCCACCACTTCAATGGGTTCTGTCGTGTTGTCGGGATAGATGACCTCGTCGGGCTGATACAGTACGTCGGCCGTTGAGCCTGTGTTTGCGATGATCTCCGCAGTTTTCCAGCGTGCGGCGGCATAGCCCTCGTCAAGGCAGATGCCGCCGTAGATAGCCGTTTTTGCCAGCGGCAGCCATATGGCGCGGAATGCCTCGTCGTCCAGGCGCAGTCTGCCGTTCCGGATGAATTCACTGCCGTGTGCTTTCATACCAACATAGGCATAGTGATAATAATCGTTGATCTGCAAAAAGTTCTGACCGTCCGACCAGTCATAATAGGCGCGAGCCGCTGAAAAGATGCTGTCATAGGTCGAAAGATTGTCCGTTGTGATCCCGGTATCGGCACTGAAGCGTTCGAATAACGTTTTGTTCAGATAAAATGCTTCTGTTGATTTTGCCATGGGAAGCATAAGCAGATGCTCGCCAAAATACCCCTCAGAGAGAAAATCAGCATGGAAAGCGGACAACTCGTCCTCGGTGAGATACTCATCCCACGGGAGAAGATTATCCTGCCCGACGATCTCAGCTACTCTCGGATAGGCTGTGAACATATCCGGCATCGCTTCAGCACCGGGCTCACCGCTTGCGGACGCAGAAAGTGCCTTGTCAATGGCAGAGGAACTGGTGACCGATACCACGTTGACCGTGATGCCGTGCTCTCTGCCGAGGGAACGATTGAATTCATCAATGACAGTATTCAGCGGAGATATCGTCTGGCTTCCGTACACGTGCCACATGGTCAGCGTGACCGGATCGGAGGGGCTTGGCATATGTTCATGCGCACATCCGGTAAATATTGCCATAAGGAGTGTAAGACTAAGGAGAAATGCAAGTGTTCTTTTCATATTGCCACCTTCCAGTATGGGTTTCCTACCCGAATTCCCACCCTTTTTTGAGTTTTTTCAGTTTCCCTACCCGTTTTGGTCAAATCGGGTAGGGACAAAAGCGTGAAAATCCGTATAATTATAATTGCAAGTACACCGAAGGGGGTATAGGTCTTGCCGCAGACCATCAAATTGCGAAAGGGGTATCCCGTTATGCAAATGCATAAAGTACTCTGTGAGCGCGCCAACGATGCACAGAGTTCGCCCCGCTTTTCTATGACTATTATATCACGGAAACTTGATTCAATCAAGAGGGGTTTTGTTTTTGTTAAGAAAACGTAAGGCTTATACTTTGTCAGTCTGAAAGGGGGACAAATCAGATGGGTGCTCAGAAAACCGCCGCCTACAAAATGATATCCGATGCCGGCGGGAACCGATACAGATTTTACTGTGAGATGTCCGGTGCACTTGCTTGCACAACCGAGCCGATCCGTGCGAAAACGCCCGAGGAAGGATTACAGATCGCATGGGAAACGGTCGGAAGAAAGCATTTTAATTTTTGCCACAAATGCGGAAGATGGGTCATCGATGCCGTTTACAATGCCGATGTGTGGGAGTGCGTAGAATGTGCGCCCTATGAGGCAGAACCGAACTTCTGTAAAAACTGCGGCATCAAAATAGAAAAGCCAGCCGGAAAATGTCCCGCCTGCGGGCATAAACTCGTGTACGAGGGAGAGGAGAGCGAAAAATGACAAAGGAGATCCACTTTCGGAATTTGGAGCAGTTCGGCTTCGGCCCGAACGTGATGAAGAAAACCAAGGTCTGTCCAAAGTGCGGGCAGATCGCAAAAAAAGGTTCATTCTTCTGCCGCAGCTGCGGCGCGTTTCTGACGCGGAAAACATTATACGATCACTACCGAAAGCAGCACAGATGCTGTCCCGAATGCGATACGGTGCTTGCCGCCGATTCGCACTATTGCCCGAACTGCGGATCAAAAACGCAGCTTAACGTTGTGTGAATAAGAAATAACTTGAAAGAGAGATAAACGATCATGCAAAAAATACTAAATAGAATTTTCAGTCTTCTCCTCACCGTTGTGATGCTGGCAGGAATGCTGCCGACAACTGTATGGGCGGCGGAAGGCGAGATCACCCAAGTGGAACTGACCTTTGACGCGCCAGCGATTGGGGATACGCTTGATTTTACGCTTGACGTGCCCGCTTCAGCGAATTATGAGGTCACATCTGTTAAGTGGCTCAAGGACTGGAGCGAGTATGGAAATATGCTCTGTGATGTATACCACAGAGTAGAGCCCGGTGAGCCGTACACGGTACGCATTTACATCAATCCCAAGGAAGGCTATTCCTTTGCCGACCTGGAAGATATAACCGTTACCGTCAACGGAAGCGCCGATGGCGTCACCTTCACGCATGACGACCTGGATACCGGACTTGTCTGCTCGGTGGCGTTCGACAAACTCGGTTACAATGTATCCTTCGACGCAAACGGCGGCACGGGTACAATGGAGACGGTTACCAATGTCTACCCCGATTATTTGCTTCCTGATTGCGGCTTTACTGCTCCTGAAGGAATGGTGTTCAACGGATGGACGGTTGGCAGTCCAAGTGGCAAATGGTACGCAGCAGGCAGCACGATGGATGTCAATGCAGACATCACCCTGTACGCCAAGTGGGCTGATCCGACGGGTACCCACAAGATCACATTTGTTAATCGAGCCTATGATCCGAGCCCGACGGTAGAAATAATCGTCAGCGAAGGCATGTACGCGCTGCCACAAATCGAAAGCATTTTCGAGATTCCCAGCGGCAGTACGTTTGATGAATGGGGAGTGTTTATAGAGGGACGTTGGCAATATTTTGCCCCCAATGACGAGATCAGCGTTACTGAAGACCTCGAAATTATTACCATTTGGAAACCCATAGAGTATGAACACATCTCTAAAGCTGTCTTTGAGTTGAAGCTGAATCACGGAGTCGAGTATAAGCATGGAATGCTGGCGGGCTCTCTGTCTGTTTCGCTTGGGGAAGTCACTGGCACCTTCAACGAAGGCGCTCCGCAGCCGATTTCTCTGGCAACCGGCGGATACGGCCACGGATACTGGATAGTCTCCGGTGATATGCTACAAGGAACGGATTCGCTTTCCACCAAGGGAGGTTACCGCTTGTATGTGAAATTCGACATACCCGATGATCGTCACGTACTCTTCCATCCCGATGGATTTTCGCTTTCCGGAGATCTTGGCAACATAACCGCATGGAATATTGTCAGCCTGGACGGCGCCCTTGTCGCAGTGTTCAAGCTACCTGACGTTCCCGGCACGCCGCTGACCGCCGAAGCTGTGACATTTACGCTGGACGGCTACGCGATCGACCAGACGATCCCTGCGGTGACGGTCGGCATCAGCACACCGAATGTTTCTTTGCGGAGTAGCGGCTACGGCATTGACAATGCGTATATGATCTACGAGGACTATGTGGATGCGGACAAGAAAGTGACCGATCCACGCGCGAAATTTGAGAAGCATCAGGATTACTGCCTACAGATCGACTATGTGTTGGACGAAGGCTACAGCTTTCCTGACAGCTTCTGGGACGGCAGCTATCTGAAAAAAGATAAGTTCAAGCTGGCCGGATTTGAGGATGCTGTGGTTACGGCTGTGACCAGAACCTCCGTCTCCTTCCGTCTCCCGCAGCTTGGCACCACCGCAGTCGAGTCCCTTGAGATCATACTCAATGGCTACGAAGCGGGAAAAATTGCCTGGGACGTATCGCTGACAGCACCGGAATGTATGGACCTTCCGCATCTCGATGTCCCGACTTATCCGCCCTACGGAAGACTGTACTGTTACTATGATCCTGACCACGGCTTCGGTGATGATGACGGGGATTTCAGTTCAATCGACCCCGATACTGAATTGAATATCGGGGATCAGTATCCGTTTGTGATCAAATTTTACCCTGTTGATGGATATGATTATACGGAACTTAAAAAAGAAAACATAACGCTCGTAACACCCTACGGCAACTGTACGGCAACAAGATTCAGACCCGGCACTATCGAAAACAGCTATTGGCTGACATTCGATCTGCCGGCGATCGGGGCTATTGCTACCACACCGATCGCTTCTGTAAACATCAGTGGCCTCGCCAAGCCCGTTGTCGGCGAAATGCCGGATAACAGCATTACCGTGACCGGTACCGGCGTGACGGTCGATGACGAGGGCAGTTATTGGGGAAGATTTGTTTCTCCGAGTTTCAGTCCCGTATATGATGACGACACCGCAGTAGACAGCGTGGTATTCCGCGAGGGCGAGACGTATATGTTCCAGCTCTACTTGAATGCTGCGGCTGGATATGAATTTACTGCGGACAGCAAGTTTTACTTTGCAAGCGAGCTTCTGCCTGCACCTGATATGACTGATCTTTCCAAGTCCTTTGCAATGGTTAACCCCTCCGATAGTACTCAGGCAGTCATCTATATCAACATGAATGACATTGCCCACGTACACGTGCCCGGCGACTGGAATTTCAACGATACTCATCACTGGCATAAGTGTACCGCTTCGGGATGCGATGCGGGAGCAGATGTGAGCAGACTTCCCGATTATGCGGAACATATCTTTGTAAATGGTCTTTGCACCTGTGGCGCACATAAGCATAGCTGGTCTGCGGATTGGTTTGTGAACGAAACTCACCATTGGCACGAGTGCTCTGCAAATGGCTGTACCGTAACCGACAATAGCGGAAAAGACGGATATGCAGCACATGATTTTACTGCCGGAGCGTGCGTATGCGGTGTTGAGAATGTAATCACATCTATCGAGATCAATGGCATCACATCTCCTGTTGCGGGTGAAACACCTATCAACAGTGCAAGTGTAGATAAGGTTGGTGCCGAAGTAGATGAAGAAAACACCTTCTGGGTAAGATACGATGTTTCGACAGGACGTACCAGCGACACATACGCTGACGGTACTTCCGTACACGATACGCCTTTCCGTGACAGAGAAATCTATCTGCTTCAGATAACGATCAAGCCTAAAACCGGATACAGCTTTACAGCGGATACAAAATTACTTTATGGCGGCACAGCACTTTCGGCTCCCGATGCTGCAAATCCGACAGCATCCTGCGGAGCGATTGCACCCGATTGTTCTATGGCAATGGCACTCATCAATCCGACTGGTGCATCCGCGCCCTTGATCTACACCGTATCCTTTGTAGCAAACGGCGGTACGGGTACAATGGCTGACGTAACCGTTGAATCCGGCGCAGAGTACACGCTTCCTGCAAACGGCTTCACCGCTCCTGCCGGAAAGCAGTTCAAGTCTTGGAGTGTTGGCGGCAGCGAAAAGGCAGTTGGCGAAAAGATCACCGTTTCTGCTAACACTACCGTAACCGCAGTTTGGGAAGATATTCCCGTTACCACCTACACCGTATCCTTTGACGCGAACGGCGGCACAGGCACGATGACTGCCACAACCGTTGAATCCGGCGCGGAGTACACGCTTCCCTCGAACGGCTTTACTGCACCCACCGGCGAGCAGTTCAAGGCTTGGAGCGTGAACGGTGTTGAGAAGGCAGTCGGTGCCAAGATCACCGTAACCGCCAACACCACCGTGAAGGCTGTTTGGGAGAATATTCCCGTTACTTACTATACAGTAACCTTTGATTCCAATGGAGGCTCTGCTGTAGCAGCACAGACCATTGCAGCCGGTCAGAAAGCCGCAAAACCTGCCGATCCTGTCAAGAACGGTTATATCTTCAAGGGCTGGAATCTCGATGGTTCCGCGTATAATTTCAACGCTGCAGTAAACGGAAACATTACTCTCGTTGCCGTTTGGGAAGAAGACAACAGTTTCATGGACGATTGGTATTGGGCACTGATTATGCTCTACAGCCAGAAGTTTGACATCACCGCAACTGCATCCGAGGGCGGCGAGATTGATCCCGCAGGCGTGACCAAGGTTCAGTATTCGGGGAATATCACCTACACCATCAC
Source organism: Eubacteriales bacterium (assembly GCA_045539595.1). GTDB lineage: Bacteria > Bacillota > Clostridia > Oscillospirales > CAG-272 > SIG701. The sequence goes on along the minus strand of JAZQFQ010000058.1, from coordinate 7,092 downwards.
TCCCGATGCCGGTTATGCTATCAAAGCCGTTTTCGTGGATGGCAAGGATGTAGGCGCAGTCAGTGAATACACCTTCAAGAACGTAACAAAGAAGCACACCATTCATGCTCTGTTTGAGCAGATCAATCCCTACACCGACGTTAAGGCCGGCGATTGGTTCTATGACGATGTTCTCTACGTCACCGCTATGGGCCTGATGGAAGGCACCGGCAACGGTAAGTTCTCTCCCGAAATCACCACCGACCGTGCAATGCTCGTTACGGTTCTGTGGAGACTGGAAGGCTGTCCCGTGGTTGACAGCTCAGTGGACTTCGATGATGTTGCAGATGGTCTGTGGTACTCCGATGCCATCGACTGGGCATCTGCCAACGGTATCGTAAACGGCTACGGTGACGGCAAGTTCGGTCCTACCGATCAGATCACCCGTGAGCAGATTGCTGCGATCCTCAACCGTTATGCTGCATACAAGGGCTGGACGGATGGCACGGCACTTCCGATGCTTGCACAGTACAAGTGCAGCGAATGGGCGGAGGACAACGTAATCTGGGCTGAAAACAACGGTCTGCTTGATGGTTTGGGCGTTGATGTCAGCGACATGACTGCCAAGGCATCCCGCGCAGAACTGGCAGCTTATCTGCACAAATTCATGAAGAACATCGTAGAGTAATCCGATTTATTCCGAAAGAGGGGAGCCTCGTCTCCCCTTCTTCTCAAAGTCCTTCTCCGTAGATATGTGAGAAGGATTTTGAGAAGAAGTAATCTTCAATTTTTTACATAGGAGGCATATATTATGCGCTATACAGGCAAATGGGTATTTCATTCCATTGGGATGGTGAACGATTCGGACGAAATGGTGTACCTCAGTGCTGAGGAATATCTGAAGGCACCGATGCCGTATGTCGATGAATCGGACGAAGAAGCAGTCGCGGACGAGATGAAGGAGAGACGGCAGATGATTGGCGGGCAGATCGCCGTGAGCGAAGACGGCAAGCTGTATATGCTGATGCCTCTGCCCGAAGGGGTTTCCAAAGAAGAAGTCGATCAGGCAGTTAAGGCTGGCGTCATCAAGTTGTACGACGGCATGATGACCGACGATCCGAAGACATGCGAAGAACGGGATGGCGCGTTGTGGCTGGAGGTCGGCGAGGGCATGAGTGAGGACGGCTGGGTGAAACTCTCCGATGATGATGGGTATCTTACCTTTATGACCACCCGATATGTAAAAGCAGAATAAGCAGGAGGAAAAATCATGAGTTTTTTTGATACACTAAAAAATGCGGCACTTTCCGCGCTGAAGAGAGAGTCGAGAAAAGTGGTAAACAATGCGGTAAACACCGCCGTACAGAACATCGGCAAAGGCAGAAATCATACTGAAAAATTTACGTTTACCGCACTTCCCACCAATGTTGATGAGCTGAAAGCACTTCCCGAGGCGAAGATGGACACCGCATTCAAAACAACTGCGCTGGTAATCCTTGCGCTGAACCGCTATGAAGCAGATCCGGATGCGGCGATTGCCATGCTCGGCTTTCTGAAAGGACCGGAAGAGTTCAATGGTAAGGAGCAGAGTTTCCTAAAGGATCGCTTGTCCGGCAAGGGCTATAAAGCAAGATCCTTCCTCGGCGGTGCGACAGCAGACAACAATTACACACCGACCACACCGTACACCGTATCTGTCAGCGAGAATCCGTACTCCTTCGATGAGGAAAACTGGGCGACAATGTATGTGACCAGCGGCGGTGCGGACAATCCCCGTCCCATCAAGCTGCGTAAAAAGCCCTCCACCGGCGAGTGGTTCTTAAATGATATCCAGTGTCTTGCAGATATCAAGCTTCCGAAGTCCGAAGATAAGTGGGCATAAGCGGTATGAACGCTCAACTTTTCGACAGCGGATACTTCCGAATCGATGTGCCGGACGGCTGGATGGCATTCTGCGGCATTGACAGCGAATGCAGGACAACGCAGAAGAAGGTACATATCTTCAAGGGAGCGAAGCTGGAAACGGACATTTTCACCCACGCCGGTATTACCATATGCTTTTTCGGGAAGCAGGATTATTATCTTTCACCCAAGTTTTTCTACGATAATATTGTCGATATGGAGCCGTTCACCCTTGGCGCGTACACGTGGAACGGCTACACCTGCACCAGTCTCGGCTATCCCTATACGATGCTGGAAGCAAAGCATGACGGCTGTGTCTTTCAGGTGATGATCCTCACAAAAAACGGCGAATATGAGATTTCGCTCGCGGATGCGGACGTACAAACCATATTAACAAGTCTAACACAAACGAACTGACAAGGAGGTAACATCATGGCAAAGCATAACTGTGCAATCTGCGGAGCAGAAGTCGGTCTGATCTCCGAACAAAAACTGGCAGACGGCAATTTCATCTGCCGCAAGGTTTGCGTGAAGAAATGTATGAAGCTCTTCAACAAGGTTGAGGCAACGCTTGATTCAGTAAATTCCCATATCGAACAGGTGGAATTCGGCACCAAAGCGTGGAATCAGATTTTCGTGCCGCTGACCAAAACCAAGGTCAAGGAAGAAAAGCTGAAGCGGTTTGGAAAAAACGGTGAGCTGTATGTATCTCCCTCTACAGGTCTCATTGCTCTCACCGAAAACCGCTATAAGATATTTATCTTCGGCAAATCCACCATCGCCTGCGTTTACCGTCTTGCCGATCTGTACGGATACGATTATGATTCCGAAACGGTAAAGAACTCCGAAGGCAAGGAAGAAACCAAGCACTACTGTGTTCTTATGTTCCACAACACGCCCGGACTGTATGAAGTACGTCTGGAAGTCCGTGCCCGTGAGTATGAAGACATGGAAAAGTATTTCAACACCCTTTTCGGTATCCAGAAGACTCTTCGCAACATCGGCAATACATTCAAGCAGCAGATGAACGCTGCAAAAGCACTTGCCGGCGCGGTCAAGGCGGTCAAGGACGGCACTCTGGATGAAACCCAGGCGGAAGCCACCGCAGATGCACTGAATGCAGCACAGTACGGTGACAGAACTGAGTGGATTGCCAAAGCGGATGCTGCACTGGCAACTATGGCAAAATAATGGATTAAGGCAACAGGCGGGGCGATGGAGCGGGAGTTCCCTCGCCCCACACATTCCAAAGGAGAGACTTATGAAACGAATAGCAGTTCTGTTTGTTGGAGTGTTGCTTATCATGTGTCAACTTGCCGCATGCAATGCAGAACACATTCCCGATGAAACAGAACCTTTTGAAAATATAGCAGACAAAACAGAAACAAAATATGAAGGAAACGATACGATTATGCCATCCACTGAACAATCTGCCGCAGAGCATATTACACTGGTTAAATATATCAGTCAACAGTCTGAATGGGACGACGAAATCCTGCTGGTTGTGAGCGAATATTCCGCTGTTACTCTGAGTGAAGATAGTACACAGAAGTACTCCGCTCTGTCAGATACTCTGGAGCAGACAAAGAATATGACGGTACGCTCCATGGAGGACGAGTTTGACAATCTTCTTGCCACGGCAAAAGAAGAACTGAATCTTCTGGGTGTGGACAGCTTTGTAACCAAAGAATCCACCCTTGATGTACAGATACGCCGTGCCGACAGCGTGGCAGTTAGTGTACTGTCAGATTCTTTCCTGGTGTACGGCAATATCAATGACCGGTATCTGAACGGAACAACCTACGATACCGAAACCGGAAAGCAGCTGGCAATCACCGATGTAATCAAAGATATGAGCAAAATTCCCGCGATCGTAAAGAAGGAACTGACCTCCCACACATGGACGGGCGGTTTTACCTCCGACACCGCTGTGGAAGATTATTTCCGCGATACGCCCGTGGACGGTATCCGCTGGACGCTCGATTACAGCGGCGTGACCTTCTATTTCAGAAATGGCGATGTAGCCGAGATCGGCCGGAACGGACATCTGGCGGCAACGGTGTCCTTTTCCCAGTACCCGGAGCTGTTCAACGAAAAATACACGGCTGTCCCCGAATCCTACATCATCGAACTTCCTCTTAACCATCCGTTCTGTGCCGATCTTGACGGCGACGGTGATTTGGAAGAGCTCAATGTGACTCCCGTTCTCGACGAAAGAGGTCTGTTTTATGAAGCTTTTGCTGTTTACTCCGATACGGACGCGCAGTATTACCACTCGGAATTCTCCGCTGATACTGCTCACCGTACCGGCGGATATCACCCGTATTACATCAAAACCGCTGAGGGCAGGCACTATCTGTACGTCTTCGCGGAAGGAAGCGAGCTTGCATCGAATGACATGAAGCTTCGCGTGATTGACATAACAGGCGGAGGATTCAAGAAAGTCGGAGATATGCACATCGCTCCCGGCTATGTTCCGGTTGATTGCACATGGGCGCTTACCGATCCGAACTACATGATGCTGGAGAATTTTGAAACACAGCAGGGAACTACGGCTTACTGCGTGGGAAGCGACGGTATGCCTGTGCTGAAATAAAGAGGATTATTCTATGTATTATTCCAAAAATCACGGAGAACTGGTTTTCATCGACCGCGGTATGGGAGAACTTGAGTTTCGCGGTAAGGGCGGCATCCGGCGTGAAGATACCGAGATATGGAATCCTGTCGAGAACTGGAAGGAAGTTTTCACTACAGTGACGGTTTGTGAGGATATCACGGAGATGTACGTAGGCGTGCTCGAGCAGTTTCCGAACATGAAAAAACTGAATCTACCGAAATCTCTGAGATGCATTGACATGACCGATGCGCTGAAAACGCTCCTTCACACGAACGATGTGATCGTCCATGCGGCATACGGCTCATACGGCGACACCTTCGCACAGGAGTACGGACTGCGGTTTTGGCCGGAGAATATCGAGCTCGGATGGTACCGAGATGAGGAGCATGACGAGAGTACAAAGCTTATTCTGCGATTCCATGAAGACGGCACGACGGATATACTCATCGATATTTTCACCACAGGCATCTCGGCAGGCTCGAGCGGAGGTGCATCGCTGGATCGACCGATGCCGGAGGAGTATCACCCCGGATGCACACTTGAGGAGTTTGCTGATATGTTCCCGGCTCGGTATCATGAGCAGATCATGAGCAATCCCGAAGTGAAAGTATTTCTGCAGCGTGAAGCCGAGCGCGAAAATGAATCGAAATAAATGAAAGGGGGATGCCGAATGGCAGACAACAAGAAAAAGCTGACAATACTTCATTCCAATGATCTCCATGGAGATTTTCTGGCAGAAAACGTGGATGACCGACTGATTGGCGGGGTTTCCCGTTTGTCGGGATATGTGAATCAGACACGCAGGGATGAACCGAATACGATTTACTGCATTGCCGGAGATATGTTTCGAGGTTCGGTGATCGATTCCGAATTCCGCGGCGTTTCTACCATTGAAATCATGAATATGCTATCCCCGGATGTGGTTGCCATCGGCAATCATGAAACGGATTACGGCATTGCACATCTGCTGTTTTTGGAAAAGTGCGCGAAATTCCCGATCATCAATGCCAATCTGCATATCAAGACCAATAATGCCAGACTGTTCAAGCCCTACCATATCGTCGAAAGGGACGGAATGAAGATTCTGTTCATCGGCATTCTGACCGAGGATATCATCAATCAGACGAGAAACGAGGGCGTGATCGGCTCATTTGTTGATGTTCACGAAGCAAGTCAGGAAGTGGGCAGGATATGCAATGCGTATCACGCCGTGGACATTGATCTTACCGTGCTTCTGACCCATATCGGATTTGAGGAGGACAAAAAATTAGCAGAACTGCTGGATCCCGCATGGGGTGTGGATCTCATCATCGGCGGTCACTCGCATACCTTCCTGAAAGAACCCGTGATCGTTAATGATATTGTAATCGTACAAGCCGGAACCGGAACCGATCAGATCGGAAGATTTGATATTACTGTGGACACAGACAACAACTGCGCAAGTGATTACCGCTGGCAGTGTGTTCCGATTGATGCTGCACATTGTCCGAAGGATGCCGCGCTGGAAGGAATCATTTCTTACTACAAGACGCAGACCGATGCCAAATACCAGCGTATGATCACCCGCTTCAAGCGGCAGCTCACCCATCCGTCCCGGTATCAGGAGACGGAGCTGGGCAATTTGTTCGCCGATATCCTGCGCGACAGTCTGCGTTTGGACATGATGCTTCTCGGCTCCGGCAGTATCCGGACCACCGAGCTTGGCCCCATCGTTCTTCTTTCCGATCTTGCCGAGTGTTTCCCGTACAGCGATCCGATATATATGTGCAATATCACCGGAGCTCAGCTCCGGCGGATGATCCTGTATATGCTGCGGGACGAGGCACTGGAGGGCGGACATACGGAATTCTACCAGTTCTCCGAAGGTCTTGAGGTGGTATATGACAGAAGTACGCATACCTTCAGCAAATTTGATTTCCGTCAGATGCCGATCGAGGACGATCATGTTTACACAGTCGGAATTCAGTCCTATCACTACAAAAACTTTGAAGCGATGTTTTCGGTACCGATAGAAGAGATTTCAAAAAACGGAAAACCGCGCATGGTTGCCACGAACAGTCAGGAGATCCTGGAGGAATACCTCTCAGAGCATCAGAATCTCGATCGCAGTGTCAGCGGCAGACTGACCATTCATTAAATAAACAAACTACATAAAGGAGAATAATCATGGGACTTATCAAAGCAATCACCGGCGCTGCCGGCGGCGTACTCGCCGATCAGTGGAAGGAATATTTCTACTGTGACTCCATTGCAAACGATATTCTGATTGTCAAGGGACAGAAGCGCGTGAGCGGACGTTCTTCCAACACCAAAGCGGAAGACAATATCATCTCCAACGGCTCCGGCATCGCTGTAGCCGACGGACAGTGCATGATCATCGTAGAGCAGGGCAAGGTCGTGGAGCTTTGCGCCGAGCCGGGACAGTTTACATGGAACAACTCCACCGAACCGTCCATTTTTGCCGGTTCTCTCGGTGAGAGCATCCTCGAAACCTTCAAGGCAATCGGCAAGCGATTTACTTACGGCGGTGACACGGGCAAGGATCAGCGGGTGTACTACTTTAACACCAAGGAAATCCTTGACAACAAGTTCGG
>JAZQFQ010000057.1:0-35258 GCA_045539595.1 Eubacteriales bacterium | reverse complement strand
ATACTTTTTGAGTATATCTGATGCATACGATGACGCACTTCCTTTAGACCTCACAATACGGAAGGTACGCTTGTTAGCATCCGACAAATCTACCTCTGCCGAGAGGACCGGATAATCAAGCGACATCACCTCGTGAAAGTGTGTAACGTACAGACCAAAATACTTGCTTTCCGCGATTTTGGCAACGGTGTCAGTAAGCAAATCAAATCCACGCTTGTCATCGGTGCCGCTGAAGGTTTCGTTAAAGAACAGAACCGCTACCTTATTCTGCGCAGTGTTCAACATTTCCTCGGTGCGTTTTCGTTCCTCATCAAGTCTGCCGGTATTGTCAAAACGCTCATCCCTCGGAAAATGCGAAAGGACAGTATCGAACGGATATATTTCAGCTTCCTTTGCAAATACGGGACAGCCAGCAAGAAAGAAGATCAGATTGATTCCGAGTGCGCGGAGATAAGTCGTTTTACCGCCGCCGTTTGCACCAAGCAAAAAACAGAAAGGCTCATTTTCAGTGAAATCTGCATCGTTTGGAATGATGGTTTCACAGTTTTTTGCTAAAAGAGAAACATCGTAAAGTTCTTTTGCTATGTATTGAGGTGTTTGAGAAATCTTTGCAATAAAGTGCGGAACACCGAGTTTGGTTACACGCTGTATCAACCCGTGTATCTCCAAAAAGAATTTAATTTCGGAGATATATGCAGTCGGTTCATAAAAATTAACGTCGGCATATTTGGCAATTTCAACTTCGATCTGTGCAACCTTGTCCGAATAAAGATGGCAAACTGCATCCGACAAAGAAAGATTGATTTTTGTATTCTGCGGTTTCTGTTTCGGAACGGTAAATCCAAGATGTTCGGCACACTCGGAAATGTTGTCAATTTCACTTACGGCGTCATAATCGGGCGTGAGCCAATTCTTGTCTGCAAAGGACAAAAGACCTGCACTCATTTCGCGAAGCAGGCTTCTGATCTTATGTGCCGATTTTTCCATTTCGGAACGCAGTTTTTGGGATTCTTCGGATGAATAATGATTTGCCACATCAGCGAACAACTCTCCGATATTATACATTGAAGCCAATGCTTCACACGAGGCGAGATAGGATTCAAACAATTCCGCTTGACGGTAATATATATCAAGCGGAATCTTTGCGTCCTTCAACAAATATAAAGCTCTTTCGGTTGCACACAGAACAGACAGTGTATCTTCCACGTGTGCCACATTCTCGCTCTTATCAAGCAGAAGGAATAACTCGTTACGGCGCATAATCTCGCTTGACTCACAGGAATGCTGCAATACAGCAATCGATTGAGAGCTCAAGATCTTATCAATTTGTAAATCCGAAAAAAGTGTATTGGGCAACAAAACTTTATTGCTGCTATTTAGCAATCGCGGTGCATTAATCATAGAGCACTCTCCAAATCTCCTAAAAGGCGGGGCAAGGAATCAATCTCCATACCGTTTACGATCTCGCCCGCGCCTACGGTTACCTCGCCACCGTGATGCGGTTGACGCTTGAACTCCATCGACACGGGGTTGACCAAAAGAACGCGTCTCGGTGTCTTGATCTCCCATTCATCCCTGTATTTGTATCGGAAATTATAGGCAGGCATGGGCTTTGGCTTTCCGTCGATTGGAAAGCGGATAGCGCCGCCGTATGAGATCAAGGCTATAAAACTACGGATAAAGTATTCACCATTTTCTTTCAAAATCAGAATGGACAACCGTCTTGGCATACCAAACAGTTTGACGGCAAACACCTCGTTTGCGGTTTCGATGTAAAAGTCGCATTTCTTTGTGTGCTTACTTCCAAGAAACCATAACGGATGTGTTGCGTGAATTTTATAGTTCTTGTTTCGGCACAGCCTTTTGATCTTGTACACGCATTTCAGTCGCTTGAAAAAACAACGGATATACGGAAATAAGGCAATAACGGCAACAATGCCTATAAGTGCATACCAAAATTCCATTTACATATCCTTCTTTCGGTAAGCAATGTAGATCAGCGGTGTTTTGCCAACGACCACGGGATAGGGCAAAAACTCCTTGTTCACGATTGCGAGAAGCTGTGCTTTTACATAGGCTCCCATAGCACCTGCATGTACGAAATATTCTGCTTCATCCACGTGCTTGGGAACGCGATTCTTGGTCTTTGCCCAAAGCTTGCGCAGATCTTCGGAAAGCAAATCGAAAAGCTCCTTCTTGATCGCTTCACAAACGGGATTCCAATGCTTTGTTACCTCAGAGAACGACAATGCCGGAATATCCAATTTGATCTCACCGTCTGCATCTCGCTTCAATATACAAAGCTTTTCAAATTCTGGAATCAACTCATAAACAAGCTTGTTATCGGTCTTTACGTCACAAGGCAGCAAGGATGCATAAAATCGCAGAATGCTCTGCAGGGAACATCTGTACTTGAACTGATTGTATGCCCAATGTGCATCTCCAAAAAGCGATTGACAATCGAACATTTGGCAATCAAACTTGCCGTCATCATTCGCACTGTATCCGACGTATACCGGACCTGAGCCATCGTATGGATTATCTCTCTTTTGATTGTGCTCATATACGGTTAGTGTTGCAAGCCATCTGCCCGCATTGGAACGATCGGGTGGCTGTTTAGGAGTATGCTCCGAATCAGGACGGCTCTTGTGCAAAACATCATTCAGCATTTGATTCATAATAAACAAAAGCATTGTTGCTTTTTGTTTATCGGACATTTCTGCAAAGTCATCACGCTGTGTCAGCGGTTCAATGTGTTTCCAAACAATCTCCCATACTTGAGACGCATATTTATCGGCAAGCTTTTCTTGGGCGGGGATATCTCCAAAGGCATCCTCATATCTTTGCAAGAAGCAACGGGTGTAGACAAGTCCTCCCGCTGTTCTGCCCATCAGCTCACCTCGAATTAAAACATCAATGATGGGTTCAATATATGCGCTGGGCATACCCATCGTATCGGCAATACCGCGTACGGATACGGGATTTTCGTATGCCAAATTCAAAATGTTGGCTTCAATATCCGAATGCATAAGTGAGAACGGTTCGCCATTAAGCCCGCCATTGCCCCATATGCCAATGGATGCTGTTTTCGGTTCGTAACTGATCTGCGAATACTTTTCCATATTTTCAAGTCCCTCTTTGATCTGATCTCGCGCCGTTGAAAGACGGGATAATACCGTTCCGCGCGGAATGCCAAGTTCTTTCGAAATCTGTTCTACCGTTTGTCCGTGAACGTAGTGGCGTACCGTGACCTCGCGATAAATGCGAATAAGGCGACCAATCTCGCGTCGTACCCATTCGTATTCCTCGGTCTTGCGTTCCGCTTCTTCTTGTTCATTGAATTCATTGTAGGTCTCGCTGACAGCACCATCGGAATATTCTATAAGCTCCGCCTTATATTTTTCACGAAGCCAGGCGTTATACTTGTTTTTGAGAACTGCAGATAAAAAGCTCTTGGGATATTCTATATTTTCGCCCTTGTTGACTTTTATAATCAAAACCGTAAGAGTGTCTTGCACCAAGGTATCAATGTCTGCACAATCATTATACTGCTTTTCAGCAAGACGATAGAGATATTCCAAATATTCGCCACACTGCTTCTCAAAATCCTTGTCAAATCCGATCATAGAGGTTCCTCCTTTCTGCCATCATCGGCTGTTTTCACCCTATTAGTTGCAGAAAAATATGGTTGATTCGCTGTTTTAATAAAATTATAGCATGAAATTGTGAATTGGTCTATAACGAAGCCGCCGAGAGCGACCATTAAGGTTACTCTCGGCGATTTGTTGCATTTGCATTTCATCTTGATCAATCATTGGTAAACACGTGCTTTACAAAAATCATTCCGCTGATTTTTCTACGGCTTTGGCATGTATTCCATTGATAATAGACTTGACATCTTTTATACATTGTTCAACGTATTCCTTAGAAATATCATTTTGCTGTGCATTAGCATGTTGCCTATCAGACTGATGTGCTATCTGGTTACGTCTGTCATATAAGTCCTTGATAATTCTCTCACCATCTCTATATGTAGGGTCCGGAGTTGTCGGCTTAGGAAAAATTACTTTCAAAATGCCTTTTAAATGTATCCCCAACATATTTAACTGGTCGACCAAAACCTCCCACGACATATATACGTCACGAGTAAATTTTCGATTCACATATTCTAACAGCCATTTGTTGGATTCGGGTGACTTTAATCCTTGTTCAACATAACGCATCGGCATTTGAAAGTTGTTATACCGCTCTGTTTTTGGCCACTTCCCTGAAAAAATACATAGCATACCATATTTGCTCAATTCATGAACGTAAAAATCAAGAGAACTTTCCAAAAAAACAATTTGAGATCTCCAAATTGTTTTGCATTCCGCCTCTTTTCCCGCTGATTTCAATGTTTCTGCTACATCAAATTGTTGCTCGATTGATTGAATGTTGTCATCAAACCTTTGTTTGATTTGGACTAAATCGAACTCAACTACAATTTCAACAGGTTGCTTGTCACGGACGGCTTCGACTCTTGGTGTTAAAGATAAATCTCTGCCTGCCATGTTATTCTCCTTCTGTCTGGGCTTTGGAAATAAGGGATGCTAAACTTTCATTAAGCATGGGAATAGCGCCATATTTTCCAGAAATATATCCCTTGCCAATATTTTCATCTTTTCTTACATTTTTGATTTCGGCAAGTGAATACAAATCTGTTGTCCGTTCTCCACGTTTCATTTCTGTAAACCAAATTTGGTCTCTTCTAAACAAATCCAAATTAAGTATACTGGTATCATGTGTGGTGAAAAACATCTGAGCTGATTCATTTGTGCGCAACTGTCTAAACAAATCGACCAAACCATATACTATTGCTTCGTGAAGGTTAGCTTCAAGTTCGTCGCAAATCAAGACTTTTCCTTTAACAATAATATCGATAAACGGACAAATAAATTCTATAAGTTTTTTTACACCCATGGATTCTTCAAGCATCAAATCAACTTGAAAGGAATCATAAATTACATTGGCCTTAATTTCATTGGCAAGATTCTTAACGATTTGTGCTTTTACTTCATCAGCAAGAAATGGAGGTAGTTCATTAATTTGCAGTTGTTTTTTCTTTATCTCAATATTTATATCTTTAATTCCTGTACCAAGTCCTTGCAAAAAAGACATTACCGCGTTTTTAACTTTAGGATTTTCATTCATTGTAATCAAAGAATAGTTCATCCAATCGTCAATTCCCAACCCACGGTATATAACTAAATCATCTCTGAAGAAGGCAAAAACTTTCTGAACATCTTCCACATCAGAAAAATTCGCAGCACATGATAATAATAGTCTATTAGGTTTCAATACTGTTTTACAAACATCAAATTTTCCTCTAAACTTATCACCAGCAAAAATCTCTTCATTTTCTCTTTCAAAGATTTTCACTTGTCTACCATTAGGGAATGAATAGAGATATTCCTCTGTAACAAGCATGTTGTTCAGTGTAAAACCGAAGGCGTATCTAATTCCTTTAGTCACAAACTGAATAGAATATGTGCTATCATCCTTGATGCTCAACAATTTATGAGGAATTTGGCGAATAGATTCACCGGGCTGATGATTGATACTGTTAATGACAAGATTTTTTGTAAAATTAATTGCATCAATTAAATTGCTTTTTCCGGATCCATTGGCGCCGTATATGACAGCGCTTTTTAAAACTCGTAAATTTCCAAATCTATAAAGCAATTCTTCGTTAGTCTCGTCCTTACCTGCAATTGCAGAAAAAACCACTGGTTCTTTTATCGATTTGTGGTTTGAGCAAGAAAATTCCAATAACATACTAACTACTTCTCCTTTTTGATTTACATACATAATACCACAAAACCTCCGATCAATCAATGGTTTTTGAAATAAATTCACAAAATCAAGAAATAAATCTTCGAGAAAAGAGATTTATATTCTGTTTTGCTTTGATTTTTGACTAGAAATCGCCTCAAAATTCAAAGCAGCTAATATATTTTTATGTTTTTTTCTTTGATATATGTTCGTGATCATTTTGTTTCTTCCACTCCTCAAACTCCCGCTTCCCTTCCTCCGACTCGCAAAATGCAATGATATCCGGCAGCAGACAGCGGGCAATCTCCATACGAATGTGATCGGGAATCGTTGGCGGATTACCTTCGCCATGCTTGTCACGGAGGATATACTGTAGCCGCAGTATGAGCCGTTTGAACCAATTGCCGTTGACATACGCATCCTGCTCAAACCAATGCGCTATCAGCTCGGCTTCTTTACGTTCCGCCTCGGCTTTGCGTTCTGTGATTTCTTTCTGCTGTTGCTTCCAAGCTTCCAGTTCCTCGCCATCAAGGAAAAGCGAACGGTCATCGTTCAGTATGGCAATAGCGCGTTTCTTAAATTCTTTCCAGGTCATATACACACTCTTTCTCACATCGAAATATCAAAGTCTTCGTCCACATCTTCATCTTCGTAGTCGTCATCGTATTTATCCTCATCGAAATCCTCGTCGTCATTGCCCATCCCAATCGCAAGCCCTGCCGCAATACCAACGACTGCACCAATCGCCGAGCCAGCGTTTCTCGCCTCACGCTCACGCTTTTCCTCCTCAGATTCCTCGTCATCTTCAATTATCTGCCCAAGGTCGTGAAGCCCACGCATGCCCATAACAGCAAGACTAATATCGTCGGCAGTGCTGTGAGCACCAGTCTGAGCCACCATATCGCCTCGTCCCGGATGATACGGCGGTCGATCACTTCGGAGGCTTTCTCGCTCGCTCTCCCAACCTGTTTCATAGCTTCGGTGGAAATCTCTTTGATCACCGTTTCCGCTGCCCGTGTCTGCTCTTGTGCCGCCCTCATCATCTCTTGGGTATACTCGTCTGCGTCCTGCTTCAAACTCGCTCTCTGCTCCTTCAAATCGGCTGACAGCACGGTCAAACGCTGCATTGCTTCCATCAGGCGCACCCATTCTTTCTGGCTGATCTGCACCATAGGAATCGTTTCCGCCGGCTCCTCTGCTCGGAGCGTCGGCGGTATATTCTTCGCTTTGAGCTTGTCCATATAACTCTGCCCGGATTCTGAATTCATTTTCCATATGCTCCTTTAAGTATTTTTCTTCGTGAAGCTTGATGTCGCGCACACGTTTTTCCTTACCGTCCTCGCCGCGCAAAATATATGTGATGTACTTTCTCTCGGGAGTCCACACCATATCGTAACCGAGCTTCTTCATCTCACACTTGAACTCCGACTTGCTTTTGCACTTTTTCATGCAGTGGTCGATAGCAACGCAGAGCTGTATCTTCCAGCTGTTGCCGTTGATCGCAGCACGGTATTCCCTCGGATCGGGACGTGAGGATTTCTTCTTTGGATCATATTTCTCCAGCACCGACAGTCCGTGCACCTTGCAAATCTCATCACTCCGATCACGAAGCTCGCCGAGAAAAAATTTATTGTTATGAAGCTTGATACCGCTTTCGAGATCATAAGCACACACAACCAGGTGATTATGAATATGCTCGCGGTCAATATGTGTGGCGACAAGCACCTCGCGGTTGCCGAAGCCTTTCGCAAACTCTATGCCGATCTCATGCGCTTCCTGCGGCGTGATCTCCTCACCGATTCTGAAAGACTGTACATAATGATAGAACCGCACGCCGTCCGGTTCGATTCCGTATACTTTTTGCGTAGCGAGGAATGATTCATTTGCCAACTCTGGGATGCAGTTGTAACCCGAAACATACGCGAGCTGCTCGTCATCGTCATAGGTTTTGGAAGGCTGTATGCAGTAGTTGATCACGCCTTTCTGTGCACTTGGTGTTTGCTTTTTCTCCGGAATGCACTCAACGACAGCCATCACTGTCACCTCCGAGCGCGAGAAGAATCTTTCTGTAGAGTGAAATCAGTTCCGTAAGATTCACCGCCGTGATCCGTCCTTGGTGTGCAAGCCGAGTGAGCTGATTCAGATTGTTGCCCTGGTATCGCAACTCTGCGTTGAGTTCTCGCAGATCGCTGTTGACGATGATCTGCCCGTCCATGCACATATCAAGGACGAACTGCCGCATCGACGGCGCGACTGCCTTGTGCATTTTCTCCTGGAGCGAGAATTTTTCTTCGGGAGTCAGCCGAAGCGTAAGCGTTTCTGTTTGTGTTCTGCCCAATGGAACACTCCTTTCGTATCGTAATTTTTTGAAGTGGGAGCGGCATTGCCGCCGGGCTTCTGCCCGATTTTGTCCCAGCGTGAGCGTAGGGACTGTGCGAGGAGGGCGGCGCCAATTTGGTGCTGGACGTCCACGCGCTATGCTTGCCCCAGACGCAAGCGTCGGGGAGAACGGATGAACTACGCTACCAATTGTTGCTCGACAAGTTATTTGTTTCGTGATATTATGTAAATACTGCGAAGTGAACGGAGAAATGACATGGCGGTATACCACGGAACGCACATACAGCATATACGTACTTTAACACCGATCGCAAATCCTCAAAATGCCATTACAAAATCGACCATATGCTTTACGCCCAACTCCAATATTGCTCTGTTCTATATTTGGAATCGTGCATATAAGTGGGTAGCATTTAGTGAGGAGGAAAACGGCCGTGTTGTTTTTACCGAATACTACAAAAATATGCTCTATGATTTTTATCGTAAAACGAGTGGCAGCATTTATGAATGTGAAAGCGACAATCCTAACATACGTCCGACACACATGAAAGGAGTGTACATTTCTGAGGTTCCCGTCGTTGTGCAAAAGGAAATTATTATTCCCGATGTGTATGAGGAAATATGCAAGCAGAGTGCATTAGGCAATATCATTGTAAGAGAATATGCTCAATTAACCACCGAGGAAAAAGTACTAATTACAAAGCGAACAATTATGGCTATTCACAGAGAAAAATTGCTTTTCCCCACCAATAACAAAGCGAAGACTGAAAAAATTGATTTTGTCAGATACCACTTTCCGAAGGAGTGGGAATACGCATCCAAAATGAAAAACGAGGAAATCACCAAAATGGAAAACCAGTGGAGAGCCTATTTGAAAACCAGACAATAAAAAGTATGGACGGTAGCAACACAATGTTTGATATAGTAAAATTCGGCAAGGCACTTTCGACGCTCCGTAAGAACGCCGATATGACACAAAATGAAGTTGCGGACAAACTCAATCTCTCGCGCCAGGCCATTTCCAAATATGAGCGCGGCGAGAGCTTTCCGGATATCTCTGTTCTTGTAATGATTGCAGAACTGTTTGGCGTTACGTTAGACAAGCTTATCGGTTACGGTGAACCTACCACGGGCGAATCATCTATCCTCAAAAACGTAGCAAAAGGAGATGCGGATGTTATCGCTGAGAACATCGCGGACATAGTAAACCTTGCGCCACTATTGAAGCCGAGTGTTTTAACGAAGCTGTCACAGCAATTCGAAAAGCAAGGTATCGATATTTCCGATATCATTATTCTTGCTGAGTATTTGAACGACGAGACTGTTGTGAAGTTAATAGAAAATGCGACCTTTGAAGAGATCAGTGACGAGCTTCTTGAAAAATTCATTCCCATGCTGAACCACGCTTCCAAGGAAGCCATCTTTCAAAAAATTCTTGATGGCGAAATGGATTGGCATTTTATAAAAGCACTCTTACCGTATGCAGACTACATCACGACACACATAGAGGCTGCGGTTGTTGATGGGGGTCTTCCCCGTGATGCGCTCGATATTCTGAACGATTACTATTGGGACAAAAATGGATATCGTAAAAAATGAAGTGATTCATAAGCAGGAGGAAAAGATGGAACATTATTATTTGTGCCCTAAATGCAAATCAAAAACTACATTGCCCGTTTGCAAGGCTTGTGGATATGAAATCCCATATATCAATTCTATATATCGCTTTTGTAACGATGCATCTGTAAAACTTGATGGTGATAAACAATACATTGGATACGACGACATCGGAGAAGATTTTGAACCTGAGGTTACATACTGGGATGCAAACAACGCCGACCGATACGGCGTATACGCGGCTTGCAGTGATCTCATCGCCCAAAAATTTGGCAAGGATATTTGCGTACTGGATTTGGGTGCGGGTCTTGGCACAGCATCCATTCCTCTCGCAAAGAATGGAATCTATACAATTGCCGCTGACATATCGGCCGTTATGTTAAATACCGCCGCTAAACGAGCAAAGGGACAGTATAGTAATCTCATACTTTCACAAATGAACGCTTATGATCTTATGCTCCCCGACGAAAGTGTGGACATTGTAGTTGAAAACGCAATGCTTCATCTTGTTGATGAACCGGAGGTTGTCATTAAAGAGATTGTCCGCGTACTGAAACCGGGAGGAAAACTGATTCGATTCGCGTCACCAGGTATGCCTCTCACAAAAGAAGAAGCAGAACAAAACAAATATTGCAACACTGTTCTTTCGGATTTAAGTGACCACTATTACAAGTATCTTGAAGAGCATCAATATCAAAGTACGGCCTTTAGTATTGATTATAGAGCCATTCTTTTTCAATACTTTGACTCCCCTTATAATGAACCCGCAGAAGGGTTTGTGGAAGTGTTCACCGACAAAATGAAATTCAGATTGCACCGAATGAAAACGGGTGCTCACTCTGATCTGCAAAGAACATCGAAAGAGTTGATTCATGCCGCTTGGAATGATACGGATGAGTATGCTCGCAGGAAATACGGAAATGATTACGCAGAGATAAAAGGGTTCTCCAGATACGGTGCCGCTTTAGAGGTATATACTGTAAAGAAATAGATTTGCGTTGCCCCGCCTCGCGCGGGGCTTTTCTTTGCTTACTGCGACGCAATCTTTGGTCCATAAGAAGGAACGTTTGTTCCGATCTCGCTTTGTGTTTCGTATTATAATATAATTATCTTGGGTTTGTCAATATGTTTATATAATATTTTTGGTGTTTTTGTTGACTAATCCAAGTTTATATGATAAAATAGACCTACTAATCCAGGAGGTACTCCATATGAACACAATCGGCTCACGGATCAAAAAATACCGTTTACTGCGAAACATGACACAGCAAGGCATTGCCGATGCTCTCGGTGAAAGTTCCGGCAGTGTAATCTATAACTGGGAAAAAGGAATCGGTCGGCCCGATTGCGATAAACTGGTAAGGCTTTGTGATCTGCTGGATATATCCGCGGATGAATTGCTTGGCTGCAAAGCGATCCATCATCGTCCCACCACTTCCGAGTGGAGCACAATACAAAAATACCGTGTCCTGGACGAACACGGTAAGGAAGTTGTGGATTATCTGATCGACAGCGAATATAAGCGAGTAACTGCTGTCACAAGAAAGCCCAAGGCTCGTTTGCTGAAGATTGACTTTTTCAATCATCCGGCATCTGCAGGAACAGGCAATTTCCTCGACACGGAAACGCCCGAAGAACTCTGGGTGAAAGAAACTGCAGAAGCAGAGATTGCTGATTACGTTATCCCGATCACCGGTGACAGTATGGCGCCTACCTACTACAATAGTGATAAGGTCTTCGTTGAGAAGTGCGATTTCGTCAATGTTGGCGAGGTGGGCATCTTCATTGTCAACGGCGACGTTTACATAAAAGAACTTGGCGACAAGTGTTTGGTATCGCATAATGAGAAATATAATCCAATCCATCTTAGCGAGAACGATAGCGTGTATTGCTGCGGTAGAGTTATTGGCGTTGTGGAAAAGTAACTATGCAAGGAGATAAAATATATGCCTATAATTTTTAGTGGAAGACATAGATGTGAATACTGTCAAAAAGTTTATAATTGGGTAAATTTTGAGTCTATAAGAAGCCCTATGGATAGTAATTATTATATTGCTGAAAAAATCCCAACTGAGCCAATGGCATATCGTGTGGAGTCCCTTGGCAATCGAGAATATCGTATAGAAATGAATTGCCCTAAATGTGGCAAATACAATATATTCGAATATTGCGAGGAAGAAGAATGAAGGGCGTTATTTACGCGCGGTATTCCTCGGACAATCAGCGTGAGGAGTCCATCGAGGGACAGATCCGCGAAAACACAGCGTTTGCCGACAAAAACGGCATCGAGATTGTGGGC
This sequence comes from Eubacteriales bacterium, assembly GCA_045539595.1. GTDB lineage: Bacteria > Bacillota > Clostridia > Oscillospirales > CAG-272 > SIG701. The sequence goes on along the minus strand of JAZQFQ010000057.1, from coordinate 23,191 downwards.
ACATACATAGACAGGGCGCTTTCTGCCAAGACCGACAATCGCCCTGAGTTTCAGCGGATGATCAAGGACAGCGCGAAGAAGAATTTCGATGTTGTCATCGTATGGAAGCTCGACCGATTCTCCCGTAATCGTTACGATTCAGCAAAATATAAAATGATGCTGAAAAAGAACGGCGTTCGCGTGGTATCTGCAACAGAAGTCATCGCGGAAGGTACGGCAGGCATCCTTCTTGAATCGTTACTTGAAGGCATGGCGGAATACTATTCTGCTGATCTTGCAGAGAAAGTATCGCGAGGCATGACCGAAAATGCGCTCAAATGTCGATTCAACGGCGGTACAATTCCTTTCGGTTATATGATTGACGAGGATCAGAACTATCAGATCAATCCGGCGCAGGCACCGCTTGTAATTGAAATGTTTCGCAGATACGCAGGCGGAGAATCGATCACCGAGATTATCGAAGACCTGAACGCTCGCGGTGTCCGCACGTCCAAAGGAAATCGTTTCAACAAAAACTCCCTCGCGCGAATATTCTCCAACCGCAAATATATCGGCGAATACAGTTATAAAGATGTGGTATTCCCCGATGCGATTCCGGCTATTGTTTCTAAAGATATATTCGACAGAGTTGCCGTGAGAATGGCGCAGAACAAACATGCTACAGGCAAAGCGAAAGCTCCCGAGCGCTATTTGCTGACAACTAAACTGTTCTGCGGAACATGTCATTCGATGTTTGTAGGCGATAGTGCGAATAAACCTAACGGCGTGATTTATCGCTATTATAAATGTGCCAGGGCCAAACGCCACGAATGTGACCGCAAGGCAATCCGCAAGGAATGGCTCGAAGATCTTGTAATTCAGAAAATTACTTCTTGGCTACAGGACGATAAAATGATTAGCGATATGGCGGATGATGTAATGACTCTCCTAAATGAGGGCAACAAGATACTTCCGGCACTTGAGGCTCAGCTGAAGGATGTGCAGTCTTCCATTGACAACATCATGAGTGCCATTGAAAAAGGTGTAGTCACTCGTACGACAAAATCAAGACTCGAAGAACTAGAGGCTGAGGAAGAGAAAATCGTACAGAGTATCAGAGCGGAAGAATCCAAGATTCCAACGATTACAAAAGATTTTATCCTCTTTGCACTTAACAAATTCCGCACTCTTAACTTGAAAGTGGAGAAAAATAAGGAAAGACTCATCGATGGACTTGTCAAGGCAATATTTATTTACGATAATTACATAAAAGTTCTTCTTACCTTTGACGATTCGCCGATTACCATTCCAACAACCGATGAAATTGAATATATGGCAAATAGTTCGGACATTCAATCGTCCGCTTCACCAAAGAATAACACCCTCCGTTGGAGGGTGTTATTTTTTGCTGCAAAATCGTGGGGAATCGAACGGGTGCGTGTCAGAAAAGCGTCCAGTGGACGGTTTTCCCGCACCCTGACCGAGCGCGTAGGTCGCGCGAGACCGATTCCCCGCCATGTCACCAAAAGAGACATCCGAACTTGTTCGGGTGTCTTCTTTTTTGTTGTTCGCTGATGAATGAAGCCCACGCGAGCGAATTGGATGTCCTGTATAGAGTTTCATTCACTTTTCTTAACCTGCGGTTAATCCGATATTGCCTATCCTTCGCTTGTAATTGCGTGGATTTATGATACAATATATTCAGAAACAGGCCTGTTCACTTTACAACAAAGGAGAACACATATGGAACTGAATATCGGATCAAACATCAAGCGGCTGCGGCTTGCTAAAGGGCTTACGCAGGAACAATTGGCGAATCTGCTGAACATATCGCCGGCGGCCATCAGCAAATGGGAAGCAAAAAACACCTATCCCGACATCACCTTACTATTTCCTCTCGCCGAAATTTTTGGCAGCAGCGTGGACGAACTTCTGGGGTACGATGAAGCAAAAGCCAAGGCGGATATTGACTTCTTACTGGCGGAACACCTTCGTCTGCGGGTGAACGGCTTCTATACACAGGCAAGCGAACGAATTGCTGAAGCAAGGGAAAAATACCCCCACGATTATCGCATTATGATCAAGTATATGTGGGACAAAGCAGGCGGCAGTTTCGGAAACAATGCGGAAACGTTACTTGAAAACATGGTCGAATTTACACAGATATGCAATTGCATACTGGACGGCTGTACCCAGGATAGCATTCGTGCCGAAGCAATCGAAATGAAAGCCAAACTTCTCCACGCCGCAGGCGACACAGAAGGCGCGCTTGAAATTCTATCCCAACTTCCCACTGGGTACGCCGGCATGGTCAAGGAACGACTTTTCAGCCATGATACACCAGAACATCTCTATTGGAAAAAAAGAAATTGCTATGGAATGATCGACGATATGGCGATCAAATTGGGCAGAATCGTACGGGATGATTCTTCTCTCTCTATAACCGAAAAGATTGAGCGCATCGAAACTATGGCAGAAGCATTTGCAGAGATGGGCCAGAAAAAAGATCTTGCACTTTTCTGCATCGGCGAGGAAGCCTTGTACGGTGTCCTCACAAACACCTTGTCAGCAGCCGATGCACCCATCGACATCCTTATCCGTCTGCGCGAAAAACAGTTTGCCGCCATGAAAAAAGTGATGCACATGACAGAGTCCGAGCCAAGCTTGAAGGATGCTATCGTAAACACCTATAAAACCGACGATATGATCGGGTGGGAAGTGGCACGGATACGCACCTCACCTCATCCATTTTTGGTAGAACTCCGCGAGAATCCCGACTATATGGATATGCTGAAAAGGTGGGAATAATAACCACACAAAAAGCACCTCAAACGAGGTGCTTTTCCTTATTCTTGTGGGTTGCCAATTTCGTGATTCCACAGAAAACGCCGTACGCCGTGAAAAACATTCCTGTAACAACGACAGTAAGCAGGCCAAGGCGTCCCCACACGCTGGGCGCAATCTTTACAAGGACGTCCATCACCGATCCGCCGCCGTCCGATGTGCCGCGTGCCAGGTACAGATAATTGGCGCCGTCGATATTGAAGTTGCAGATCAGCGCGAAGACAACAAGAACAGCCATAAAGGCGGACGCCAGCCAGATCCCCTTCATCTTGGGACGGAATCCGTGGACAAACGTCATATAGAACACCGCCAGAATGGGCAGGATGTGCTCCAGCCAGTACTGATAATAGCGATAGTATGCAGGGCCTGTGGTGGTGATCACCGAGGGGGTGAGAAGCGGGAAAATGCCCACCGTCAGGCACACGTAGAAGCAGATCTGGTACATCCACTTGCTCTTCTTCATGATCATGAAGATGGCCGTGATGCAGGTCCACTCACACACCTGAAGCGGAAGCTTATCCAATAGATTCTGCTCCGCGGGATCGCTGCTTCCCACATAGAGGAGGCGCCAGAAGTAGGACATCTCCGCCAGAAGCATCACAAAAGCAAAGATAAAACGGAAGTTTTCCTCATGCTTCCATTCCCGCAGCGCATCCCGATACCGGTAGAACAGGAATATGCCTGCCGCCAAGAGGATCAACGGGATAAAGTGTTCGATGGAATAATACGCAAAATCGCCCTTATCTCCGTACCCAAAGAAGCCTTCTTTGAAAAACTGCACCCATACTTCCATGTGTAAAACCTCCGTGGAATATCATATGTCCAACACACGATATATGCAGTATAGCACAACTGAATGCATTTTTCAACCGGTTTCACAATGTGGTTTCTTAATTCTTCTTAAAAAGGAGGTGGCGCATTTATCGATGCGCCACCTCCGCGAGTTTTCACTTGGTCGCACAAGCGACCATTTTTGCCCCATACGGGCAAAAAACAGGAAACCTCGCACAAATTCCTCCGGAATTTCAAATTTTCACGGGCAATGCCGCCAAAATTTCGGGCTGTTGTATCGAAATGCAACAACCCCTTTGTTCTCACAGATATATATACGCGCCTATGGCCTTGGCGGTATTGTCATCATATGTCAGCCAACCATCCTCCAGTGCCTGCGCCAAAACATTTTTTCTATCGTATTTATTGCTGCCGCAGGCAAAGGCACACAGCCGCTCATCGTTTTGGAACAGAGGCGGCAAATCGGCCACAGTGACCCGGCGCGCAAATTCCGTCGCCTCATCCAAGATCTTGCGGATTTCTGCAACCGAGTCGGAAACGGTCTTCTTCTCCGCGTCGCTGAACATCTGCCAATATCTGTCCGTGATGTGCCCGTCAAAGACAACGATGGCAGGCTCATATCCCTCGCCACTCTTGCGGATATATCCGTAATCCAGAAGATTTTCAAGGCAATGCGCATAACACTCCGGCCATTTCCCCTCGCAAACCAGTTTCAGCGTCCACACCTCATCAAAACTCAAATAAGAAGGCGTTTTGTGCTGAATACCGAAATGCTGGAATTTGAACTGTCCCATATCCACTGCGGGTCTGCTCGCGTCCTCCTGCATGCATCCGTGCAATCCCACATACGGCAAATCCGGTACAGCGGTTTGCTCATAGCCCACGATATCCCAGTTGCCGTTGTCCGGACGCTTTGTGTACCGATAGTTCGCCCTCTTATCTTTTTCATACATTAGCCAATCAAAGGTGCGCATCAGCAGCGTCCATTTGGCATCCCCATACGTCTGATACTGTCCGTAATAGGCAATGCCGTGGGCCTGACAAGCGGCGGTGAAATCATCCACCAATTTTTCAAATAAATGCGTAACTCTCTGTGTAATGCCCTGGTTGTACTGCCGGATTTTTTCCTGCGCCTCGCTACTGATGATGGGGAATGAGGTTTCGTATTTTTCTCCGTTTTTGATCAGGAAGGTTTCCTCACTCAGATACTTCAGTTCCTCTTCCATATACGGAAGTGCAATTCCCAATGCCAAGGACAACTCTTCCGCCGTGGAAGGATTGCCGTACGCCTCCAGGAAAATGTTTTTGTACATCCCATGAGAAAGGATGCTCCAAGGCTGCCCTTTCTCCCCATATGAGGAGCAGCTATTGGTAAACGTGATCTCCTCCGGCTTATAACTTCTTACGCCATACTCTCTTGCCATATCCATACCTTCTTTCAATATGATTCTCGCGCGGTGGAGTCGTTGCTGCACCGCACGGACGGAAAGAGACTCCGAGGATGCAATATCACGAACACTCTTGTTATCGATGTAATAGGCTACGACGATATTGCGGTAGTCACTCTTGATGAACGCCAGCTCTCGCCGAAGCAGGGCCAACTCGTCCCTGTGGATCATTTCATCAAGGACACTCTTTTTATCGTCTTCGATTTCATAATCGCCGATGTCGGAAGCAGTTACCGACACGCTGCGATCATGCTTTGCCTTTGCCCATACCGAATACCGATTGCGCGCGATCTGCCATACCCATGCAGAAAAGTTTGTGGGGATCGTGCCTTTATGCAAAGCCGACAGGATGTTCAGCGCTATATCCTGCGTCAAATCTTCGGCTTCGGCGGTGCTGCCCGTCTTTTTCAGGCAGAAGTAAAACAGTTTCTGCATATGGTTCTCGGTAAATTCCTTTACCAAGGGAGCGCGCATGGGGTTCGTCTCTCGCATTCTCTTGCCTCCTTTCCGGTGAATAGCGTGTGAACGCTTTCACCCATATAGTGTGGCATTTTCGGATTTGCTGACAAGGTTTTTGAAAAAATATGAAAATTTATATCAAAACCGCCGGGGCTTCCCCGGCGGTTTGTTTTATCGGTTTCGTTTGGTTTCCTTCCAGCCGTCGATCTCGCCCCGCTCCAAGGCTCCGATGATACGCTCGTACAGACCACGGTGCTCCACGTCAAACTGGCGGAGATAGTCCTTCATATACTCTCTTTCCGTATTGCCGTCCTCGGGACAGGGGCTTTCCATCACGGGCAGATCCGCCCGGCGTACGAAGGCCTTGATATCCTTCTCCCGCGCGCTGATAAAGGGACGGATCACGGTGATATCCTTCCGCGTCATCTCGGTTATAGGGGAATAGCATCCGAAGCGTCCCTCAAAAAACAGATTCAGCATGGTAGTGATCACCGCGTCGTCGTAATGATGGCCCAGCGCCAGTTTGTTGGCTCCAAGAGCCAGGGCCGCATCGTGCAAGGCTCCGCGGCGCATCATGGCGCACAAAGAGCAGGGATTGCTCTCCTTGCGGGCGTCAAACACGATCCGCGCGATCTCCGACTGACGGATCTCGTACCGCACGCCCAGGCGGCGGCACAACTCCCGGATCCCGGAATAATCCGGCTCCGCAGCGGCGATGGATTCGGATTTGTGGAATCCCATATCCACGGTGAGCGCGATCACGTCGTACTTCCGGGGATGGAACGCCCGCATCGCCGACAGAGCGCACAAAAGGGCCAGCGAATCCTTTCCGCCCGACACGCCCACGGCGATCACGTCCCCGTCGGCGATCATATCGTATTTATCCACCGCAAAGCGCAATCGGCTCAGCAGTTTCTGCATTTCTTTCACAAATGTTCCCCCTCGGTCACAAAATCCGTCCTTCGGCATAAAATAATGATGAATACATACAAAGGAGTTTGGGATGAAGATTTACATTGATGCGGGCCACAATCCCACCAATCCCAACGCAGGCGCGGAGGGAAACGGATACCGAGAGCAGGATCTGGTTTTTGAGATCGCCCGCCAAACGGCGGCGATTCTGCGGCAGAACGGGCTGGACGTGCGGCTGTCCCGCCCGACACCGGAAACCCAACTGGGCACATCCAACGCATCCTCCCTGGCGGCGCGGGTAAACGACGCCAATTCCTGGGGGGCGGATTATTTCATCAGCCTGCACACCAATGCATCGGAGATCACCTCGGCATCGGGCTCAGAAGCCTTCGTGTACACGGAGGCCAGCCGTGCCTATCCCTTGGCCCAGAACATTCTCACCCAGTTGAACGCATCCACGGGACTGCCCAACCGGGGCGTGTCCGTGCGCACCAATCTGTACGTTCTGCGGCGCACCCGCATGCCCGCCACCCTGGTGGAGCTGGGATTCATCACCAACCCGGGAGATGCAGCCCGGATGGCGGGACAGCCAGAATTATTCGCCCGAGGTGTCGCCAATGGCGTACTGGCCTATCTGGGTGAGTTGTAAGTATCAGTTTTCTTCCGTTTTCATCAGATCCGGGCGCCGGATTGCGGTCAATTCCTCCGACTGCTCCCGGCGCCATTTTTCAATATTGGCGTGATGGCCGGACAGAAGCACCTCCGGCACCGCCCGATCCCGCCACACAGGCGGTCGGGTGTACTGGGGATACTCCAGAAGGCCGTTTTCAAAGCTTTCGTTCTCATAACATTCGGGCAGAGGGAGCACGCCGTCGATCAGACGGCACACCGCATCCGCCACAAGGCAGGCGGGCAATTCCCCGCCGGTCAGGACGTAATCGCCTACGGACAACTCCTCGTCCACGATCTCGTCGATGACCCGCTGATCGATCCCCTCATAGTGTCCGCAGAGCAGCACCAGCCGATCGTACTGCAGATATTCCTTGGCGATCTTCTGAGTGAATGTGCGCCCACGGGGGGACAGATAGACCACGTGCCGCCGCTCGTCTGCTGGGGCATCGGCCACAGCGGCCTGATAACAGTTATAGATGGGCGGTGCCGCCATCAGCATCCCCCGGCCGCCGCCGTAGGGGGTATCGTCCACCCGGCGGTGCTTATTTTCGGAGTAATCCCGGATATTGATGGCGCGAATGGAAACCAGCCCCGCGTCCCGCGCCCGGCCGATGATGCTCTCGCCCAGCACTGCTTCAATCATGCCGGGGAACAGCGTCAGAACGTCAATCTGCATTTGCATCCTCCAAAAAGCCGTCGATCAGATGCACGTAGATGCCCGCCTCCCGGCTGTCGTCCGCCTCACCAAGGGAAATTTCTTCCACGAATTCCTTCACGCAGGGAAACATAAAGGTACTGCCGCTCGACCGTTTCACCACATAGATATCCTGCCCTGCCGGGGAAAGAACCTCATTCAGCACACCCACGTTTCCGAAACGCGCGTCGATGACAGGCAAGCCGATCAGATCGGCGATGAAATGGGCGCCGGGAGCCAGAGGGATATCCGCCCGATCCGCATAGAGAATCGTATCCCGATAGGGGATCGCCGCCTCCAGGGAATCGATCTCGGCGAAGGTGGCCAGCACCATGTTCTTCTGCACCGATGCGTGGGCAACCGTCAGGGTTTTGACCACCTGCATCTGCTTGTCCAATATATACATCCGTTTCAGCTTCGTCAGCGTGCGCGGCGAATCGGCACGGCATTCCAGCCGCACGGTTCCGCGGACGCCGTGGGTGGATGCAATACGGGCACATTCCAAATATTTCTGAAGCATATGAACCTCCGAGGGCATAATTCTGTCTTATTATACCACAGAATGGGAATGATTGCAATTCCCGGGGAACAAATAGGCGTTCGCTTTCGTCTCACAATACATCCACGAATTTCCCATACTCCACAACAATATTATGGAAATTATTTAAATTTTTTGTGAATAACTTGTTGACAAACGAATAATAACCCTGTATAATACCGATAGTGGCGTTCGGGCCACAGTATTGTAGTATCAAGAAAGGAGATTGAGATCATGAATCATCCGCTTACAGCCCCGCCCCCTGCTTTTCTCACGCAGAGCGACCTTCTGGCTCCCATGACCGGGGATATCAATATCATGATTATTGTCGCCGTGATTCTGATCTCCGCATTTCTGATTTTCGTTCTTCTCAGAAACAACAAAAAGCGCGACTGACAAAAGTCAAAAACGCCTGAATGGAAATCCATTCAGGCGCTTTTTTTATTCATTTTCCGTCTCGGGAGTGACTTCCGTTTTTGCTTTGCTCCGTTTTTCCATGGCTTCGCGGAGCAGCGTATACAACACCGCGCACACCGGCACCGCCAGCAGCGCACCGAGGATGCCGCCGATATTGCCGCCGATCAACACAGCGGAAAACACGATGATGCCGGGAAGTCCCACGGATGTACCCACCACCTTCGGATAGATGAGAGAGCCCTCCAACTGCTGAAGTACCAGAATAAAGATCAAAAACAACAGCGCGCGCAAGGGGCTGACAGTCAAAATCAGGAACGCACCGAACACCTCACCCACCAAAGCACCCACAATCGGCACCACGGCGGTACAGCCGATCACCACGGCGATAATGCCCGCGTATTCGAAGCCGAAGATCACCATGCCGATGTAGCTGAGGGCACCGAGAATCACCGCCTCCGCGCACTGTCCGCGGATAAAACTGCTGAAAACATTATTAGACAACGAAACCACATGGAACAGAGGATCGCTGATCTTTTCCGGCAAGAACGAAGTGACCACCCGGCGCACAAAGGCACAGATGACCTCCTTCTGCGCCAGGAAATAGATGGCAATCACCAGGCTGAAGATCACATTCACCAGTCCCCCCGCCAGCGAAGAAGCCACCGAGGAGGCCGTGCCGAAGATAGACGTGGCATTCTCCCAATCAAAGAAGGAAAGAAGGGTGTCGGAGAGCAATTTCCAGTCCACGGTGAACTCTTCCAACCACGTCGTGTCGATCTCCATTTTGGTCAGAAGATCCAACCCCCATGCCTTCAGATCGTTGAAGTAGCTGGGCAGTTTATTGACCAGCGTCATCACTGCATCCTGCAGACCGGGCAATACCACCGCTAACAGAATGGCAATCAATCCCAAAAAGATAATCACCGTCAGAACAATGGCCAGAGGCCGAAGCAGTTTCCGCACGAATTTCTTCTTGGATCGCTTCATGAAGGCAAAAACCTTTTCCTCCCACGCCCGCATCATCACGTTCATCACATAGGCAATGGCCAGGCCGAGGGTCACGGGAGCAATCAGTCGGAAAAAAGTACCGATCCCTTTCCACACCGAGGAAAGATTCAGAACCAGGCAGAACAGCAGTACCGTAAAGGTAATGATGATGAGTATCTGCTTCAGTGTGAATTTCTGCGTTTTCATTCGCTCGTCGCCTCCTTTGTGGTATCACTGTCCTCCGTATCCTTATCCGGGCAAGCTTCGTTCCGGCAAACTACGGCACTTTCCAGGCGATGCTCCAGAATCTCCGTCACCTTCACGTGCAGATTCTCCACATCGATCTCAAACTGTACGCCGTCATCGGGCACAGAACCGTACACACCGAATATCAGACCGCCGAAGGTATCGTATTCGTCCAGCGGCAACTCCACTTCCAGCGCCTCCGCCACAGCGTCCAGAGGGGCTGTGCCGGTGATGCGCCAGGTACCGGAATCGATTTTTATAATGTCCTCCACCTTTTCGGATGCGTGTATATCGTCATCCAGATCGCCCACCAACTGCTCCAGCAGATCGTTCATGGTGACGATACCCAAGGTGCCACCGTACTCGTCCAGCACCACGGCAAAGTGATTGCGGGATTTCTTCATCTGACGAAACAGCACATCGGCACGGACGGTCTCCGGCACGAAATACACCGGCTGCACCGCTTCCCGCATCACGTTTTCCCGGGATTTGTCCCGCAGGCGGAAGTAGGATTTAGCAGACAAAACACCGATCACGTTGTCCGTCGTCTCATCGCACACGGGAAAGCGGGAATGACGGGTTTCGTTTATGGTACGCTCCCAATCCTCCTCGGATTCATCCATCCAAAGGATGGACATCTCCGTGCGGTGGGTGGCAAACTCGCCCACGGTCAGGTTATCAAAATCGAACAGGTTCTGGATGATCTCCTTCTCCTGGGTGTCGATGACGCCCTTTTCACTGCCCGCATCCACCATCATACGGATGGATTCCTCGCTGACGTCGTCATCCTCCACGTTGGGATCCAGCCCGAACATACGGATGATCAGATTGGTGGAGCCGGTCAGCATGCGCACAATGGGAGAGAACACGCGGGAAACGCCGTAGACCAGCGAAGCCAGTCCCAGCGCCAGCGGTTCCGCCTTCTTCATAGCCAGCCGCTTGGGCACCAACTCACCGAAGACCAGCGTCAGATAGGACAGAATCAACGTGATCACGATGACTGCGATGGTGTTCATGGTGGCGGCAGGGATTTTCACACCCAATCCGATCAGCCAGGCGACGATAGGATCGGCAAAGTTATCCGCCGCGAACGCGCTTCCCAAGAATCCGGACAACGTAATGGCAATCTGAATCGTCGCCAGAAATCCGGAGGGCTGCGCCGTCAGCTTCTGCAATTTGTTCGCCCGCTTATCCCCGGCGGCGGCCAGTTGGTCAATGCGGGCATCGTTCATAGAAATGATCGCAATTTCCGCGCAGGCGAAAACCGCGTTCAGGAAAATCAATATTAGTTGTAAAACTATCTGCCAAACAATAGTGCTCATAAGTACTCCCATCCATATATGTACGAAAAGTTTTCCATATCATGCGTCCGCAGCGGAACTGTCACCCGGACTGAGATGAAAAAAATGCAAAACGGCACCGCCCGCAACTGCATGGCTGCAATCGCAGGCTGTGCCGCACCATAATCGATCGGGGGCAGAGCATCGGCAACTGTCCGGATCTGTCATACTTCCTCCAAAATGTAGGGGGATCCCTTGCGGGATTCCAAATGATTTATGCTTATATTATATTCCAATCCCCCGCAAAGTCAAGGGAATGGCGTGAAAATTCACATTTCTTTCACAGAGAGAACAAGTTCTCGTAAATCTCAATCTTTTCCGAATCAGAAAGCACATACGGGGAATTGACAAAGCCGTTGGCCCGGGCTATACGGCCCACATATTCCTCCATCTGCGCCCGGGTGAGGGTGAGTTTCACGTTGGCTTTTTCGGGAATCCGCCGTGCCATTTCCGCCGGGGTGGTACCCAGCATCTCCGCCAGTGCCGTCAGCTTTTCCGCGCCCTTTTCCGTCTTCATATTGTACTCAATATACGCGCCCTCAAAGGCACCGCAGGCCCGTCCGTGGGGGATGCCGTCAGACAGGGTAATGCTGTATCCCATGGGATGAGGGAATCCGGTTCCGGTACGGTTGATGGCGATGCCCGCCGCCATAGATGCCATGCTGAGCCGTTGACGCTGGGCGGGGGTAAATCCGCCTGCGTCCACCTCCCCCTCGGCATCTGCCCCCCTAAAGATCACATCCCAGATATGCCGGGCGGCAAAGGCCGCGTACATCTCCGATGCCTCGTTGGATTTGGGAGACAGGTAAGATTCAATGGCGTGGGACAGCGCATCCAGCGCTGTGGACACGGTGTAATTCTCATTCAGGGAATAGGTGTAGCGGGGATCCACAAAGGCCACCCGGGGATAGGTACCGGGGATATGCTTGAGAGTCTTTTTCTTCGTGCCGCCGTCCAGCGTGAGAACGGCGTAGGCATTGGCCTCCGAGCCGGTGCCGGAGGTGGTGGGAATGGCCGCGATGGGCAAAATCCGGTGGGTATCAAAATCCGCGTCAAAAATGCTCTCCGTATCCGCATCGGGACAAACGGCAAAGGCCGCCACAGCTTTGGCCGCATCCAGAGCGGAGCCGCCGCCAATACCGATGACGAAATCCGCACCGATCTCCCGGCAGAGGGCGCCGCCCTCCCGGCACATGGATGCCAGCGGATTCTCCGCCGCCCGGTCAAAGAGCGTATAGCGGATGCCCCGCCCGTCCAAAACAGCAGTCACATCATCCAGCGCTCCGCTGGCACGGGCGGAATTCCGTCCGGTGACGATCAGCGCATGACGGCCGAGAGCCAGAGCCCCGGCGTTGGCAGAAATGCATCCTTCTCCGGTAATCACATTCACGGGCATGTAGAAACTCATATCGAGCATCATAAATATCTCCTGAAATATAGATTTTTAGGCAAAAAAGCAAAGAAGCAGACCCGATACCGGATCTGCCTGTGCTTTGCTTAGATTTTTTCCTTAACCTTGGAAGCCTTACCGACTCTGTCTCTCAGGTAGTACAGCTTAGCGCGTCTTACCTTACCGGAGCGGAGCACATCGATACCGGCTACGTTGGGGGAATGGAGCGGGAAAGTCTTTTCCACGCCTACACCGTATGCTACGCGGCGAACGGTGAAGGTCTCGGAGATACCACCGCCGTGACGGGCGATAACAGTACCCTCGAACATCTGGATTCTTTCTCTCGTACCCTCTTTGATTTTGTTGTGTACACGGATGGTGTCACCAACATGGAAAGCAGGAACACTTTCCTTCAGCTGCTCTTTAGCAAAAGCGTCGAGTTTGTTCATTTTCGACTCCTCCATAATCATAGAACATTCATGCGGAGCTTCGCAGAGGACTGTTCCGTTATTCGTGCGCAATACACACATCGTAGATTATACCACGCATATTCACCGATTGCAAGAGTTTTTTGAAAAAATTCCTGTTTTTTCAAAAAATCATTCGTACACATAGGAGAACGCCAACTCATACACCTTGGCACGGCCCTGGCTCCAATCGGTGGCGCTGAGATAGAACTTTCCGTCATAATGGAAAAGGTCTTCTCCCTCCACGGAGATGGGGATGGACACGGACTGCACATGCCCGCCGCTCCACTTATGCACGATGATCAGATTGTCCTTCGTTTCCTCCCCGGGGCTGACGATGGAATACAGATACGTTCCGTCCGCATCCATGCCCTGGGCGGTATACAAAGAATTGGAGTAACTCACGGGAGTCACCGCATTGCTCATCTTAAAATCCCGGTCAAGGAACGTATGCTTTCCGCCGCCCTTCAGCACGTACTGCTGTTTTTCCGTGCTGTAGCCGATGGCATAGCTTCCGCCAAAGCCGTATTTGCCGCCCTGGATCTGTTCCGTGATCTCCAGCGTTTCCGGATCCAGCACCGTCAGTATGTTCACATCCATATTGGTGATGACCAGGATGTTGTCATCCGGATTGTACGTCATGCCGTTGGCGTGATCGATGGGCAATTCTTCACTGACTTTTACAAGGGACAGATCGGACAGAAGAGATTTCACCACTACACCCACCGTACCGTCTCCATCGTCGTCCCCACGGATATAGGCGGTATAGATGTACGTACCGTCGGTGGCCGCCCCCTGGCTGGCTTTATAGCCATCGGGGCGGTGGATCGTCCGGGGATTGCACGCCGAGGCGATCACGGGAAAAGAAGAACCGATCATATAGGCGGGATCGTCCCAATTCGCGCCAGTTTTGATGATCTCCCATCCCACGGGAAGCGCAAAGCGGCCGTCGGATACAAACATCTCATCCCCAAAGAAGAAGTTGTTCTCAAATTCATACATAGCCAAAGCGGTCAGCGAATCGTTTTTGCCCGCGATGACCACCTTGTCCTCCGTCACCCGGATGCCGTAAGAATGCTCGGGCAGATCCGCGAGCAAGTCTTTCGTTGCCTGGCGGTTGGTATTGCCGATCAAAATCTCAAGGCGGGAGTTGTCCACCTCTTCCCCACGGGCAGTCCAGTCCGTATCCAGGGAATAGGTAGCGCCGGTCTGCTTCTTCAGCTGCTTGTGGAATTTCGGCAGGCTGTCGCTGACGGTATCCGGTGCATCCTCGGAGATCACCAGAAGAAAATCCGTCACGCCGTTTTCTGCGATCACCAGTTCCTTATCCTGCCCGCTCAGCGGCTCATCGGGGATTTCGGGATTCGCCGGGGTACATCCCACCAGCAGCAAGCATATCAGCGCTGCAAAGAAAACAAGTCGTTTCATAATGCATCCAACCTTTTCCAAATCAATGTTTCTACACACCGGTTAATATTATTATAAACCGCAGAACTATTCCTGTCAATAACAGCGGAATATTTCTTCGATTCAGCAAAGGAACTTTTGCGGAAAGGACGCGTCCAATCCGTACAGAACATCCCTGTACTCATCGCCGGGATAAAATCCGTCCGCATCCGCCTCTCCGCTGCAATTCCCACTTGCAATCGGAGAAAAAATATAGTATAATAAAGAGTAAGTTGCTGTTTTAAGGAGGGAATTCGATGCTGTCCGCTTTCAAGAACTTTTTTGTTACCTTTCTGATCGCCGCTTTGATTTTCGGTTCCGTGGCGTATTTTGCCACGCAGTTCCTGACGGATACGATCACCGGCATTTTTGATGCGGAAAAGAGTGAGTTGGAGGAAATCCTTCACGCCAATCCCGCCGATACCACTCCTTCCGTCAATCCCACACAGCCGGGGGAGGACAACCCATCCACAGAACGGGTCATCGAGGGCAATTCCTTCAATATGCTTTTCATCGTCACCGATTATCAGCCGGATATCTTCCACGATTATCTGCCCACGGATGACGAACTGGCGGACATGGAGATTGAGGATGCATCCTACACAGGACTGCTCGGCACCCCCTTCCGCCGCACAAAAAGCTGTGCCACTGTCCTTCTTCGCGCGGACAAGGAACGCAAGGAATTCACCTTTACGGTGTTCCCCTCCGTCACGCGGGTGAATACCGCCTCCGGCTATCAGAGCGGGGCGGATCTCTATAATCTGTACGGCCGGGATTACATAATCTCCCAGGTATCCGCCATGACCGGCCTGAGCGTGGACTATTATCTGGTAGTCAACGTGACCGAGCTTTCCCAGATCATCGCCAACATGGGCGGCATCAATATGTATCTCACCAGCGATTTGTACTTCAACGGTCAGATCGCCACCACAAAGAAGCCTGCCCCGGAGGAGGAGGACCTGATCCCTCTGCTCTACACCATCGGAAACAACGCCATTGACGGCCCCGGCTCCACCGCGCTGATGATGCACAACGAGATCGCATCCGCCGCGGACGTAAACGCCCGGAACACGTTTCTTGTGAATTTCCTGATCGCCGTCATGGATAAACTGACCGCCATGCCGGAAACGGAACTCACTGCTTTCTATGATGACATCTGCGCCAACGCCATGGTGGACACCACCTTTGCCGTGCCGGATTTCATCTCCGAAATCAGCCTGATCTACGCCTGGAACGATCCTTCCTTCCAGAAAACCACCCTGGAATATCCGGGACGCTACGTTTCCGCCTCGGAAAACATGGACGGTTACTTTGAGCCCAACATAAAGCAGGCCATCACCCAGTTCAAAAATTACCGCCGTCTGCCGGAAACGGACGCGGCCGGTGAATCGAAATAATTTCAGATTATATATCGAAAGGATATCCATCATGAGTACTCGTATGCCCAACAGCGAAAAATCCATGGAAAAAATCGTCGCGCTCTGCAAAAACAGAGGTTTTGTTTATGCAGGCTCGGAAATATACGGAGGTCTGGCCAATTCCTGGGACTACGGTCCTCTGGGCGTTGAGTTGAAGAACAACGTCAAGCGTGCCTGGTGGAAGAAATTCGTGCAGGAGAATCCCTACAACGTAGGTCTGGACGCCGCCATTCTGATGAATCCCCAGGTATGGGTTGCCTCCGGCCACGTGGCCACCTTCAACGATCCGCTGATCGACTGCAAGGCCTGCAAGATGCGCCACCGTGCGGACAAGTTGGTGGAGGATTTCGTTCGTGAGAACAATATGGACGTGAATGTGGAAGCCATGGACGGTGAGGCTCTGGTGAACTTCATCCGTGACAACAACGTGCCCTGCCCCGGCTGCGGCAAGTCCGATTTCACCGATATCCGTAAGTTCAATCTGATGTACAAGACCCACCAGGGCGTAACCGAGGACACCGCCAACGAGGTATATCTCCGTCCCGAAACCGCCCAGGGTATCTTCGTAAACTTCAACAACATCCAGCGCACCACCCGCCGCAAGCTCCCCTTCGGCGTGTGCCAGGTAGGTAAATCCTTCCGTAACGAGATCACCCCCGGTAACTTCATCTTCCGTATCCGCGAGTTTGAGCAGATGGAATTGGAATTCTTCTGCAAGCCCGACACGGATCTGGAATGGTTCCAGTACTGGAGAACGTACTGCCACGACTGGCTGAAGGGTTTGAACGTGCGCGAGGAGAATCTCCGTCTGCGCGATCATGAGCCGGAAGAGTTGTCCTTCTACTCCAAGGCAACCACCGACTTTGAGTATCTGTTCCCGTTCGGCTGGGGCGAACTCTGGGGCGTGGCCGACCGTACCAACTACGATCTGTCCCAGCATCAGAAGCACTCCGGTCAGGATCTGACCTACTTTGATCCCGAAACGAACGAGCACTACGTTCCCTACGTAGTTGAGCCCTCTCTGGGTGCAGACCGTATGACGCTGGCTCTGCTGGTGGAGGCATACGATGAGGAAGTAGTCGACGCAGAGAAGAACGACACCCGCGTGGTGATGCGTTTCCATCCCGCCATCGCTCCCTTCAAGGTAGCGGTCCTGCCTCTGTCCAAGAAGCTGAGCGAGGAAGCCATGGAGATTTACACCGCCCTGTCCAAGAACTACATGGTAGACTTCGACGAGGCCGGCTCCATCGGTAAGCGCTACCGCCGTGAGGATGAGATCGGTACTCCCTTCTGCGTAACCTACGACTTCGACTCCAAGGAAGACGGCTGCGTAACCGTACGTGACCGCGACACCATGGAGCAGGTTCGTATTCCCGTTGCGGAGCTGAACGCTTACCTGGCTGAAAAACTGGCTTATTAAGAATGTATGCGGGGAAATGCCTTTTGAAAAAGGCACCTCCCCGCCCCCTCCGCGAAAACCCATATAAATAATTTGTAAAAGTTTTGGAAAGGGGCACGGGGAAAACTTTTTCAAAAGTTTTCCCCGTTTTTCCTATGGATCTTTGTAATCAATCCACGGTGCGCCGGATTCTGGAAGAAAACGGCCTGGCACCCAAAAAGGCCTTTGGCCAGAATTTTCTGATCAATCCCATGATCCCCGAGAATATTGCGGAGGCATCCGCCTACGAGCCGTTTTTCTACGAAGAAAACTACAGCGAGGATGCCTGCGCCTTGGAAATCGGTCCCGGCATCGGTGCCCTCACCCGAGAATTGGCCGCCCGCTATCCCTCCGTCACGGCGGTGGAGATCGACCGGGGACTGATTCCCGTTCTGGCCCAGACGCTGGAGGACTGCCCCAACACCCGCGTGATCAACGAGGATTTCATGAAAACGGATGTAAAATCCCTGCTCAGCGAATCCTTTGGCGATGCGCCCGTGCACGTGTGCGGAAATCTTCCCTATTATATCACCACGCCGATTCTGATGAAACTGCTGGAAGCCTATCCCGCGGACGGACGGTCCCCCGTGCGCCGCATCACGCTGATGGTGCAGAGCGAGGTAGCGGATCGGATCTGTGCCCAGGCCGGCAGCAGTGCCTACGGTGCGATCACGGCGGCGGTGGCCTTGCGGGGGCGGGCGAAAAAACTGTTCACCGTGTCCGCCGGGAATTTCTATCCCGTGCCAAAAGTGTCCTCCGCGGTTCTGACCATCGAAACCCATCCCCACGGATTGTACGATCTGTATCCCGATGCCCCCACGGGCGACGGATTTGCCCCCTTCTTTGAGCGGGTAACCGCCATGATCGAGGCGGCATTCGGCCAGCGGCGCAAGACACTGACCAACGCCTTGGGCGGATTGTACGACAAATCCGCGGTGGAAGCCGCTCTTACTTCCCTCGGCATCCGCACGGATATCCGGGGAGAAAAGTTGTCCGCCCTGGATTTCTGCCGTCTGACCACAGCACTTATGAAATAAATGCAAACCGGCTTGCCCTGTGGCAAGCCGGTTTTTTCTTTTAGGGTCGCGGTCCGAGGGTGTCAATAATCTGCAAAACAAGTTCCAAGGTGGTTCCCTGAGTATAGGTCAAATGATATACCCTGTTATCATCGTCTTTCCATATCAGTTGACATAACGCCCCATCACCCTGCACGTGATATGCCAGCACATTATTCTTTAAAAGAATTTTCCCGACCGATATGTCGCCGTCGTTAATCTTTATTTTGCATACCGGCAAATTGCTCTGGGAACACCGTATCATTTCGTAATCAGGACCATCCATCCACCATCCTGCCGGTTCTTCGCTCAGGGCCCATCCATCCGGCACATCTGGATAGTATATCTCAAACTTATCTGGCAAAGGATAGACGAGGTCACACTCGTCGGAACGCGGGCCGAGGCTGTCCACAATCTCCAAAGCTTGCTCCAATGTTACGTTTATAAACTTCATATGAAAAGAATACTTATCTTTCCAAACCAAATAAAACCACGTTTCCCTGCCCACGACAACACGGTACGCCGGCAAGTTGTTTTTCAGTACGATTTCCTCCACTCTCACCGAGTCTGCATCAATCGTTCCTTTGCGCGCAGCAAAACGAAACTCCACCACTTCCCCACTGGGACCTTCCATTCGCCAGCCACCGATCTGCTCTATTAAGAACCAGCCTTCCGGCACAACCGGATAGCACATCACAGAATCATCCGACCAATCTTTACGGAACTCATAGGAAAAACTGGTTTCATCCCACTGCACAGTAATATCCTTTTGATTGGCTCGTACCACGCCGAAAAGTCCCACGCACAACAACATGCAGGCCGCCGCGGCTGTCAATGCATGCACCCATGTACGCCTTGCCTTCTTTCCCCGGTTTTCCCGCAGTATGCGGCGCTCTGTTTTCTCATGAATTGTATTCTCGGTCACATCGATGGAATCAAATTCTTTGATTTCCTCCGCCATGCTGGCTTCCGCCGCCAGTTTCATCAGGGCATCCAAATTCCCGGACTCACGTTTCATGCACATATCCCTCCAATTCTTTGCGCAATTTTGCAAGACTCCGCTGAAACACCGAGCGGACGGTAGATGCGTTCATGTTCAGCACATCGGCGATCTCACGGTGGGGCATATCGTGGTAATACCGAAGCAGAATGATCTCCCGGGCAGGGGACGGAAGTGCGTCGATAGCCTTTTTCAGCACCTCCACCGTTTCCTGTCGGATCAATTCTGCGGGGATGTCCACCTCATCCGGCAGTTCCAGATCCCGCGACTCTTCCCCGTCCTCCTCGTATCCGTTGCTGACAGACACCACAGGCAAACCGTTTTGCTTACGGAGCATATCAAAGCACACGCATTTTGTGTACAAAGCGATCAAGCCCCGGATTTTCTCCTCACCGGCGTCCGCAAATTTGTCCCGGTAGCGGATGATCTTCAAAAAGGTAACGCTTACCGCATCCTCCGCATCGGTCGGATTTCCCAGATACCGCATGGCCCACGCCTTTACCCGCGGTGCATATTCCCGGAACAGGCTCTTGACCAGATCTCTTTCCCTGTCCGTTTGTATGTCCAACATGGCCAAACTCACACTGAGCATCTTTGCCCTCCCGTCTTACAAGCACTTTGTATTGTCGATGATCCGGACCATCTGTATATACATACGATTCAGGCGAAGCATTGTCCCACACTTTCGCAAAAAACTGCAAACGGGGCTGTCCGTATGCGCAGCCCCGTTTTGTTACTGTATCTTCTTTCTCACATACGTCAGCAGCACGTCCCGGTCGTTGTCCAATTTTCCGCGGATCACCCGATCCAGCAGATGGTTCAGCATTTCGCCGATCATTTTGCCCGGCTTCATGCCGATGGATATCAGATCGTTTCCGTTCACAGCCAGGCTGGAAACGGAAATACACTCGTTTTTCTCCAGAATCTCCCGGGCGATGGACTCGATGATGTCGTAACTTTCCAGCCGATCCCGGTACTTTGGGGATTGGGCCAGCGTATCCGCCCGCTTCATCTTCATCAGATCCCAAAAAATCTCCGGAGTCAGGCGGGACAGCGCTCGCTTTACGGCGGTTTCCTTCGGCTCGATGATCCGATCGTGCTCCTTCACCAGCGTGACCACCCGGCGGCGGGTAGCGTTGTCGTACTTCAGCCGGGCAAGGATTTCCTCCGCCATCCGCGCACTGACGGCGGGATGGCCGTAGAAATGGCCGACTCCCTTTTCATCGGTGAAGAAGGAGGGCGGCTTGCCGATATCGTGCAAAAGCGCACACAGCCGCAAATGGGGCTGCGGCGGAATTTCGCTAACCGCCACTGCCGTGTGTTCCCACACGTCGTAGATATGATAAGGTGTTTTCTGATCGAAGCCGTGTATGGGCAGAATCTCGGGGATCACCGTACCGATCACGTCCCACCAATCCATGAGGACGGTTTTCACGTTATCCCCGCACAGAAGCTTGGTCAGTTCCACCTGGATCCGCTCCGCGCTGACTGTGGGGATGCGTTCTTTGTTTTCATGGATCGCCGCGGCGGTGTTTTCCTCCATGGAAAATCCCAGAACGGAGGCAAAGCGGATGCCCCGCATCATCCGAAGGGCATCCTCCCGGAATCGGGTGGCGGGATCGCCCACACAGCGGATGACGCCACATCGGATATCCTCCGCCCCGCCGAAATGATCGATCAGCCCCCGCGTCGGAGAATAGGCGATGGCGTTCATGGTGAAATCCCGGCGGGCCACATCTTCCCGCAAACTGGCGGTGAAGGATACGCTGTCGGGATGGCGGTTGTCGGAGTACGTTCCCTCCGTGCGGTAGGTGGTGATCTCCAGAGGCATACCGTCCATCACCACGGTGATAGTGCCGTGCTGGATGCCCGTTTCGATCACGGGATATTCCCGGAACACCCGGGCGGTCTGCTCGGGCAGGGCCGAGGTGGTTATATCGTAATCCTTGGGCGGCAGTCCCATAAGAAAATCCCGCACGCATCCGCCCACGATAAAAGCCTCGTATCCCGCCTCCTCCAACATGGACAACGCCCGGGACACGCTCCGGGGCAGACACATAGATTTTGTCATACATCCTCACTCCTTTCGGCGATCAGCATTTTTTCCAGGGCTTTGGCGGCAAAACTCAGCGACCGATCCGATGTTTTCACAAGACACACCTGCCGGCTTGGCTGTGCATCCGACAATTCCAGCACAAACAGATTCCGCTGGTCCGCCTCGTGACGGATGAACTCCTCCGGCACAAATCCGATGCCCAGATCGTTTTTCACCATGGGCAGAATCTGATCCTCCGTGGCCGCCTCGATATCGGGTGTGCGGCGGATGCCGTGGGAGAGAAACAAATCCGTGTACATCTCGTAGGTTTTGGTGTCCCGGCCGAGACCGATGAGAGGATGCCGTGCCAAATCCGCCAGCGACAGGGGCTGCTGTGCCAGGTGAGACAGAGCCTGCCCGCACACCGGCACCTCCCGCACCGTTTTCAAGGGGATCTCCTTCATATGGGATCCCGCCCCGGTGGGGGTAGTGACCACGGCGAAATCCACGAGGCCGTGCTTCAGGGCATCCAGTGCCTGGGGCGTTGAGTGATTGGACACGCGGATGCGCACCCCGGGGTGATCGGACCGGAACCGTTTCAGCACCGGCAGAAGAAGACACCGCAGTGCCACCTCGCTGGCACCGATGGACACCATCCCCTGGCTCAAACTGCGGTCCAGCGCGATCTCCCGCTCCCCGGCCTCAATATGCTCCACGGCGATGCGGACATGCTCGTACAGCCGCTCCCCCTCGGGGGTCAGACGCACGCCCCGGTTGGAGCGGATGAACAAGGCGCACCCCAGATCACTCTCCAGATTCTTAATGGTGCGGGTCACATTGGGCTGATTGCACAAGAGCATGGCCGCCGCCTGGGTAAAGCTGCGGTACTTGGCCACATAATAGAAGATGCGATAACTGTCGTAATGGATATACATACTCCACCATATATATTTGATATACCAGCGATACTGAATATATATTTTACATATGCTGATATGTATAGTATAATGGTATCACAAAAGAAAGTCAATGGAAATCGAGGAAAAACACTATGCCGGAAATTCTGGAAACACTCATGCTCATCTGCTTCGGTATGTCCTGGCCGATGAATGTCTACCGCAACTACAAAGCAAGATCGGCCAAAGGAATGAGTTTGTTCTTCATTCTGCTCATCATCAGCGGTTATGTAGCCGGCATCGGTGCTAAAATCCTCACCCACAATTTCACCTATGTGCTGGCGGTGTATGCGCTGAATCTTTTGTTTGTCAGCATCAATCTGCTGGTGTACGTACGCAACCGCCGTCTGGATCGTACATCCGCACAGTAATATCCTAAAAAAGCCGTGGCTTACGCCCGGCTTTTTTGTTTGACTGAAACCTTTCCAAAAAACGGATTGTATTTTCACTCGGGATATGCTATACTTTATATATATGATATGGTAAGGAGGCTTTCCTTTGGCTAAATACAGACAGAGCCGCATCAACGACAGTGTGGCACAGGAAATATCCATGATTCTCCGGGATGTGAAGGATCCCCGGGTTTCGGATGCGATGATCACCATCACCGGGGCGGACGTGACTCCGGATCTGAAGTATGCAAAAATCTTCTTTTCTC
>JAZQFQ010000056.1:0-40299 GCA_045539595.1 Eubacteriales bacterium | reverse complement strand
GTACGCGGCACCCGGCGTGCTGACAAGCATCCAAAGTGTCAACGGAAACGGTGCCATTTTGGCGAATACGGTGTACTCCTACTACATGGATGGCAATATCCATACGGAAACGGATCATTTGGCGGGAACCGCCGCCACCTATACCTACGATAAGGCGGGACGTCTGAAAACGGAAGTGTCCTCCGCGGGTTCCTATTCCTACACATACGACTTCTCCGGAAACCGCGCCACCACCACGTACACCTATGACGAGAACAATCGCCTGCTCAGAGAGAGCAAACCCGGCTCCACCATTACGTATACCTACGATGCCAACGGCAATCTGCTGACCGGCGACGGTGCCACCTACACCTACGACGCCCGCAACCGCCAGGTTGGCTACGTGAAGGGAAGCGATTTCGCCACCTACACCTACTACCCCAGCGGATTGCGTAAGACGAAAACCACGGCTCTCGCCATCAGCAACTACATCTGGGACGGCAGTAACATGATCTGCGAGTACGCCAACTCCGCCACCGGCGGCAAGGTGTACATCTACGGTCACACGCTGGTTTCCCAAGGCAATTCGTGGTACTACCTTTACAACGCCCACGGCGATGTGGTAAAATATACTAACGCCACAGGTGCAGTGCTGCAGTCCTACGACTACGATGCGTTCGGTGAGGAGGCCGATCCCAGCACAACCGACACCAATCCCTTCCGCTACGCCGGCCAGTATTTTGATGACGAAACGGGCACGTACTATCTGCGAGCGCGGTACTATAATCCCGGCAATGGACGGTTCACCCAGCAGGACAGTTGGGGCTATGCGTATCCCGCCGACCCGTTGAGCCTGAACCTGTATGTGTATTGCTACGGAAATCCGGTCAAATACTATGACCCAAGCGGAAACATTCCTGTTGAGACTGTTTTCGATTTAATTGGCATCGGAATCAGTGCATATCAATTTTTTGATGACCCCAGTTGGGGGAATTTTGGTAGTCTCCTTTGGGACGTTGGTGCTTTCTTTATACCGTATGCTCCGGGCTCGTATGTTACTAAACTTGACGATGGCGTTGACCTGGTACGCGGCGTAACCAAAACTGCTGGAGCTGCCCATGATGTAGGCAAGGCAACCAAAAAAAGTGTTTGGGCGATGAAGGCTTTCGACCGTGGCTGGGAGATCGAACGCAGACTGGGAGGATGGTGTAATAATTTCCCGACTATTGACTGGGCGGATATGGATGAGGCAGCAGGACTGTTGAAAAATATAAAGAGTATCAAGTCCATAGATCTTAATGCCAAAACATATCAGGATACGAGTAAATTGTACAACACATTAAAAAGATATGTTGACAAACTTGTTGATTTCAATGGAGCAAAGTACAAGGGTATAAACTGGACTGTTCAAACCGGTACACCAAGAACATTGGAAATTGCGATCCCCTCATCTTCTATGACCAAGGAGCAGGCAGAGGTTTTTGAAAAAATCATAGAGTATGCCCAAGAAAATGGTGTGAAAGTGATAAAAAGAATAATTGATTAATTAAGGTGAGAAATAAAATGGATATGAATTTACAAGAACTAAGGACACTCCAAATACTCGTTGATAAAGATGATAGGTTAGCAATCTTTTCAATGACTAAAAACCCTAAAAAAATTGAGGGAGATGTTTGGTCACCTGTCTGGCTGGCTGCAAAGAATCCTATTGAACTGCAGCCTCCGTTCACGGTAGACGAATTAGCCGATGCATTAGAACGTAGTATGAATGCCTGGGGAACAGGGGAACCGATTTTTGAAGATCGGATTTCTTTAACAGAGTATTACTACAAGATCAAAGGATTCAAAAAGGCTTCGTTAGGAACAAAATATGTTGGTTTGGGATGGAAACCTGGACTTGGCAAATTTATTTCCATTATGCTCCCTATGAAAACAAAACGCTGTTATATAGGAATCGAATTACAAAATCTATCCGATGATGCAACTTGGAAAGATTTTGCCAATGCACTTCTTGAATTACTGAGTATGGATCTCACACAGCTTTCAAGTTATAAAACTTATAAAAGGCAGTTAAACATTTCTTCTGATTAATTGCACAGATGAAGAACTAGGCATACGCTGTTAGGTATAGGAACAACGTTGTTTCCCCATAGTCTCACTGGCAAGGTGTACATCTACGGCCACACGCTGATTTCCCAAGGCAATTCGTGGTACTACCTTTACAACGCCCACGGCGATGTGGTAAAATATACTAACGCCAATGGTGCGGTACTGCAGTTCTATGACTACGATGCGTTCGGTGAGGAGGCCGATCCCAGCACCACCGACACCAATCCCTTCCGCTATGCGGGGCAGTATTTCGACGATGAGACAGGCACGTACTATCTCCGCGCACGGTATTATGATCCCGGCAATGGACGGTTCACCCAGCAGGATGCATGGGGATACGGCGATCCCGCCGACCCGTTGAGCCTGAACCTGTATGTGTATTGCTACGGAAATCCGGTCAAATACTATGACCCAAGCGGAAACATTCCTGTTGAGACTGTTGGCGATATTGCCAGTGCTGTAGGAAGTTTTATCGAATTTGCGTTAAATCCTTCATTAGGCAATGCACTATTCTTTGCATGGGATGTTGCTTCTATCTTCTTGCCGTATGTGCCGGGGTCATATGCTGCCAAGGGCATAAAATTGCTGGGCAAGAGTGATGAGGCGCTGGATATTGTAAAAGCGTTTTCCAAAGCAGATAATCTTGCCGATGCAGCAAAAGTTTTCAAGAAGAATCACAAATCAATCCTTGGCAGTTATAAGGATATTAAAAAAACCGTCAAAACTTTGGGATTGAAAGGTTTTGAAGTTCATCATCTTATTGAGAAACGATTTGCCGATACTCTGGGTATAAAAAATGTCGATGATATTTTGGCAGTTGCACTAGATAAGGATACACACAAAAAGATCACAAAAGAAATAAGAAATATTATCGGTTATAAATATGATTTGGGGAAAAAGGCTGTTACCGGGACTGCAAGTGCGGATCTGATTTGGAAAGTTTTAGTGGACGTATATAAGGAGAATGGATTGGAGCACTTTTTGCCGGCATTAAAGCAATATCTCCTTGACAATGCAACTAATGTGATGGATATTATTGACTGGAGGGGAGTTTGAGATGGAATATGCAACATTTTTGGTGATTCTTTCCGCGGGAGATAAGGGTGAGCAGATATACGAGAAATATAAAGATTATGCGCCGAAAAATTTTCAAAAATGGTTAAGAAGAGGCGGACAAACTATACTGCCTTTCGAGCCGGATTCGCCGCAATTGTTAGAAGCACAGGCAATAACTCAAGACCTTGAGTTAAGTTCATTTTTGACTTCTGAAACGTATTATACGCCTAAAGAATTGCGAACGCACCCATATTTTGAATTGCTGCTGCCCTGGCCATTGGAACTTGAAGGGACATTTGCTAAAAACTACGGTACACAGTATCAAGGAGGATGTCCATATTGTGGAAGGGGCAAGAAACACATAGGTGATGTATATGTGGATCGGAAGTTTGTTCGCAAATATCGTATGGGAACATTGGTGAACGAAATATTTGCGAACGAGGAAACAAAAAAGATTGTTCAAGAGAATCAGTTGACGGGTATATCTTTCCCAAATATGTTGAAAGACTATAAAGGAAGAGAATTAAATGGATACCATATCGCAGAGGTGAATTCCATATTACAACCGCTTAGCGACAAGACATGGCTTGAATCAAGTGGTTTTCCCAAAGAGAATTGCGGGCATCAGATTATTTATCTTCGTTCGCCTCTCCGGTACGAAGCTTGGAAGCTTGCAGATGCAGTAGATTTTAATCTGACGGCAGAGTATTTGAATAATTTTTCGGAACGGGGCATAGTTGTTTCTGCTAAAGTAAAACAGATACTGACCAGTCATAGGATCTTTTCAAGATTCCGTCCTATTGATATCGTTTGATCTCTGCATATTTCCCCTAAAAGGATCACTGTATTCACAGTGATCCTTTTTATCTTGTACCATCTTCGTTTACCCATACTCCCCCATCAGCAACTACATCTGGGACGGCAGTAACATGATCTGCGAGTACGCCAACTCCGCCACCGGCGGCAAGGTGTACATCTACGGTCACACGCTGATTTCCCAGGGGAATTCGTGGTACTACCTTTACAACGCCCACGGCGATGTGGTAAAATATACTAACGCCACAGGTGCAGTGCTGAAGTCCTACGACTACGATGCGTTCGGTGAGGAGGCCGATCCCAGCACCACCGACGCCAACCCCTTCCGCTATGCGGGGCAGTACTTCGACGATGAGACGGGAACGTACTATCTCCGCGCACGGTACTATAATCCCGGCAATGGACGGTTCACCCAGCAGGATGCATGGGGATACGGCGATCCCGCCGACCCGTTGAGTTTGAATCTGTATGTGTATTGTATCAATAATCCGGTTAAATACTATGATCCAAGTGGAAGATGGATTGAAACAGCATTTGATATTGCAGGATTGTTTGCCGATGCTCTCGATATTGCCCTTGATTTCTATATTGGGGATTACTGGGCACTATTGTGGGATGTTCCTTCTTTCATGTTTGACGCTGCAGCAGTAGCAATCCCCGTAGTGCCGAGTTTTGCTGCTACGCTAAAAGCCCCTATCCGCGTTGGTAAAACGGCAAAAGCATTCGATAAGATCAAGGATACAATTAAAGCAGGAGAAAAGATTGGTGTTATTGGAAAGGCATTCTTAAGAAGAGAAGCACGGAGATTCTTGTTAGAACAGTCTCCGGAGTTTGCTGAGGCTGTTGCGAAAGGTATAACTAAGTACGAAGTACATCACATTATCCCGCTGGAGTGGGCGCATTTGATGGGAGAAAGTTTTGACCCAAATATGCTTGCCAATTTGGCTGGTGTTGATAAAACGACCCACGGACTAATTAACGACATGTGGAACGGGTTTAGAAAATCGCACAAGGATAAACCGCCGACTGCCGAAGAGGTTTTAAACTTTGCTAAAAAAGTCCGTGAAAAGTTTGGAGAGTATTTTATTACCGGAGGAAAATAACTATGACTCACGAAGATTTTGCGTTGATTGAAAAGGAATTGGATATTGTTTTGCCGGAACGATACAAAAAAATAGCGTTAGAAGCACCTTTGAAGGACACGGACTATTCGAATGCCTTCTATGATGATCCTCGAAAAGTAATTCGTACCAATTTGCGTCTTCGTAAAAACGGCATATATGGAAGCGAACCACTACGCAAAAACCATCTGGTCGTCAATTTTTATCTAGGAGAATACATATATATTGATGTTTCCAGTGATGAAGATGTATGCTACAAAGCAGACAAAACTAAAAGATGGCGATATACACCTGAAGATGAAGATCATAATTCAAAGAGATTAACTTTAAGTGACTATCTTGATATGTATCTCTTGTTTCACGAGTATGATATGAGACGGAAAAATAATCCTCCTGAAAAAGAGGAAAAGTGGACCGCTGAAAAAACGTATGCATTTCTAGTGAGTATGTGGGAAGATAATAAGAAGGAACAAGAAGCGGCTAAGAACCACGAAAAAGAGTAAAGCATATCAGGTAAGTAACTCATCCCAAAGGGGATTCTCATTAAGGGGATCCCCTTTTCGCCACCTACTACCCCAGCGGACTGCGTAAGACGAAAACCACTGCTCTCGCCATCAGCAACTACATCTGGGACGGCAGTAACATGATCTGCGAGTACGCCAGCTCTGCCACAAGCGGCAAGGTGTACATCTACGGTCACACGCTGATTTCCCAGGGGAATGTATTCATAGGATTCCACAACAAAAGCCGCAGGCCTTAATCCTGCGGCTTTTTCGATTTTGTCACTGTAGTATGCGGCTCTTCCTTAATACGTTCTCGATGATTCTTTCGGGAACGCGCGCGTCATGCAAAAAGAGTTTAACAGAGGTTGGACTCTTTCCTTTATATATATCCAAAATTGCTTGTCTGATATGTAGCACACCTTTATACTCGTATTCTTTTACGGCATCAGCTAACTGTGCCAATGCTTCCTCCATTCCGCGGATGTTGCCGGCCTTTCTGTATATATCAAACTTATCACGAATTAGATACATATGTTCGGGATATTTTGTCAATCCTGTATTGATCCATTCGATTCCTGTATCGATATCCTTTTCATGAAAGGCCTCGTATTTTCCGAGCAGCTGGTAATATATGGGGGTCGGGCTTACTTTGTGTATTCGTATAAGGGAAGTCCGCATTTCCTGCAGTTGGGCTTCTTCCGCAAAACTTAATGTGTCCAATTCAAGCAAACATTCGAAATATGCTTGCAAGTGGAAGAGATTGTCTTTTCTGCGAGAATAGTTATTCCTTGCAAGAATAAGCGCTGAATCATAATCCTGTAAGGACAAGTATACAATAACTAATTCTCTTTTTGCTGCGTAATGATTTGGGTTGAATTCAAGAACTTTTTTAAGAGCTATTTCGGCCTGTCCATGTTTGTCCAGACAGCGGTACCAAAAACCCTTCAAAAAATGATAGTCATTCCAAAGTTTTTCATCGGCAAAGTATTCCACTTCGGTTACAAAGTCCTTGTCGTGTACTTTGACTAGTGCCTGACACAAATACCGTTGCAGTGAGGCAACAATGGTATGATCGAAATACTTGAATCGATCACTTTCTTTTGTAAGGTGAATCAAATCAATTACCTTCCTATATTTCCGGTCATGATATAGTTCAGAGATGGTTTGCAATATTATGGTGGAATAAAGGAAGGGACTGAATGTGGTGATGTTTCGTTTCAGATTCGTTTTGATATAGAACTTCAATTCAGATGTATCCCATTTATTCAGATCTTCGTTTCGGTCAATGTCATTGTTGAAATCATTCAGTTTTTCTTCCAATAAATGCTGAATGTCTTCCGGGATCTGCATTTTATTTCTTGTAACAAAATTCTGAATAAATGAATTCATTTTGACGTATTCGCCATTAGCGCCGACTATATAACAAACAGAGTATTTCTTTAAAACATTGATTGCTTTGCGGTATTCCGTGTCCAAAGTGCAGATTTGATTTATCAATTTCACCGGTGCCATTTCCATGTGTGCAATTACGGAAAGAACACCTTCCAGGCACTCTTGGGTGGCAACCTCTTGACATCTATCTAATATCATAGAAGATATTTGTTCCGGCATGGCGGCTATTTTAGCTGTGTTGTCTTTGGCATAATCTATCCCCAGATCCTGGATCAAATCAACACAATACAAAATTTGGGGAGGATAACCGGTTAAGCAATCGTTGAAGTAAAGTCTATCATTCCTGGACAAGTCCAGATCCAGACTTTCGGAATATGTTCGGAGCAGTCCAAGCCTGTCAGAAGGGGAGAGCTCTGTTAAGTTTTCGAAAAATATTTCGGGATAATGCCTTGTGTTTGTTTTTTCTATGTTGACGCTGCTTGTAAGGATGACTCCAATACCATTTTCAGAGTTTTTGATTGCATTATAGAACCAGTATTTTATTTCACCATTGAGCGAAATGATGGTTTCATCATCTTCAATAATAACGAGCTCTCTATATTGTTGAACTTTATTGATAAGATCAGTGAGGATATCAATCTTTTCATTCATATCAGAGAGTTTTATGATATCCATAAGAGAATAGGAGCCAAAACCGGCATCGGAAAGGGAAACAATAAGATCTTCGATGGATCCATTTTTTGGCATCGAGAGAATAATAGGATGATAATATGGCTTAATGATTTTGGTGTGAATCAGCGCATGCTGAATAAATGATTTTTTTCCGATACCGGGAATTCCGGATATGACAGCCGATTTAACAGAAGAAATGTCATCGATTTTCTGCTTGAATCTCATGGTTTCAGCATCTCTGCCATAAAATGTATCTCTGGTCTTTGCTGTTAAAGTATTACGGTAATATTCCAGTTTGGATATCTGTTGCATAATTTTACGGTATGCAAGGGTATGATTATCTACTCTTTGCAGGTTGTACTTTTCCCGAAGAAATGGAGCTATTCTTTCATCGGTGTGGACAATGCTGGAATCTATGATTAATGGATATATTTGCGTTAGCTTGCCAGTAGAGGAGGTAAGTAGATCCTGGGCTCTATTCAATTCTGTTTTTACCCAGTTTGACTCCAGTGCTTGTTCGGAAATAAAATACACAAATATGTCGGATGATTCCATGCTGTCAAATATTTCTTCCATTGTTTTCATTCCGAGTTCAAAGGTGTATTTGTCGTATACACAATTTGTTTTACCAAGCAGATTAGCAATTGGTTCAACGAATCCTTTATCGAGGCTGCTGTGCGATAAAAAAACTTTACTCATGATTATCTCCTTATAGCAATACTAATATTCGTTTTTTCGTATTCATTAATTCTGCGTAGTTGGTGGAGTTTGACTATATAACGATCTTTAGCGACAATCACCTACAAAAAAAGTAACGTTTTTTAATTATTTATGTGATCTATTAGCAGGAGGATACTCTTTATTAGGAGTTTAAATTCGAGTCCGCTATATATTCGGGCGATTTTATCTGCCGTAATACACCGATTCTGCCACAGCCGCATTATGGGTAGAAATCGGGTAGAAAAAACGCATTATCTACCGATACCAAGCGGGCACTCAAGCAGATTCAATAAGACGTCCCCGAAGAAAGGCATGAAAAAAGTCGAAACACTCATGGTTTATGAGCATTTCGACTAAATTCTTTACTCGGATGTGATCCGTGTTCTTGTTTTGCACGAACACGCTTGAACCAGCGGCCTCTTGGTCCCGAATGGGCAGGAATCTGTTTTTTAACGCTTTGCGGCCGTTTCCGCCGCTTTCCGCTCGGGCAAAGATGCTCTTGTGCACACCCGCGTCCGTTGTTTCCATATGTTCCGGATCTGTTTGTGGTCAGATATGTGGTCAGGATAGAATCACGGTGCAGTGGTTGGTGCGCAGTAGTCAAAGAGATACTGCGGTCTACTCCACACGAACCTTTTGCAAATGGCTGATAGGTTTTTCATAGGATACAATAACCTGTCGATCATCTCGGATAACCGCATCAATTGCAGCAAACGAATCATCTGACGCCAGCAGTTTGACTTCTGTGCTTACAACTCTGTACTGTCCTGCCTCACCTTTTCCTGTGAGAGGAACAGCAAAATAAACCAGGTATTTATCTCCGGACAGTTTTATCAATGCAGACAAAGGCACAATTATATCATAGGATGTTACAATGTTCGCTTCAAGCGCCGAACCTTCAGGAATATACTTGTACAGAATCGACTCCTTAGTCACCAGTGTGTCCTGCTTTACTGGGACGGAAAGAATTTTTCCAGCAGCTTCAGCATGAATTACATAGCCGTTCTCTCTAAGCATTATCAAGAAGGCATATTCCATACTACCCGTTGTTCCGTTCGCTGTTTCTATATCAGCAATTTGCCTATCAACATCCATCGAATACACGGACGCGATAGGAGCGCCAAATTTAATCTCATCTCCGCTGTCAATAAATATGTCTTCTAAAATCAGATTTGCCTGCGTACGCACGCGGATGATCTCCGGTCTAAAACCTTCTACGGGAGTTGTAATCGTTCCTTTGAATGGCTTTGCCAACACCACTTTGGTCAGTGTCATATTTTCTATGCTGCGAGAGGAATAAGCTGCCAGAAGAATTAGAGCCAACAGGGTTAAACAGATGTACTTGACAATGTTTGCTGATTTCATTCCTGAACTCCTTTACCAATTTTTAACTCTACCACTTTCCACCGTGCTTTCCAAACTATCTCGGAAAAAGAGATAAACGAGTACAGGCGGAAGAATAAAGATAATGCTGAACGCAAACGCACTGGCTGAAAAACTACCATTTAACTCGGGTAGCATTACGGATAACGGATATTGTGAGGTGTCTTCCAAAAACAAGATTGGCTGTTCCGTCAGATTCCAGACATTTATAAATTTCAAAACCATAACGGTGAATATGCCATGTTTCATTTGTGGAAGAATAATGTATATCAGTGTTTGCCATACTCCTGCTCCATCCAGCGAAGCAGCCTCCAGACTGTTTTCGGGTACTGTTGCAAATAAAAAGGTCAATAGAACCACGTCAAATGTGTCAAAAATATTGGTTAGTATAACAGAGAGATCTGTGCCGAGAATCCCCAAGTCTCGCAATATGAAAAAATGCGGCATTTCAATAGCCTGATACGGCAACAGCATGAGGATCAAATACACAGCGATTAGAAAACGCTTGTATAGAAATTTGCAAAAAGCAAAGGCGTATGCT
Organism: Eubacteriales bacterium; assembly: GCA_045539595.1. Classification (GTDB taxonomy): domain Bacteria; phylum Bacillota; class Clostridia; order Oscillospirales; family CAG-272; genus SIG701. Next base: position 30,007 of record JAZQFQ010000056.1, on the reverse strand, counting down.
GCCGGGAGAGCGATTAATAAGGTTACTGCAGTGGATATAAATGTAAACCCAACGGAGTTCAAGAGTGCCCGAGTATACTGTGTATTTCCGATTAGTGCCTGATAATACTGGGAGAGCGTAAAACGATCCGGAATAAGCCGAAGAAAACGTATTTTGGTGCCTCCAAAATAATACTGGTTCAATTCTACCGAGGACATAAATGACCCAGCCAGTGTGTATATCAGCGGGCAAAGCATAATTGCAATTAGTAAAACCCCAGCGCACAGAATAATCCAATTTGCGACAAGCTTCCTCATTTTTCCCTCCGTATGCATCGCTCGATACACAAAGCAAATGCAATTACACAAACAGCAAACAGTATAATTAATACGGCAACACAACACAAACGATTGTAATTCATATTGATAAAGTTATTATTGATAAAATGCTGAATCATATAGATACTGTCATGTGGATAGTAGCCGCCAATAAGAAAAGCTTCTCGATATATTTTATAGGAATTTAAAATGGACAAAAGGAGAGTTACCAATAGTACCGGCCGAATGGAGGGGAATGTAATATGCCAAAAACATTGAGCCGCATTCGCACCGTTAATCTGCGCTTCTTCATAGTATTCCTGCGGAATGCGACTCAAAGCCATACAATAAATCAGATAATTGAACCCCCCATAGCGAAAAACATACAAAAAAATCAAGAGAAGAAATGAGAACCATGAATCGTATAGATTTGTGCTACCAGTGGATAACGCTTCCGATAAAGTTTCTGCTAACAATCCGTTCTCACCGAACAACAAATCTACAAATAGCATAAGAGCTGCACCTGGTAGAAAGATGGAACTGTACACCACCTTATCAAATATCCGGGACATAAGCTTGTGGCGCACAAACAAAATGGCAAGTAGCAGCGGAAGGAAAACAATGATCGGAAGAGCTATTGCATCAAACACTGCAGTATTGCGTATTGCTTTCCAAAAAGCGCGGTTGTGCATAAGCGATATATAATTGCTCAAGCCGACAAAACATCCTTTTTCAAGGCCGCTTGTCATAGAATAATAGAAGGTTTTACACAACGGATATAGCACAAATAATACTACTCCCAATAGGCTCGGAAGCAGTAAGATGCTGCCCGCAAGCCAACGGTGGAGTGTTCTTTTTTTATTCCGATTTCCCGACCATTTCATGATGGCATCCTTGCTTTATTCCGTCAAATACAGTTCCAGTTGCTGTTTGCCGATAGCGTATGCGTTTTCTATATCACTGCCGTTCGTTGCATACTCACGTAGAATGGAGAACAACTTTCCGCAGCTCATGACGTCAATGTATACACCGTCGGTCATGTTATCGATTGCGCTAAAATAAGCGGCAGTGATTTGGAAGGGAAAAGTGCATTTATCGGTAAATGTATATTGTTCATGTACAATTCCGTCTGCGTAGAAGTCGCGCATGATTTCTATGACCTCATTGTTTACCGGGATTCCAAATTGGGAACTGACGGAATATTGGGAGGTGAGACTCAGTGCCGTGTCAATGAAACGTTTTACAGCTTCCTTATTTTCTGTGTCGCCATTTGCCAGCAAGAAATAATTCACACAGGGAGAAACACATTGACCTTCTATCGTGGGCATAGTGAACAGCACGGGTGTTTGGCCCATTTCCAAGATCCTTGCACAAATACCGTTGGTGAATCGGAGATTTTCATAGGCTCCCATGAATGCTGGGGCGCTGAAAAACACAAGGTCCTCCGACAGAAACGCTTCCTCTACGGAATAGTTGTAATCACTCAGGCGATTGACAAACTGGTATTGTTTCATAGTATTTGCCTCAAACACACTTGGGAACAAGTCTGTATATGCCATGGAGATCTTCCGTAATGTATCCATATCATTTTCAGAATGAAACAGGGAATTGTTTTTGTAGTCAATCAGATTCAGCCCATTTTGGCGATATAGAAATTCTATGGTGAAGATATCAAGAAATGCATTGTCTCCCGCTTGGTACACTGTCTCGAGGGATGCGGCAAATGTGGCCAAATCCTGTGTAGGTTGAATATTGTATTTTTCCAATCGTTCTTGGGTAGTCAGAAGAAATCCCAGACTGTAATTCAATGGAATCAAGTACTGCTTTTCATTGTATATGCCCGCTTTTAATACGCTGGAATTGCACGACGAGAGATCCAGTTTTAACTCATTCAGGTCCAAAAAGGCTCCGTTTTGAAGAAGTTTCGTCAGATTTTGAACTGTGTTGTTGGTTGTATTGGAGGCGAGGATAATATCCGGCCCCTCGCCTGCCATTAGATCTCCTGCCAGTTTTGTTCGATAATCCGGAATAATCATATCGGAATAATCTTCGATGATTACTTGAATGTCCGGATTTTCCAGCAGAAACTGATCGATCAGATTGCTCATGTATTCCTTTGTATAGGAATCCAGGTATACGGTAAGTGTCATATTTTCGTGATTTGGCTCGACAGACTCATAGGAGTCCGACGTATCCGGCGGGGACGTTTTTGCCTGAGTACATCCAGTAAATATCATAAGGAGAATGCACAGCAGAATCAAAAGGCGTAGGTGTTTGTTTTTCATAATGTCCTCCATATACGATTAGTAAATTGATTGCATCCGATGCAACGCATAGATTTCAGATGCATAGATATATAATGCATTGTGTTTGTATGCATATAGTATCATATGGCTGGCCGGTTGTCAAGAGCTTTTTTACAGAATTCTTTTGCGTGAATCCGTGCAATCAAAATACTTATGAGCCTCTTGACAAAGGGAATCTCCTGTGCTACAATATACATAGATAAACAATGCATTGTGATTTGATGAATGAACAAAAGGAGGATATCCTATGAAGATCAGTAAAGAACTACTCAAAGGTAGTACCGCCATTATGATCCTCAAAACCATTGCGGAGGAGGATTCCTACGGTTACCAGATCGTACAGCGGATTGCGGCCAAGTCAGAAAATCTTTTCAAATTGAACGAGGGGACTCTCTATCCTCTTCTTCATACCATGGAAAAGGAGGGCTGGATTGAGTCCTACCGCAGTGCCGAGGACGGCGGACGGGAAAGAAAATATTACCGCATCACACCATCGGGAAAGTTAAAATTGGCTTTTCAAATTGAGGAGTGGAAATCGTTTGCTCAGGCTGTAAACGGCGTGTTGTCTGAGGAGGCATAAGATGAAGACCGAGGAATTCTCTCTGAAAAAAGAGATTGATCTTTGTACTGCCTGGATTGTCCACGATATCCATTCCCCGCGCAGACGAAAGCAGGTCCGGGAGGAGTACGCTGCCCATCTGGATGATGCCACTTATCATCATATGATGGAGGGACACTCGGAGGAAGAAGCCTTCCTCATGGCGAAAAATGAATTGGGTGACGCAAAGAATCTGCAGCGTACACTGGGAATCGTCCACAACAAAGCAACCTCGAAATTCCTGAGAAAATTGGGGCTGGTTCTGGCGATTGCCGTTACGGCGGTGCTGCCCCCCGTTATCTCCGGACTTCCTATATCCTACTCCTTGCAAAGCTGGATGATTCTGTCCGCACAGTTGATTTGTATTTCACTGTCTCTTCTATTTGTGATTACTGAATACAAATTTGTCCGCGCTTTAGTTAAACGGATCTCGCTAATCCAAAAGATCAAAAGAATCTGCCTGGAGAAAGGCTACCGTCTGTACTGCACCGCCAAAGCCTATACGGAATGGGATGGTGCCTCAAATGTACCGGCCATGGTCATTGAAACGGGTGGGAAAACGTATGCGGTGCGGTTTATTGCTTGTCTGAAGCGGCACGACACCTATACCTTCACGGATGTAAACAGTTATTATACCGCTACCAATTTCAATCCGATCCTTTGGAGTAACAACTATCCGGTCTCCTTGGTTACCGTGCCCGGTCGTTGGCTCCTTCCCCGTTTTGCCACGGCGAAAAATGAATACTTGAAGGAAGAAGTAACCCGTCTTCCTTCCGAAACCGTGGATTTGGCCGGCGCGGAGAAAATTCTGTGCATTCACCCGATTTCAGTAAAGGTCCAGGTAGTGCATACCAACCGCGGCGAGGACATCTTTGATGGAGACACGTTCAAAGACCATACAGTATATAGCGGAAAGGGTCTGTGCGAGGTATTGAAAAAGCAGTAATGTGTTGCTGCATTTTTCAAAAGTGCAAGAACTTTTCTGTACAATAGTTCGTTTTTAACTGAAACAAATTGAAAACCCGCCCGCATGCTTATAGGCATACGGGCGGGTTTTCGTAGTACTATCAAGTTGGATCCAATATCCCAGCAATCACGTTCGCGCTTCTGCTGTCGGCGTCGGCGATCATGTGGGAGTAGATATCCGTCGTTGTACTGACCTGATCGTGTCCTAATCGGTGTGATACGGTTACTGGGTCAACCCCATTATAAATCAGCATGGATGCCATGGTGTGGCGGAATCCATGTGCTGTTAGGTGAGGCAATCCGTGCCGCTCGGAAAATTTTGTCAGCCAGCTTCCCACCGAAGTGGGATGGATCGGATTGCCGTTAGCCTGCGTAAACAGATACCCCTGATCCCAATAATACTCAGCCAATCGTGCTTTTTCTGATGCCTGCCATGTAGCATAATTCTTCAGTTCCGCCATCGTACTGGCTGGCAGGGTGATCCAGCGGACAGAGTTCTGTGTTTTGGGTGTATCCACATAGACACCCCGCTCTATGGTATACAGCAGATTACGACAGATATGGATACGGTTGTAAGTGAAATCCACATCCTCCCATGTTAGCCCGAGCGCTTCGCCGCGCCGGCATCCGGAGGTAAGCAAAAGGATCACCAGCATACGCCACAGCGGAGGTTCTGTCTGCAGTGCCTGCAGGATCGCAGTCACCTCGTCCGGTTGGTAGAACACAGGATCACTCTGCCGATGCCGCGGCGGTTGTACCCGATCCGCTGGATTGTATGGAATCAGCATTTCTTTCATTGCCTGGTCGAACACCGTATGCAAGAGACGGTGGACTTCCAATATAGTTTTAGCGGACAGACATCCGCCGTTCTTGTGCATGCCGTCCTCTGATAGAATGGAGTACAGCTCATTCAGTGTCTGCGGACGGATGTCCTTCAGTTTTATGTATCCGATATATGGAATAATCAGCCGCTCTGCCAGAGAGCGGTACAGCGTGAGCGTGGTGCTTTTGGCGCCGCGTTCTTCTTTTATGGAAAGGCAGTAGCGGATATACTCCGTCACCGTTTGACGTGTATCCGCGACGAGTCCTGTTTTGCAGCCTCTCTCGAAGACTGCGGCGAATGCCTCGGCTTTCTTTCGCGCAGTGTTTTCCGACCATGTCGGCTCCACTTTGAACGTTGTGGTAAACGGTTTGAGTTGTCGTCCCTCGGCATTCCGCCCGCGGAATACGCGTATGCTGTAGGAGATCAGCCTGCCGGACTCGCTCCGGCGCTCCTGCAGGTTTGCCATAATTCTTCTCTCCTTTCCAAATTCATTTTCCCAGTGTGTTCAGATACGCGCAGAGATTATCATAGTTGATAAATGCCTTGCGTCCCGAATAGATTGCGGGAAGTGTGCCTGTTTTGAGCATAGTCCGCAGCGCGTTCTCTGGCAGAAGCCCCGTTGCAGCTATTTCACGTACGGTCATCATACGTGGTCTTTCGTTCGTGCTTTGGTTTGTTGTTTTCATAATCATTGATCCTTTCCTTATCAGATTCACGGTTATAATATGTGTTTGAAAACTCAGTGAATCCGAGTATTACAGAAAGGTTTAAAAGGCGGTAAAAAATTACAAAAAATCAACCTGAGCAGACAATAACTGCTCAGAAAAAAATACATTTGACCGAGAAGAAGGCAAAAGACGCCCTTGCTCTAGAAATCCCAGTCATTTGGAGTAGTGTTTTCAAAGTACTGACGCACATCTTCATACTAAAAAAGAGCGATTCCTATGTGAGGAATCGCTCTTTTGCATATTACATCTTAGGATTTAAGCGACATCCACCCCGCACCTCCTTACTTTATCTTTTTTATTCGGAAACCACAGTAATTACTTTTCCGTATTATTACCGGATCCGATTTGATATGGGGTCAATGAATCAGTCCTTTACCCGAATTCCTTGGACATAACTCTGCGGGTTCTCCTGGGAACTGCGGCGTTTGCGGATTCTCTGCGCTTTGAATAACTGCCCAGCACAACCTACAAAACAGCCTGAAAACGTGTTCAGTGGGACAAAGCAACCGGTTTTTAGAAACATATGGTAGATATCCTCCACAAACACGCCTTCATTTTCTGCCGCTTCAAAATGATTCAGCAAAAACTGCTGGATTAAAGAGGGGGTATCAGCAGGCACAGTTTCCATATTGCCTGACGCCGTAACTGCATTCATCTCATAGCGACCGGTAAAGATATACTTCTGTGCCCGTAGGCGGTAATAGGCAGCGACAGCACGTGCAACGATGATGGTTCTCTCTTCCAAAATTTTGGAGAGCAGTGCTGTGTCCCACTGCTCACGTGGAACTGCATAACGGAATGGAACGGTGACTACACGATCCAGAAAGGCTGGATCTGCCGCCGTAAGAAGAATCGGATGATTGGACACCATTACCAGTTTTGTCGTACCGCGGAATTGCGTGCGCTTTCGATACTTTGCGTCTGAAGACACAATGTCATTACCGCTAATCTGCTTCAGCAAGGAGGCTGCTTTCGCAGACAACGGATCGGCAGGCATATCATTCGATACACACAGAAACTTCCCCTCCAATTCGGATCCGCTGAACTTCCCGGAAAGTTCCTGGAAAATCATGGATATTCTCGCGTTTGATGAAAACAACGTGCATAGGAAGTCCGTAAGAATACTCTTACCACTGTTGCCGACACCTTGAAACAGAAGGAGCGCTTTAGCTCTCCTGTCAGAGACAAGAATATAACCGATAACCTGCCACAGACGTTCTTGCAAAATCGGATCTCCACCTGTAATCTGCTGGAGAAAAATATCGAAATTCACTGCTGGCAACGAAGCAGCCGACGGATTATAATCCGCCTCAATCCGATAGAAAGTGCGATGTTTCGGAGAATGACCGTAAATTCCCCCGCTCGTTAGATCAAGCACTCCGTTGCGAAAGGATACCAAATCCTGTGTAATCTCCTCCTCGTCCAGTTGGATATTGGGCTCACGTCGGATGAAGTACAGTATATCCTCCATAAAACGGGAAGTTGCCCTCTCCATATCCCGTCGGAAGTATTGGATTATGAGGCTGGATGCCTCCTCATCTGTTACTCCCTCATAATAAGTACCATTGTAGTAGTACAGATTCTTCCTGAGCACCATGAAGGGAATCTTTTGAAGAACCTTCTGCGCCATAGGATAAGCGTGACGGATTATTTCCATCAGCGTATTGTCCGTCTGTGACGCCTGCGTACTATTCGGTGCTTGTTTCGCTGCCAGCGCAAGTGCAGTTAAGACGTGCCTGGGAGGAGTGATCCCATCTTTCTCTACCTGTACAGTCGGCGCTGATGTTTCTGAAACAGTTTCATCCGAAGAAGTTGTCTCAGTCGGCGCAACGAACAATGAAGACAGATCGACCTTGACTGTTTTCTCTACCTGCGGCTGCAGTTGCTCAGTTACTTCCAGATCTTCGCTTTTTTGTTGAGGAATATCGTAATACTCCATTGGTTCTATGAGTTCCTTTGCATCCGAGTCAGATGGGGAACGGTCATAATAGATTATTGGCTCCACCAATATTCCGCGTTCTGCAAAATCCATAGGTTCGATGAGATCTTGGGGCGATTTGTTTTCTTTTGGCATTATTCTGCCCTCCTTGTATTTGGTTATAAGAATTATATCACGAATAGCTATGTATGTCTGGAGGGAGAAATCGCCTATTTCTCAACACCTAAAAAAGCCCATAAATACAGGCTTTTAGGGCGCGTTCACACAATCGTAACATTTCAACTCGCTCTGTTCTCTTTCACAAATTAGATCAAAATGCAAAACTTGAGTTGTTTTTTGCTAATTACCTGTAACAATAGTTTGGGACATAGTTAGTCGGATTCATTCGACACGGTAGGGTACACCGGAAGTGCCGAACTGCTCCACACACGCCTTTGGTTCTGTTGGTGGGAGCTGTATGAAGCAGAACCCGACTTTGAATTACAAAGCCGATTACATAGAACATCGCTTTGAAGCGAGAGCTATGCTCCCGCCGATTTGTGATGCTCTGCGTAATCGGCTTTTTTGTTTTTCTAATATTTAGCTGTTTCTATGTCCAACCAATAAATGCCCATCTAATGACAATGAACAGGAGCAGATAGACATGAGAGCAAGATCAACTGCAACTATTTGGCATACTCCCCGCCATTTGCTATATAACACTATGGACGGAAAAGCGGCATGACTAACCATGCCGCTTTCGAAACCACAATTATTCTATCTTATGGAACCTTCTGAAGTGGTGGATAGGACATATAATCATACATATAAAGCACATGAGATCCTATGTGTTGCTAATTTGCTTTTTCTTTCGGAGAGTTTTTTCCTGTTTCATCTTCATACGTCGTGATCGTTTCACCAATTGGGGATCACTAACATCGGGTCTATGCATGAGATTTCCAATAAATTTAAATAATTTATCATTATCTTCTTTTTCAAACAAAAAATCAAGCGAAGACAAAACCTTATTTATACCGTAACTGGATAAAAATTCTCTGGCAGATTTGAAGTGATTTTCATCCCAAGAAGGCTTTGAGCGAATGGGATAAACGAGCTTATATAAAGCAACAGCATCATCGATTATACAACGTATCAGCAAAACTTGCTCACTAAGTAAAACCATTTCTCTTGACAGTGCATCATTTTGTGAACAGACATAACTGATATAGTTATCATAGCCAACCAAAAGCTTTGAGTTGCTTCTTGGCAGCGGATCACCATAATTACTGCCCTCTCCATAGTAACAGTATATCGCGAGATCAATCTCATTTTTCCGCAAGTCCCTTTCCTGCATACATTTTGCTAGATTGGCAATGAATCCCCACCGATACGACAATTCGAGTTTTCGAAATGATAAACAGTTAATAACGAATTCTCGATCAGATTGGATTTCTTTCACCTCCCGTAAATACTTTGCATAACTTAAATATGCTGTTTTCAACGATCCATCTGGGCGCTTCTTACTCCTTGTTTCACGCAGAAAAGTTTTTTTGTAGAACATCATCTCGAAGAGCGGCCACATTCCGCATAGTTCTTCGTATTGCGAAATAAAACACAGTCTAAGATAATTCAGTTTACTTTCACATTTTTTATATGGCTCTCCTCTCCGGCGAGCAAGCATATTGTATTCTTCAAAATTCCAACAAAGTTTCCTTTCCGCATATTTCAGTTTTTCCACTTTACTTTCAATATCCGTTATATCATATTTGTTACTTCCCCCATTCTGGGTCTTTCGATTTTTCCGTTCCTCTTTGGAGTAATAGCCGTATTTCACAAAACTTTCTATTGTCAATTGAGCGTTTACATCCAGTTCCAGCCAATTGGATATATACTCTGCAGTAGCCTCTCGCACTAATATATCCATTTCTGAATCGAGAATATTCAAATAACCACGCACTAAAAATTGAAATTTAATAAAATCACGCATCTCTTCTTGGATTCCCTGCATCATCGATGCGTGCATACACGGATGTACATTGTTTAAATCATCACGACCAGGGTCTAAAACTTTACGATTAAAGTCAGCCAACCATTGTTCTATTTCAGACATATTTGCTATTTCATATCCTCCTGTGTCAGTGTGTCTGTGTCAGACGAATTTTGAATTTTAGAATCTCGCCCCAATATTGTACCACAACTCAACACGCCTGCACAGTCAAAAAAAGAAATATCTTCTCTGACACAGACACATCGGCACGAATGCTCCCGGAAGCGTATTTACCGCTTCCGGGGGCATTTCCCACTCAATTTCAGTGTGTCACACCACTGCACTACACTTCTTCAATGACACAAACAGACTCAGCGCCAGGATGATCCCGTGTGCTATTGCTTCAAAGATGGCTAGTATCTTTGACATAGGTTCGCACCTCCTTTACTTTTGATTATGACTGCCTGCAAACAGTTCGGCAAAGCATAATATCAGCAGCATTACACCAACTCCGACAATAGTCCAATCCATATACATCACCTCCCTTCCCGGTGTCGGACTTTGCGGTAAAATGTACTGGGCTTCATCTCCAACCGACGCATGGCTTCCACGGCGGTGATACCGCCGGCTCGCCACAGTTTTGTGACAGCGTCAAATTGCGGATGCTCGATGGGCTTGCGGCCTGTATATACGCCGTTTGCTTTGGCGATGGCGATTCCCTCCCGCTGACGCTGGAGAATGTACTCCCGTTCCAACTCAGCCACTGCACCAAACACGGTAAGCATAAATTTGCCCGTTGGCGTGGATGTGTCGATGGCCTCTTTCTTGGAGATAAACTCTACCTGCTTCTGTGCCAGCTGCTCCACCAGTTCCAAGAGATCCCGAGTATTCCTCGCAAAGCGGCTGATGGATTCCACGATGACGGTATCGCCCGCACGAACAAAATTCATCATGCGCTTCAGTTCGGGACGGTCCGTATTCTTTCCGCTCATACGGTCGATGTACACCTGATCCACTCCCAGTTCCTGCATCAGCACCTCCTGGCGGGCAGTGTTCTGGTCAGCGCTACTGATTCGTATGTACCCAATTCTCATATCGGATTCACCTCGATTCTCAATAGGGTTCCTGTGAAACGTGGCATATGCCAAAAGGGGCAAACCAACCCTATTGGCATAGATTTCGACTGTGCCAATAGAGTGCACCCTAATGGGTCACCACACGCCGCAGTAATACATCTCCTCGATGTCCTCCGGGGCATATCCCTCCGCCAGCATCTGATCCACTTCCTTCGGCGAGAATCCAAAGAGATTGGCTACCAATCGCAGGGACTCCACATAGGAAGGATCCTCCTCGGTATACAGAGATTCCGTCAGTCGGTACGGCGCCGTATAGGATTCCCACAGCAGATGATCGCAGCAGAAGTGTCCGTACTTTCTTTGACCGGATGCATCGATGTGCAGAATATCTCCCATCTCCACAGAGACAGATTCCGCATTTCCCGGAAGGAACGGAAGTTGGGCGAGTGCTTTTTTGAGAATCTGCTCGGTGGATGCGTACAGATACAAGCCCAACTCCTTCCAGTGATACAGTACGAGAGGATTGTTTCCCTTTACGAAATAGATCCCCTTACGGCTGTCCATCACAGTAAACGTGAAACTGCCCCGCACCATCTCTGCCATAAGGGACAAACTGTCCATACTCAATTCCCCCATTTTTTCAAGCAGTTGTACGGCCACATAACTGTCCGTTTCAATAGGAGTGCCGGGCAGATTCTGCGTCTTCCTCAGTTCCCGATCATTGCGCAAGACCCCATTGTGCGCCAGAGCAAAACGCTCATCCCCGGCTCGTCCCATAAACGGATGGTTATTTGCATTGAATCTCTCATCTCCCTGGGTAGCCATGCGGGTATGACCCATGATGATATTCACCTTGCGCGGCAGATAAAACTGCATCTTTCTTGCCGGGAGCGGACGTTTATAGACGCACAGCCGCTGCCCATCGTGATATGCGATTCCCGTAGCATCTGTGCCCCGCTCCTCGCAGGCACGGGAGAGGACATTCAAAATCCGCACCCGACGGCCCACGGACAGGCTCTCATTATAGTCTATGATTCCAAACAAACAGCACATCAGATCTCCTCCTCACTGATGACAGGATCGCTTATGTACAGGCGGCGTTCCTTGAGATACTGAATCAACTCCGCCTCCGTAACCGATCCCACAAACTGGGACCAGGTGGTGTGGCGGATTTCATCGTCGCTCAGATATACCGCCAGATTGCAGATGCGATTCACCAACTGGATGGTGGCGATCAGGGTGTTGTACTTCAGCGTACCGCGGAAAATGCGGAACTCCACGGTATCCGGATTCAACAGATTCACGCAAGTGTATCGGTTGCAGCTCCCCTTCTTGACATGCTCCATCATCTCCGTTGGATGATCCTTGTACCCGTACCGAGCTGCCCATCGCTCTAGCTGACGACGGGTACGTCGGGAGAACTGGAGCAGTTCGTTCCAGTGCCGCTCCATGAAATACAGAATCCGGGCGATCGCTTCCTCCCGCTCCTCTGTTGTCTCTCCCAGGGAGTCGGTATTGACATGCACATGCAGACCGCATGTGCCGGCTTGGTGAGAACAGTAGCCAAGGGCACGTGCTTTCTCTACCACGGCCTCCCAGGGCATGCCATCCATATGATACTCCAGCGTCATGGGATGGGTTACGATCTCAAATCCGTCATCCAGGGATCCGTCATGCTTGCAGTAGATGTGCGGAGCGGATCCGTTGGCCACATCCAGAATCGCCTGCGCGTGGCGATCCGTTTCGCCAGCGTCGTCGATCTCCAACTCCACACCGAAGTACCGCGGACCGTCCCCGTAGAATATGGCTTGCGGCTTGTAGTGATAATTGTGGATCGGGCACTCATTCAACAATTCCATACAGGACTCGCAATAGGGATCCTCATCACGTTCGTTCAGATAGAACACATCGTCATTGTGGATCAGCCGACCGCATCGACAGCAGATGGTATACTCCGCATCTCGGCAGGATGCGCACAGAGGGATCGATGCGTTGCCCGCATTATCCTCCCGGAAAAGGCGATCGCCACAATCGGCACAGACCACGGTGAGGGACTCCAGACATTTGTTGCAGTAATACTGCCCATCGAATTCACACACCGTATCCGATGTAAGTTGTTTGCCGCACTCGCAGCAGATATAGTTTGACATAAACTCCTCCATAAACATAAATAGCCCCGGATTCATTCCGGGGCGGTAGTATTGGGATAAGGTATTGCGTAGACTTTGCTGTTCATTTTGATAAACTGTTCCGGGTGTTTGTACACCTCCGTGTATTTCTTCAAAAGCTCATCCGATAGAGAAACGAAATCATCGTTTCCCAGCCCGACGATAAAAAACACACCGGCGATGATATCGTAAATCTGGCCTGCTTCATCCCGAAGAGCACGGTTGAGAGGCAGATTCAGAAGTTTACCGGATTCGTTGCAGACAATGCCGACAGGATCGTCGAAGGGATACAGAGCCTCAATACCTCCCCCAACGACGCATTGAAGATCGGCGAGGGTGTGCGGTATCTCTTTTGGATACGGGGATTCGCCCGGCGGGACAACAAGGATACGGATTTGGGACATGGCAGGATACTCCTATACATAAAAAGATAGCCGCAGACCTTTTGCTCTGCGGCTTCATTGGTATAATATGTGGTTGAAAATTTGAATAGTACCGATAAAATACATTCGTGTATATCCCGAAAAAACGGTTCACAGCTATATCTTTGTATATAATTACTGTTTCTTTTCACTTAGGCTGTCAACTATCATTCCCAAGATTTTCTGATCTTTTTCGGAGAGCTGTGCGATCTTGCACCCGAGGTCGGATGTTATCCATTCCGGCTGTCTGCCAGTGAGAATATAATCTGCACTTATATCTAGTACGGCGCATACCTTCACAAGATTTTCTGGACGGATCGCCTTTTTTCCCAATTCCAGATTGGATATCATCTGGATGGAAACATCCATTTTTTCTGCCAGATATTCTTGTGTGTAATGCAGTTCTCGTCTGCGGGCATTGATGCGCTGGCCGATTTCCTGAAGCAGTTTTTCATCACCCATATAACAGGACCTCTATCAAAAAATCAATCTATGGTTATAATTATATCTCCTATGAGATATAATAATAACAATCCATAGGTTGACTTTGTTGATCTATGGGTGTATAATATGCGTATATCATTAAGAATAGGAGAAAAAATATGGCACTGCTTAAACCGGATGAAAGAATAGAGTATATGTGTACATATTGCGGAACAAAAGTAATCCGTGCTAAATCTACAGGGCGTCCGGCTCCTGGAAAATGTGCGCGGAAACCCAAAAATTCTGCCGGTCAGATGCGTCCGCATACATGGATAATCAATCGAAAAATCTAAGACTGCACTGAAAGGAATTCCTATGTTATGCCTATCCGGAAATCATCGGAACACCCCACCTCCACGTTAGAGAAGCCGAAAGGAACTACTCCCGAATACAAAATATCCACCAAAATTCAGTGGAATATCACCCATCCACGCTATACGTTATCAGATTTGATTTTGAGTAAAGAAACATCTGCTCAGTTGGAAGATGTGATTTCTTATTTTCGCAACCAGGATTTGCTTTTTGAATGTTGGGGGATGCGGGAACGATACGGTGATCAAAGCGGCCTTGCCGTCAATCTGTATGGACCGCCCGGTACTGGTAAAACTGCAGCCGCACATGCTATTTCGGCAGCACTCGGTAAATCCATGATCTGCGTGGATTATGCTGAAATCGAATCGAAATACGTTGGCGAAACATCTAAAAATCTGAGCAGTCTTTTTCATACCGCCGCTGAAAAAGATACGGTTATCTTCTTCGATGAAGCTGACGCACTGCTCAGCAAGCGCGTGAGCAATATGACATCTGCTACAGATGTCAGCGTAAACCAGACACGTTCTGTCCTTCTGAATCTGCTGAATCAATACAAGGGCGTGATTCTGTTTGCAACTAACTTCATTCAGAATTTTGACGCGGCATTTCTGCGCCGTATTCGGTATCATATTCGTTTCAGTTTGCCAGATGCGAAGCTGCGGCAGCAACTCTGGCGGATGTACATTCCAGAAAAGATGCCCTGTATGGTAAATATCCAAGAACTCGCTGAAAAATTTGATGGTATCAGTGGCAGTGATATTTCCACTGCAGTATTTTCTGCTGCAATCTGTGCTGCACGCGCGCAAGAAACCGCCATCGCTCAGAGATATTTTGAAGATGCTATACAGAGATGTATAGATGTAAAGCAAGCGAACAGCGGCGGGGACTCTGTTATAAAAAAGCGAATTCTCAGTGATGGGGAAGTGCGAGAATTGAAATTGGAAACACGAGGTGAAAGACAATGATTTTGACCAGCATTATCGTAGGCGCAATCCTAACCGCTGGTCTTGCGGGGATTGTGGCGGCATTCTGGAACGATATTCTGGATTTTCTCCGGGGTGCGATCAATCACATAAAGAATATTCTAAAAAAGGTTGTTCTTGGATCAAGGATTCTTATCCGAAAACTGCAGGAAGGACTAAAGGAAATATCCAAGAGTTACGCCAAAGAGAACGGTCACTGGGAAGAAATTACTTCTATCCGAACCATATCTGAAAGTGAAGTCCCGAAGGATATTTTGGAAAAGGCTTCTCTGTATGAAGACGTGGATATTACAGATGAGCTTGAAATGAACCTGGAAAGTGCATGAAAGGAGAAAACAAGATGGCACGACGCCCGGAATACAAGGATATTGAAGCAGAGAATCAAGAAAAAGAAGAGATTGTCCAGGCTGTAGCGGACGGAGATTGGGGTAAAGCAATTTTTCGAGGAGTCAAAAAGACAGCAGAGTTAATCAAATCCGGCGCACCCCATCCAATACCATTTGATGAATGGCTGGAGAACATCAGTGATGAACAGGATCATGAAATTATTCGATATATGCGCCGGCTGAAAAAGACAAAACCCGGGTACGCCTTTGTAGCAGGAAAACTGAAAATCGAACTGGATGATGATGGAACAATTATCTGCATTACAACGATGTATCTAAAATCCGTCAGCGGTCAGTGGGAGCAGTATGAGCTGAAAAGAACCGACAAGGAGGGATCCCTGTCCGGCTGGGATTCTTCGCCTGAACTTAGAAAACTACAGGCGGGTGAAATACTCTCCTACGATATTGACTCACCGCTTGAAAGAGAGTGAGTGTATGTTAGTTACCATTATAGTCATTCTCGTAATTATCGGTGTGATCGGGTCACTGGGAGAATTGTGGAAAAAACTTGGCAAGATACTCGGCACATGTCTTGTGGTAGGGTTCATCATCGGAGCAATCCAGGAATATCCCGATTTTTTTATAACGCTAGGTAAAATTATATGCGTTATTTTGGTTGTGTTGATTGCGCTTATTCTGCTGTGCTGGTACCGATACCATGTGATCAAAAACCGTTTTCCTACATGGATTGCATCACAGAACATCGCCTCGCTTGAGGAAAGTTGCGGCATTCTGTTTCTGTTGGATGGCATTGTGGATATGCACACCGTCTGGAAACCGGCACTGGAAAGCGGAATAGCGTTCCTTCTGGACAGTGAGCATATCATTTGTTCTGCATATCATGATGAAACACAAAAATTGCTGGATCAGAAAAGATTTTTCACCGCAAAGGAGTTCAATAAATTATGCCGAAAGAATGCCCCCGAGCTTACCGACGATAATCTTTCCGCGTATGAACATTATCTGATGGAAAATAACAAAATGATTGCTGTAGAAACTGTGTCCCCAAATCCTCCTGTCTATATTTCATCCGCTGTACTGGAGGAATCCTTTGAACTATTTCAAGCAGAAGGTGCAGCTACCGCCACGGAGTTTTCTGAAGTATGTTTTCTATTGAATCCCCCGAAGGTTCTGGCCGAGAATTTTGTGCTTCTGTCCTACACTCTTCTAAAACATCAACTTACGATAGGTAACGTAGAAAGTGTTAAACTCGCTGAACAAGATGAGACACTTTATGTCAGCAAGAATCCCCTTCCGGATGGAAAAATGACGCAGATTGTTATCAATTTAGATGAATAAACAGACAGAGCAGAGGCATTCGCTTCGGCTCTGTTTTGTAATATATATACATAAAAAGAAGAGTAAACGTGATTTTTCATAATACCGAAACAAACTATGGCTGGACGCACTACCAAACGATGAGCGAGTATATAAAATCTATCGCGGATTCTCATGCAGTGTGTGATAGGCATACGGATGTAGAGTTTTATATTATTGCATGGGAAGACATACACGTGCCAGTATCATCGTTGAAAAACGCTATAGTTGTGAGAATAATGAGATCGAGTAATACGTGAAGACTCAATTTGTATGTGGTGTAAACAGCCTGAAAGTTCCGGAGAATTACTTGACTTCATAAAATGATCATAATCGTGAGAATACAACGTGAAAAATGTAGTGCGGAAGTCGTTCTCGGCAGCCGTACTATTCATTATTTCTTCCTATACACAAATAGCCCCATAGCACTTCCTTGAGAATCCGCTGTGCTCTCAATCAAAGGTCTTTCATAAATCTCTTCGTCGATACCCATCGCAGGATTGTCTGTTGAATTCCAGTTGAATTATTTCCAAAGCGGAATTCTTCCATCTATCCAAAACGCACAAAAAGACCTCTCAAAGCTGCCATTTCAGCCTTGAAAGGTCTTTCTTTTTGGTCGGAGTGACTGGATTTGAACCAGCGGCCTCTTGGTCCCGAACCAAGCGCTCTACCGAACTGAGCCACACCCCGATTGTTTGGTTTGCACGATTCGCCCTACAGATTCCCATAGGACCTAAATATTGTAGCACGATGCCCCCCAAAAGTCAAGAGGAATTTCAAACAATCTGGCCGTCGGGGCGGCTTTTTTTCCGTTACGCATTGCATTTTCCGCGAAAAATGGGTATAATTGTACTGCTATGCAATGCGAAAAAGGAGGGGAGCCGTTTGCTGAAGCGATTTTTCCTGCGCCTGCTGTTTGCCGCTTTGGCCGCGGCGATTCTCTGGGGCTTTGTTGCCTATCCGATGGAAATATATATGCCCACCGTCTACGAGACGGAGCGCCTGCCCACCATTCTGTCCGTCACGCCCACTGTTCCGGTGATTACGCCGCCCCCGGCGGAGGATCCCCAGCGGAGCGTGGACGAGAGCGCACCTGTGACGGAAACGGAGCGGGGCGACATTCTCGGCCTGATGTATCACGATCTGACGCTGGATCCCACGGCGGTGACTCCGTGGACCACCACGCCGGACCGATTGCGTCAGAACATCGAGTCCCTTCTGTCCCTGGGCTATCTTCCCTTGTCCATCGAGGATTACGTGGACGGAAACTACAGCCTGACGCAGGATTACTTCATCGTCACCTTCGATGACGGATATCTGTCCAATCTGACGCTGGCTTTGCCGGTACTGCGGTCGCTGGGCGTGAAGGCGGCGGTGTTTGTGATCACGGAAAGCGTGTGGGCATCCAATCATATGTCGTGGCAGCAGCTGCGGCAAGCCCGGGCCACGGGGGTATTGTCCCTGTATTCCCACACCCACACCCACAAAAGCGCACGAAGCAGTCTGCGGGATCCGTTTTTGGCGGATGTCCGCCGCTCACAGGAGGAATTGACCCGGAATCTGGGAAACAGCCACTGCCGGATCCTTGCCTATCCCGGCGGCGCGTACACCCAGGCCACCATGCAGTCCCTGCACCGGGAGGGATGGGATCTGTTTGTGATGCAGGATAAGCCGGCGTGGTACAACGCGGAAACGGACGGAAAGATCCTTTTGCGCGTCAACGTGTCCGGGGAAGATGTGGATATGACAAAGATTGCCAACTACAGCCGTGCGCGTGCAGGCCTGTCGAAAATCGGCGAAAAAACCGGGGAAAATCCGTAAAAATCCCCCGTCGCAACCATTGGTTGCGGAAATTCCATCTGTACATGGTGGCCGCACAGCCCCGATTGTGGTAGTATGTGAAAAACCACAGGAGGAAAAACATATGCATTTAGCGGAGAAAATACTGCAGTGCCGCAAGAAGGCGGGATTGTCTCAGGAAGCGCTGGCGGAGCGGATCGGCGTGTCCCGTCAGGCGGTCAGCAAATGGGAAACCGGGGAGGCCATGCCGGAGCTTCCCACCGTTGTGGCCCTGGCTAAGGAGTTCGGCGTCACCACGGATTGGCTTTTGTCCGATGCGGAGGAGATCCCGGCGGCGGAGATCCCGACGGCGGAGCCCACCCCGTCCCGTCCCAAACGGGACGCGAAGTATTGGGTCAACCGGTACGGATGGCTGCTGGGCGTGTACGTGTCGCTGGTGGGCGCAGGCATCGCCGGGCTGGGGGCGTTGGCCCGCTTCATCGTCGGGAGGATGATGGCGGGTGTGCAAAATAGCTTTGTCACCTCCGCACCGGGATATATGTTCGGTGAAGTGTACGATCTCTCCGGTATGATGGGGGTGGCCGGTCCGTCTATAGACGCCATGGCGCAGAACAATCCCGTGTCCGTCCTCGCCGGGGTGATGATCGTCATCGGCGTCATCGTGATGATCGGCGGCGGAATCCTGGCCATCGTCCTGCGCAAATGGGGCGGCAAAAAATCGTGATAGGAGCAGGGGCGCCGCCCCTGCTTTTTTGTCATATACTATATACGAAAGAATTTTGCAAATTCTTTCCCATTTTTGCATGAAGCATCTTGCAATCCTTCGCGAAATCGTGTATAATAAGGGGGAATCTGCGCAAAATATGCAATTTGTGCAACAAATCGTGCCAAATCCTGCGGTGCAGCCGCAATACATAGCGAATCGAAAGGCGTTATCTTATATGATGTGGTCGAATCTGTCCAAAAGTGAACTGAAAACTCTCCGCGATCAGGCGGCGGCGGAACTGGAAGCCGCCCGTCAGCAGAACCTGAAACTGGATCTGACCCGCGGCAAGCCCAGCCGGGCCCAGCTGGATCTGTCCACCGGTATGCTGGGCGTCATCGCCGGAGCGGAGGACTGCGTGTCCGATGGCGGCCTGGATTGCCGCAACTACGGCGTGCTGGACGGCATCCCCGAAGCCAAGCGGATGTTCTCCGAGCTGCTCCATATTCCCGAGTCCCGCCTCATCGTGGCGGGCAACTCCTCCCTCAATCTGATGTTTGACACCGTGGTGCGCTGCATGCTGTTCGGCGTCCGCGGCGGATACGAGCCCTGGGGCCGGCAGGGAAGAATCAAATTCCTGTGCCCTTCCCCCGGATATGACCGTCACTTCGCCATCTGCCGTGCCCTCGGCATCGAGATGATCCCGATCCCCATGACCCCCGAAGGACCGGATATGAAGCAGGTGCGTCTGCACGTCTGCTCCGACCCCGCCGTAAAGGGTATCTGGTGCGTGCCGAAGTTCTCCAATCCCGACGGCATCACCTATTCCGATGCCGTGGTGGAAGAACTGGCATCCCTGCGTCCCGCGGCACCCGACTTCCGTATCTTCTGGGATAACGCTTACGCCATCCACGAGTTGTACGATGAGGAAGTAAAGCTGATGGATATCTTCGCGGCGGCGGAGGAGTGCGGCAACGTGGATAATATCTTCTACTTCGCCTCCACCTCCAAGATTTCCTTCCCCGGTTCCGGCGTGGCGATCATGGCGGCCAGCGAGAACAATATCCACCAGATCAAGCCCATCCTCTCTACGCAGACCATCGGCTTTGATAAGATCAACCAGATGCGCCACGTGAAGTATTTCGGCAACGCCGACGGTATCCGTGCCCATATGCGCCGCCACGCGGAGATTCTCCGTCCCAAGTTTGAGATGGTGAAGCACGTGTTTGAGCGGGAATTGGGCGGCACGGGCATCGCCGATTGGACCAATCCCAAGGGCGGCTACTTCATCAGCCTGAATACCATGGACGACTGCGCCCGCCGCGTGTATAAACTGGCCCGCTCCGTGGGCGTAGCCCTCACCGAAGCCGGCGCCACCTATCCCTACGGATGCGATCCCAAGGATAAGAACCTGCGCATCGCTCCCTCTTGCCCCACCCTGGAGGAATTGGAGCAGGCCACCCATATCGTGTGCCAGTGCGTGCGTCTCGTATCCGCGGAGAAGCTCTTGGCGAACAAAGAGTGATCCGCTTCCGCCGCAAATCCCAAATCCATACACAATCTCGGCAGAGGATCACCCTCTGCCGATTTTTTGTGAGCAAACGCCCCTTTTCACAAAAACGATCAATTTGCACATAAAATGTGCAGTTTGATCGGGCGAGAGGGATGCCCCCTGTTATATAAGTTCGGTTTTTTTGAAAAAAGTTCATAAAATTTCAAAAAAGGTTCGAAAAAATGTTGAAATTCTGAGAGAAATGTTATATAATTACATTACTTTAATTTACATCGCAGGAGAATACCATGACAGAGTATATCCCTTTTCTCGTAATGGCGGCGGCACTGATCGCATTGGGCTTCGCCGCGTACAAGTATTTTTCCGTAAAACGGCTGCCTGAGGGCACCGAGGAAATGGCGGCCATTTCCGCTAAAATCCGGAAAGGTGCCATGGCGTATCTGAAGCGCCAGTACAAGACGGTTGCCGTCTTCTTCGCCGTAATTATTGTGCTGCTTACCGTTCTGGCTGTGGCCGGAACCATTACCCCCTTCGTTCCCGTTGCTTTTCTGACCGGCGGCGTGTTCTCCGGTTTGTCCGGCTTCATCGGAATGAAGATATCCACCTACGCCAACACCCGTACCGCACAGGGTGCCCGTGAGGGGCTGAACCGGGGCTTGAAGATCGCCTTCTCCTCCGGTATGGTTACCGGTCTGACCGTGGTCGGTCTCGGTTTGTTCGATATCAGCTTCTGGTTCATTCTTCTGAAATTCGGTTTCAAACTGCCCATTGAGGATCTGACCTCCACCATGCTGACCTTCGGTATGGGTGCGTCTTCCATGGCCCTCTTCGCCCGTGTGGGCGGCGGTATCTTCACCAAGGCCGCCGACGTCGGCGCGGATCTGGTGGGTAAGGTGGAAGCCGGTATCCCCGAGGATGACCCCCGCAACCCCGCCTGCATCGCCGACAACGTGGGCGATAACGTGGGCGACGTGGCCGGTATGGGCGCGGATCTGTACGAGTCCTATGTGGGCTCCATCATTTCCAGCGGCGCTCTCGCCGTGGCCGCAGGCTATGGCCTGAAGGGCGTGCTTCTGCCTATGTGCATCGCCGCTATGGGTATCCTCGCGTCCATCATTTCCTGCTTCTTCGTTTCCACCAAGGAAGGCGCAGGCCAGAAACAGCTTCTGTCCTCCCTCCGTAAGGGTACATATTCCGCCGCGCTCATCTCCGCTTTGGCCAGCGTGGCACTGATCTTCGCCATCACCCCCGATCACCTGGGCCTGATCGGCGCCGTTGTCTCGGGCCTTCTGGCCGGTGTGCTGATCGGTTACTTCACCGAATACTACACCTCCGATTCCTATAAGCCTACAAAGAAGCTGTCGAAATCCAGCGAAACCGGTACCGCCACCATCATCATCGACGGTATCGCCCTGGGTATGAATTCCACCGCCATCCCCGTGATCATCGTGGGCGTGTCTATCCTCGTCAGCTACTTCTGCGCCGGCGGCATCGCTTCCTTTGAGAGCGGCCTGTACGGTGTGGGCCTGTCCGCTGTGGGTATGCTGTCCACCCTCGGTATCACCCTCGCTACCGACGCCTATGGCCCCATCGCTGATAACGCAGGCGGTATCGCCCAGATGAGCGGTCTGCCCGAGGAAGTCCGCGAGAGAACCGACGCACTGGATTCCCTGGGCAACACCACTGCCGCGACCGGTAAGGGATTTGCCATCGGCTCCGCCGCTCTCACCGCGCTGGCGCTGATCGTGTCCTATACGGATGAAATCACCAACATCAATCCCGAACTTCTGGATCTCAGTATCACCAACCCCGCTGTGCTGATCGGTCTGTTCATCGGCGCTATGCTGCCGTTTTTGTTCTCCGCCCTCACCATGCAGGCTGTCGGCCGCGCGGCACAGAAGGTGGTTGTGGAAGTAAGACGGCAGTTCCGTGAGATCACCGGTCTTTTGGACGGCAAGGCCGATGCAGACTACGCCACCTGCGTGGATATCTGCACCAAGTCCTCTTTGAAGGAAATGATCGCTCCCGCTGCCCTCGGCGTGGTATCCCCCATCGTGGTGGGCCTGGTTCTGGGCTGCAACGGCGTGGTAGGTATGCTGGCCGGTGCCCTGGTTTCCGGATTTGCTCTGGCGATTATGATGTCCAACTCCGGCGGTGCCTGGGATAACGCCAAGAAGTACATCGAGGCCGGCCACTCCGGCGGCAAGGGATCCGAGGATCACAAGGCCGCTGTCGTAGGTGACACCGTAGGCGATCCCTTCAAGGATACAGCCGGTCCTTCCGTCAATATCCTGATCAAACTGCTGTCCATGGTTTCCATCGTGTTCGCCGGCCTGATCGTGGCCATCGGCGGACTCGGAATATTTTAATCTATAATGCAAATGAAAACCCTCCGGTGCGTGCGCATCGGAGGGGTTTTTGTGTGTTATAATACGATTCTTCCCGTTATGTTCAGCGCCATTACAAATCCGTAAAGGGCGGCGAACATGTCACCACGGACTTCCTCTGAACAGAGTTTATTTAATGACTCCTTTTTGTTATTGTATTCGTAAACCAACTCGCAACCCAGGTCATCATATATTGCATGGCGATACATATTTTCTGGATTGATAAATTCTATTCCCAAATAAATGTCGGCCTTTCGCAGGTATTCGTCATGGCTGTCCCACATTTTTTCCTGCATTTTATCATATTCTTCGCGCAAAAATAGATAAGCATCGTCGAAATCATCAAACGATCCCTCAACGGCGGTGATTTCGTTTGGAGAACAGTCGGGGCCGATAAAAACCTTAAATTTAGTCTTTGTCATAATTTTTGTCTCCTTTTCTTGAGCAGTGGGTTTTAGGGCTATTTCAAAGGGGATTCTTTTTTCACGGCATACTTGTTTCGCGAAGATAGTTATAGCCGTGCTCATATTCATACCTAATTCATCGCAGATAAAATCAAAGTTTCTTTTTAGTGCTTCATCCATACGGATGTTAACGATTGTTTGTGGCATAACACACCTCCTATCAACCTAATTGTATCACATTGTATATACAATGTCAATACATTGAATGTGTATTTATTGTCGTATCGCAGGGGAAAGGACCATGCGAGTTCACGAGTTCGCGTACACGCGAACTCGAATGGTTCCTGCCTCCCCCCCTTGCATACATTTCCCTCTTGAACCATCCCCTGGCGCATGATATAATGTATTCACAAAACAATCTCCTGTTTAAGAACACAAAAAGGATACAAGTGGATGTTTTACCTTTTCAATTTCTTCTTCGTCTTGTACAGCCTGTTCCTGTATACTTGGTTTCGCTGTGGCATCTACGATTATCTGCGGGTGTCCGGCCGAAGCAAAACGTATATCCATAAGAACCGCAAGGGCATGAAAAACTACTGGCTCTATACACAACTGCACGCGCAATGTCCCCTCGGTGTGCGGTATCCGCTGAACTGCCTGTTTTTGTTTGTGCTGATTGTGTATTCCGTTCTCACTCTATCTCTCGGCTATCTGCCGTTTTTGCGGATCCCGATCCGTGTGTTGGCCATTTTATTGGGCTGTGTCCAGTTGCCCGCCCTGCTTTCCGTTGCCAAATACGAGGCACTTGCAAAATTCGGCCGCCTGTTTGTATTGTTTGAGCGAGAGAAGCAATTGAAGAAGGGAATGTTTTCTTCCCTGTACTACGGTTTTGCGTGGGTGGGTTCTCTTATCCTGCTCCATATGATTTGCACAGTAGCGTGAGCTTCTCACAAAAGACACCCGCCGGGTGCCTATTTCTCCCCTCTTGCCATTTTTCCGTATATGTGGTATACTGTACCTACCAATCTCACGCGAAAAGAGATGATTTTTGTGCCTTGGGGCACCTTTACCCCCCAGCATATCGCCACATTGCTTCTCAGCGCGGCGATGATCGTGGGACTCCACTTCCTTCTGCGGAAGCTTCCCCAAAAACAACAGACAGCCATCTTGTTTGTGTTGTCCTTCGCCGGCATCGCCGCTATTGTTTTCAATCTGCTTATGTGGGATTCTCCCATCGAGTATCTCCCTTTACATATGTGTTCCATCAACGCCATCCTTCTCCCCTTGACGGTGCTGTCCAGGAACCGCGTCCTTGGATCGCTCACGCTGCTCTGGTGCCTGGGGGCAGCTCTCGCGCTGATCGCCAATACGGGACAGGCGGATTTTGTTATCCCCTCCGGCGCGTTTTTCTTTTACTATATCCCCCATACCCTGGAAGTGGCGGTGCCCGTGCTCCTCTTTACTACGGGACTTATCCGCTTCGACTTCCGCACCACCCCCCATACGGTGGCGATTACCATGGCCATCTATACCGCGGTTCATTTTGCCAATCGATGGCTCAACCGCTATGCGGCGGAGAATGGAATCCTGGACTGGCAGGGCCAGATCGCGGAGCTGAACTACATGTTCTCCCTCTCCCCCGAGGGGAATCCCCTTTTGGAGTTGTTCTGGGAGATCATCCCCTATCCCTATTGGTATATGTACGGTGCCATCCCGCTGGTGGTCGTGTATCTGGGCATAGTCTGGGCCATTACCCGATGCGCCGCCCGGATGAAGCGGGAAAAAGGGGCGTCGGAGTTGGCGGTAGTGAAGTAATCTCAGCGGAACATAACGGAGGTGTATTATGAAAAAAGCAGTGTCTGTCGTCCTTTGCGCGATCCTTGTTTCCTTACTGTCCGTTCCTACCCCTGTGTATGCCTGGCGGCCGGATGAATTTTTCGGCGTCTCTGTGGATGAAGCTAATATCCCCACCGACACTGCGTACATAGATCTGCTTTTGCCCATCTCCCCCGAGGATGAGGCCTACGTCCCGTACCACGAAGCCAACGGGGAAGCCTACGGCATCTCCCGGGACAGCGAGATCGTGGGGTACTGCGCGGACGGATACAGAAGCTATACGTTTCATATTGCCGATGCCGTGTCGGATTGGCGGCCCCATTATACCATTTTTTTCAGCATTCCCAGGGAACTGCATGAAGAATATGCGGATACACTGGAAGAATTGTGCATGAAAACACACCGTATATCCGATTGGATGGAGTGTGAGGTGGAGGTGGCCTATGGCACTGACACAAAAGAGAAATTGCAGCAGATCGAAGCACAATGGAATCTGGATATCCGGGAGGAATCTCGCGGATATTATTATACATATTACGGCATCCCCGACGCGGAGTACGACTTCGAATACCTTCGCACCGCATACAAATCCGCCAAAATGGCCTATGTAGATGCAAATGGCCGCGTGCTTGGTGTTTCCAATGAAGTGCCTGTGAATGACAGATTCCCCGGCGGTGTCCATCTGGCGCTGGATCTTTCCGGGGATAGACTTACAGCGACTGTTTCGGGCGGCCCGCCTGTCTATCTGATCGGATTGGTGGGAGTGGCATTTTTGGTCGGCGTTCTGAGTGTGGGTGTCTCCATTTGTTTGGGTATCTGCCTGCTGGTGGTGTTGATTGTCCGCCGCTTTCGGAAGAAAAAGGCGTGAAATATGCCGTATAATCCCCTGCCATTTCGCAAAATTATGTGAAAAATGAACGAAATCCACATTTTTTGTGAAAAACCTGTTGCAATATGCGAATATTAGGAGTATAATAATCAAAAATTGAATATTTATGTATGACGTCTGCAGGAAATAGCGAAAGCTGCCGAAGGAGTAACGCTCTCAGGTGTCCGCGAGGATGAGGACTGCCGACCGACATAACTTTGGAGAAGCTCATTGAATTGAGTGCCGAAGGTGCAAAGCGATTTTACGCTAATCTCTCAGGCAAAAGGACAAAGTCAACACTTTTTCTTTCTGTATTTGTTTGTATTGGCGGTTTGCGTTTTGCGCAAACCGCATTTTTTATTTTTCTCAAGGAGGAATGAATCGTGTTACTCGAACAAATCACGGAAATCAACAAGTATATCAACGACAGGATCTGGGGTATTCCCGGTCTGACTCTGCTGATTGGTACCGGTATTATCGTTACTCTCGGAACAAAAGTGTTCCAGGTATCCCACCTGGCGCTTTGGTGGAAATCCACCATCGGCAGTTTGTTTACGAAAAAGGTCATCGGCCACAGCAAGGAAAAGGGAACCATCTCCCCCTTCCAGGCTCTGTGTACCGCTCTGGCCGCCACCGTCGGTACCGGTAATATCGCCGGTGTGGCCACCGCTATCTGCCTGGGTGGCGCGGGTGCCGTGTTCTGGATGTGGGTCGCCGCCTTCTTTGGTATGATGACCAACTACGCCGAAAACGTGCTGGGTATGTACTTCCGCCGCCGCAATAAGAACGGCGAGTGGTCCGGCGGTGCCATGTACTACATCACCGACGGTCTGGGCAAGAAGAAGGGCATGAAGATTCCCGCCAAAATCCTGGCTGTCCTGTTTTGTATCTTCACCCTCCTGGCTTCCTTCGGTATCGGTTCCATGGGCCAGGTCAATAAGATCGTGGCCAACGTGGCGGGTGCTTTCGACGTGCAGGCGCTGTCTTCCATCCCCATGATGGGCTCCAGCCTCTATAACGTGCTTCTGGGCGCCGTAATTATGGCCCTTACTGCCCTCATCACGCTCGGCGGTCTGAAGCGCATCGCCAACGTGGCGGAAAAACTGGTTCCCTTTATGGTGGTTCTCTTCGTTTGCGGCAGCATCGTGATCGTCGGTATCCACTACGACGCCATCCTGCCCGCCTTCAAGGCCATCTTTGTCAACGCATTCACTCCCATTGCCGCTGTGGGCGCTATTGCCGGTGAAGCCGTAAAGACGGCCATGACCCAAGGTTTCAAGCGCGGCGTGTTCTCCAACGAGGCCGGTCTCGGTTCCTCCGTTATGGTGCACTCCAACTCCAATATCAAAGAGCCCGTAAAGCAGGGTATGTGGGGCATCTTCGAGGTGTTCGCCGATACCATGGTGGTCTGCACCATGACGGCGCTGGTGCTTCTCACCTCCGGCGCGTACAATCTGGAAACCGGTGCCATCCTGGAGGGCTATACCGACGCGACGTTGGTAGCCGGCGCCTTCAACCAGGTATTCTCCTGGGGCGATATCGGTGAGAAATTCATCGCCATCGCCATGTTCCTCTTCGCCTTCACCACCGTTCTGGGCTGGTCCCACTACGGCTCCAAGGCGTGGGAGTACCTGTTCGGCACCAAAACTACCTTTATTTTCAAGATCATCCACATCACCACCATTATGTTCGGTGCGGTGATGACCTCCTCCCTGGCATGGGATCTGTCCGACACCTTCAACGGTCTGATGATGATCCCCAACCTGATCGGCGTGGTGGTGATGTTCCCCCTGGTGATCAAGATCACCAACAACTACATCAACCGCAAGATCAAGAACAAAGACGAGGAGCCCCTCCTCTCCTACGATCCGCAGATCCAGGCAGAGCAGAGTGCTCATCTGGATGATTAACCTCGCTCAATAACCACAAAGCCCGCCGGTCTTGCATCCCGGCGGGTTTTGTGGTATGATGGATATAGATAATTATTTTAGGAGAATCCCCATGAAACATATAGCCAAAAGATGGACTTCGTGGATCGTCTGCACGGTGATGCTGATCACCACCCTTGTGATACCCACTGCCGCCGCGTCGGATACCATTACCGATGAGGGATGGACAAAGATTGCCGTCACGACCCATAACCTTGGCTGCTCCGGCACGCAGGGAATGGGTGTGGGCGATACGTATCTGTACTCCGTCATGATCGGAGGCGAGAACACCAAAGCCATCGTGTTCCGGGTGCACAAGGACAACGGCCGCACCCGTATTATGAAAAATGGGGACACGGGAGAGAATTATTTCACCAACCTGGGCCACGCCAACGACGCGGATGTGGCCGTTATCGACGGAAAAGAGTATTTGTTTGTCCTCGCCTCGGGCAACGATATCGAAACCGGCAATATCGTGGTCTTTGAGGTGGACGGCACCACGCTCCGCCAGAGAGCCCAGTACACCCTGCACTATAACGGAGGTAATTTCAATCCCGTCGGCTTTGCGGTGTATAAAGTGGATGATAAGGATATTACCTTCCTGTTCAAGTGGTCCCATAAAACCATCTCCACCGGAAAAATAGCCAAGGATAAAACGGAGGGGAAGATCTCCGTCAATATAAAATGCTATCTGGATTCCACCGCGGTGGAAGTGAACGGAAAGAAGCGGGACTTCACCGGCTTCGCCAATCAGGGAATCGACGTGTGCGGGGATATTGTTCTCGCTTCCTACGCCGGATGCTATGAGGTGGAAACCGTGTACCAGAGTTTGGTTCTCGGCTTTGATCTGAGCCAGATCGAAAAGGGAACCCCCACCCTGAAGCCCCGGGAGGATCTGGTGTTCTATCTGGAAAGCTCCGACTACCCCCGCTGTTTTGAGATTGAGGACTGCGGTATTTCCTCCGACGGGAAATTGTATTTCAACGCCAACTGCTGGAAATCCCTCTCCGATACCAACTACGACGGCGTGTTCGTGCTGAACGATTTCGTCATGCCAGGCACGGAAACACCTTGGGAGAATCCCTTCACCGACGTGAAGAAAGAGGATTGGTTCTACGAGGACGTGAAGTTTGTGAATACCAAGGGATTGATGAACGGCACCTCCGATACCACCTACGGCCCGGCGGAACCGCTCACGAGAGGGCAGATCGTCACCGTTCTGTGGCGTCAGGCAGGAAGCCCCGCCCCCAAACAAGCCGCCGCCTTCACCGATGTGAAGCGGGATTGGTACTACACCGACGCCATCGCTTGGGCGGCGGAGAATAAGATCGTGGAGGGATACGGCAGCGGCATCTTTGCCCCCGAGGATTCCGTCACCCGTGAGCAGGTGATGACCATCCTCTACCGATACGCCGATTTGCTGACGCAGGCGAAGGAATCCACCGCCGACGCGAAGGAGTATACATTCAGCGATTGGGCAAAGCCCTATGTGTCCTGGGCCAAGGAGAACGGTATCCTCGATATCGGCACGGATATCACCGATCTGACAAAAGCCGCCAATCGGGCCGAGATCGCCGCCTGCCTGAGCCGGCTGTATGAAAACGTAATTGAGAAGTGAAGAAAACAACTCCCGCAGAGCACTCTGCGGGAGTTTTCGCTTTGTCTATGAAAGACAACCACCTGCTATGCAGGTGGCAACAAAAAGCTTTAGCAAAGAAAAGTTGCGGCGAAGGCGTGCCTTCTCCTGTGGGAGAAGGGGGACCGTTCGCACGCGAACGGTGGATGAGGAGTAATGGTTT
>JAZQFQ010000055.1:0-12589 GCA_045539595.1 Eubacteriales bacterium | reverse complement strand
CCTGTGGCAGATAAAGGCGGCGGGAGCGCACGGCAGGCACCCGCATTTTTCGAGGGCGGATAGTCCCGATGAAAAATACGCTGGTGCCAACGAGAAGTGTCGCCTCGCCAGGCAAGGAAATCCCGGGCACCGCAAGAGTCGATTGGATACACGGTGAATTCCCGCCGCACGTGCGGAGTTTTTGCAACCGCAGTGTCGCCTGTCTTGTTTTTTTCGACTTGTAATGAAACTTTTTCATTCATTTGATGATCAGTTGGTTTTATGATATAATATAGAAAACACCAATGCTAAAAGAAATAATGGCCTCGATTGGACAAATCATTTCGCAAAATGACGAGAATTACATCATACAAGCGTGCTAAAATATAGGCACAGGAGGTGAGAATGCATGAATTGGTTGGAAAGTATTGAGGAAGCGATTGACTATATAGAAGTGCATTTAAAGGATGATTTTTCGCTTGAGGATGTCGCGTCGCATGTTTATATGTCGTCCGGATATTTTCAAAAAGCATTTTCCATGCTGTGCGGTTTTACCGTAAGTGAGTATATTCGGAACCGCAGATTGGCAGAGGCGGGAATGGAGCTCCTTTCTTCGGGTGAAAAAATCATCGACATTGCGCTGATGTATGGATACGATTCACATGATAGCTTCACAAAAGCTTTCTCGCGTTTTCATGGCGTTACTCCTTCTGCAGTTCGGCGTGGCGGTTGCACGTTAAAAGCGTTTGCACCGTTGCGACTGCAATTTGTATTAAGAGGAGGCTATATTATGGATTTCAGAATGGAAAAGGAACCGGGATTTGATGTGTTGCTCAAGGTTGAGGCAGATCGATTGACCTATTGGAGCAAAGCGGATTTGAATGAGAATCAGATGAGAATGATCTCAACGAGTCAAACACATGGTGGATCAAAGGGTGGATTGTATCGGGATATGTCAAGTTCGTCTGATCGTTTGGATGAATTTGAGATCCATTCTTTCCCTGCGGCGACCTGGGCAGTGTTTGTTTGTAAGGGGAATTCGCGCGCTGATGCAAGGGAAAAAACGTTCAATCAAATCACGAAGGAGTGGTTTCCGCAAACGAATTATCGGCTGGATAGCACCTATTCGGTTATGATTTCTTACCAAACACCTGTGAATCAGGATAGCAACGATGATCTTGGGGTGTATTGGGTCCCGATAGTAGAAAAGTAAATTTTGACTGCTTAGGAGATAGTGTCCTAGCGCGGAAACGAAAACTTTATTTCTGTTGAGCACCCACAAAAAGCAGACTACCATCCGGTAGTCTGCTTTTTCTTTTGTTTGTTCATCCGACAGAACTTGGGATTAACTTCTATGCCCCATGATTGTCACGCTCCACGTAACAAATTTCCATTATTATTTGGTAGACTTATTGCTGCGAAAATGGTATGATAGTGTAGAAAATGAACAGAGAGGTATTTGCTATGACACTCGGACAACGCATTCAGCAAATCAGAACACATCATGATCTTTCCCAAGAAGAATTTGCAGAAAAACTCGGCACTACACGGCAAACTGTTTCCCGGTGGGAACTTGATCAGACATATCCTGAGATTGCAAAAATTGTACTTATGAGTAGAGTTTTTTCTGTTAGCACGGATTCTATCCTAAAAGACGGTATCAGTACATTTGACAGCAAAATCGATTATTTCACTTGCGGTGTTTACCGTGGTTCAAATTGTGAGATAGTCGAGACGGAACAGTTTGCGCTTATGTTCTATTGCTCTAGTGGCAAAAATATTTTGGGATTGAAGTTGTATAAGGGATTTGAAGATAAAAAGCGACTTGTGGCAATTTGCGAAAGAGATCAAGTTCAAGAAAAGACATTCTACTCATACAGTGTTGGAGATTGTGACCCGTACACAACAATTTCAAACAATGAGACCATGTCGCAAAAACTTGGCGAGAACTATGATTCTAGTTTAAAAAACACAATGCGCCGGCTGGAATCCTTTGTAGTTGATCATAGTGGCGAACCGCTACCAACCGTAAAAGAAGCAGGAATACCAAAGTGCCTGACGTTATGGCGGATGGCGGACAGTTATCATGCCACACATGATAGTTTTAACTTTTTCTTATGCACAGGTAAGACCGAGTACATTTTTTCGATAAAGGAAAAAGATACAAACATCTATTGCGGCGCATCCTACAATATTGTATTCGATCTTGGGGTGTTTAGCGGAGGACAGTTCTTTAGAATACGAAATTATAAGGATAATAGTGAGAAATGGTGTAGATTCCATTGTGATTTTTCTCATGAATTGCGGGATATTAAAATTCCTACCGAGCAATGTGAACTTGGAAAATGTCTCGTGACAACAAAAGGACTTATGTGGTGTGTGAAACGCTATACAGATGATGAAATCGTTTTGCAAGGATGCGGTGACGATGACTATACCTATCGCCGTACCGATAGAAGAACCGAGCAGTTTTGTATGATAAAAATATAAGAGGTTGAATTTGTCGAGAACCCACAAAAAGCAGACTACCATCCGGTAGCCTGCTTTTTTTCGTGTTGTTCTCTTGGCTCGAACAACGACCATGTTCGGGGGAGAAGTGTTGCCTGTTCCGACGGGACCCAGCAAAGAACGTCATTGACAATCGAATGAACGCATGGTATAATTTTGGTGATAGTATACTGCCGTGTAAATCAAGGAGATGTTATGGCAAAATTGAGATTCAACAGAACTTTCAAAAATGCAATGTGGGCAATAGTCTTTTGCATTTTGTTATTTGGGGCCGTCATTATTTTTTCCGTTGTTGCTAAAATGCAATATGATGCTCTTGTGGCGGATATGAAATCTGTGGTGGCGACGATCGTTGATATTGATTTGGATATAGATGTAAGGGGTCCCGACGAGCAGGAGATTTATATTACATACGAGGTGGATGGAGTCACCTACAACAGAGAACTGAAAACCGACACCCCCATATCGTTTGCACCGGGTACAGGAACCAATTTTTCCGAGGGTGACAGGATCCGTATCTTTTATGATCCGCATGATCCGGAAACAATTGCATCCAGCCTCTCGGTGAGGGTAGGGTATTTTTATATGAATTTGGGCGTGGCCGGTTTGGCATTGATGCTGTTTACTTTGGGATACATGCTGAGGCACACAGACAGATTTTTGGTTACCCAAAAGGAGTATGAAAAAGAAGAGGAAAATCTCAGAAAAATCAAATTGGAGGAAAAACGGCAGAGGGAACAACAGGAGGCGGAAAGACAAAAGAAATATGCCAAGGTGAATGCCATATCCAATAAGATATGTAAGGTTATTCTCATTATTTGGGCTGTTCTGTTTGGAGCATTCCTTCTGTTTGTCCTGTTCGGATTGTTACTGAAGGCGTTTGGATATTGATTTCTGCGGCTGTAGAAAGAATCGCGTGGTATAATTTACCCAAGAAGGGCGGTGTGTGGATGAAAAAAGATATTTTCAACGGGAAAGTTAAGCGCGAGTATATTGGATATATGTGGTCTTCAATCCTACTCGCTACGTCTATTTGCTTATGCGTTGGTGCAATGATTCTATTTACGGCGTTTCAGCGCGAACCGGGCTCCGCTGATCGCAATGGACTTTTGATTACGAGCATACCCTTCTTTTTGTACGGCCTTTGGTTCTTTTCAGGAGCCCTCTTCGTTATCAGGAGATACCCCAAATCTCAAAAATTTGTAAAGTGTTTTTTTAACTCTGATTGCTATTTTGTTAGTAATAATTCAAAAGAATACCACGGAACCTGGAAGGGTAAGCGAAGTTTTGAGTTGATCACGACGGCAGCAGAGCTGAACAAAGAGCTCGAAGGTATTAAATACCCGAAAAATTGCAAGGTGTATACTGCCCTGACCGTTATAGGTATCGCTTTGATGCCTGTATATTTAGGTATTGCCTATGCGGCGATTGAGAACCTGAATGTGCTTCCAAAAGCGATGCAAAATGAAGGACTGATTTTTGCGGCACTGATTGTAGCGGAAGTATTGGACGTTGTTTTAACTTTTGTATTTGCATTTCGTGTCCGGAAAATAAAGAAGGAAACGGTTAGTGAATACAAAATAAAGTACGGGGAAAATAAAAAAACTGCCAACGAAAAGTAAAGGAAATGAATTGGTGAATCCCCCCATTTCTTGACAACATCCCGAAATCGTGCTATCATAAAACCACACCACGGAAGGAGGGATTTCATGAAACGG
Source organism: Eubacteriales bacterium (assembly GCA_045539595.1). Lineage (GTDB taxonomy): Bacteria > Bacillota > Clostridia > Oscillospirales > CAG-272 > SIG701. The sequence goes on along the minus strand of JAZQFQ010000055.1, from coordinate 8,384 downwards.
TTTTTCACGGCGGCAAACATGGCTTATTTTCTCTTGTTTTCCTTCATCGCAAACAGCTATCTGCTGATCCGGCAGGAGCCGGCGGTGCTGTGGGCTATGGTGCCCATATTTTTGTGGATCATCCTTTTTGCAGGGATTTTCTGCCGGGATAAGCTGGATCTGCGCTGGCGGATCTGCCGCCACGGCGGCATCCTTTTGGAGATATTCCCCCTGACGCTGATTCCATCCGTGCTCTATCACGGGATTCTGGCATTTTTCTGCTTCCCGGCCGATGCGTGGACGTGGATATGGAGCGCAGTGTTCTGCATTTGCGCCGAGGCGATCCTTTTCTGGATCGGCATCCTCATCGTGTACTGCACCTCCTTGCAGATGGGAATCAAATTGCGGGTGGTGGGTGCCTTGTGCGGCCTGATCCCCGTTTTGAACCTGATCCAGCTGAACAAGATCATTGCCACGGTGCAGAAGGAAATCGATGGGGAGATCGGGCGCGCCCGTCTGAATGCCGAGCGCAAAGGGGAGCGGATATGCGCAACGAAATATCCCATTTTGTTGGTCCACGGCGTGTTTTTCCGGGATTTCAAATACTTCAATTATTGGGGCAGAATCCCCCGGGAATTGGAGAAGAACGGCGCCAGAATCTTTTACGGGGAGCACGGATCGGCCTTGTCCATCCGGGACAGCGCCCGGGAACTGACGGAGCGGATCCACCGGATCGTGGCGGAAACGGGATGCGAAAAGGTGAACATCATCGCCCACTCCAAGGGCGGGCTGGACTGCCGCTGTGCCATGGCGGAGTGCGGTGCCGCGCCCTACATAGCGTCCCTGACCACGGTGAATACGCCCCACCGCGGATGCCTCTTTGCGGATCGGCTGCTGAGTACGGTGCCCGAGGAGATCCAGGAAAGTATAGCCGATGCCTACAACAAAACCTTGCGGAAATTGGGGGATCCGTCACCGGATTTTCTGGCCGCTGTGCGGGATCTGACATCGGAGGCCTGCGAGAAAACCGATGAGGCATGGCCGCAGCCTGCGGGCGTTTTCTGCCAGAGCATCGGCTCCAAATTGAAGCGGGCGAAAAGCGGGAAATTTCCCTTGAATTTCTCTTATCATCTGGTAAAATATTTCGATGGTGCCAACGACGGCCTGGTGGGCGAGGCATCGTTTTCCTGGGGAGATCGGTTCCGGATGTTTGAACCAAGCGGGGACGCGGGCATCTCCCACAGCGATATCATCGATCTGGGACGGGAGAACATTGACGGGTTCGATGTCCGCGAGATGTACGTGGAGCTTGTCCGCGATCTGAAGGAGCGGGGGTTGTAAATAAACAATTGGTATCAGGAGGATTCTGTATGAAAAAGAATTTTGTTTTGGTGGGACTGCTCGGAATATGTATTCTGGCCGTTTTGATCACCCAACTTCCTTTTGCAGGATTCGTGTCTGCATTCCTGCCCGGCCTTGTCATTTTCACGTCCGCTTTGTTGATTTGCCGCCGGCGGCTGCGTGTGGGATCGGTGATTCTGTGTGCTGTGCTGTCGTTGGCTGTACTGCCTGTGGCGGTATATATATTGGTTTCCGTGGGCGGTATGCTGTTGATGGGCGTGATGCCTTTGTGGCTCAACGGGATTTTGTCGTGCGTGCTGCAGTACGCCGTCTCGCTGGCCGTATTTGCATTGGCGTGCCGCATTCTGCACCGCGGGAAGATCGGCGGAGTGCGCGGCATCCATGTACTGATTGTGAGCGTTCTTGCGGTGGCATCTGCCGTTTTGGAGGAGGCCAGTTATGGCTTTGTATCCGAATTGCCTACGGCGGCTGCGATAGAAATGTTGATGTTTCTTTCCAGCCGAAATCCTGTGTTGGGCTTTTTGAGCCAGGCGGCGTTCTACGGTGCGATATTCTTTATGGGGTATGTTGTGTGGCGAAGCGTGTCCCGAGAAGACTCTGATGCGCAAGAGATACAGTGATTAAAATTAAAGGGGCTGTTGCATCTAAATGCAATAGCCCCTTTCCTCATCTTCTTCGTCCCATAATCTCCCCGCAGGCGATTTTTACGCCCGCGGCACCGGCGGGCTGAGTGGTGAAATCGTCGGGGTGGGCGTGGAGGATCACGCTCCGACCCACGATTTCTTCTATCGTAAACCGATCGGTGACGAAGGCGCCGAAGGCGTATCCATTCACGCCGAGGAGCGGCGGCATATCCCCCGCGTGGTAGGGATGGGGACATCCCAGGGGATTGTAGTGCATCCCCACGTCGGCGAAAGGATCGCTCTCATTGCCCGTACACGGGCCGCCTTCGTGGATGTGCAAAGCGAAAATGGGACTTTCGCAGGGGCTCGCACCGACGGGCAGGCCGATCACCTCGGCCACCACCAGCACGCCGTATCCGCTTTCATAAAAGCGGACCGTCCCCCGCAGGGCGGGATAATCCTCGCTTCCGCGCAGGATCGCCCAGGCGGCGGGATACCGCACCGGGCGGCCGCGGCGGGTGGGAAAGGCTTGATTCTGATTCATAAAACACCTCAATATATGGTTGATTCCCTGTCAGTATATGTCCCGGCGGCGAATCGGTGCGGATTTTGCCGATGCCCTTATTGAATTGTCGGGTGTTCTGTGCTATAATGGAAAAAAGAAAAGGTAGGAGAGATTTATGCTGTGTCCGCAGATTCTTCTTTCAGCCAATATATTCGAGGAACTGATTGAATTTGCGCTTTGGCCCTTGGCCATTCTGATCTTTGCGGTTGTGTTTATCCTGGGTGGATATGTTACCGGGTGGGGACGCAGTATCCTGCAGAAACTCGGCCATCTTCTTCCCCTCCATTACAACAAACGCTGGGTGGACTGCATCATCAAAGGAATATTGGTGATAGTGGCGCTGATTGCGGGAAACGCGTTTCATCTGGAACTGTCGCAGGTGGTGGACAGCGTCATTCCTATCGGTGATTTCAACAGCATTGCGGAGGAATTTGCCGCCAATCCGGACAAGTGGACCATCAACGTGGTGTTCAATGTGCTGCTGAATCAGTTTGGGTTGTCTTTTGCGTATTTTATTCCCTTTTTCGGGGTGGATCTGTTGGCCCGTTTTGTGGAAACGCTGATCTGCGATGAGGAGACGCCGGACGGTATTTTGGGATCGCTGATTTCCTTTGTCATGGATATAGCCACCCTTCTGTCCGTGAACGCCATTGTGCTGTGTACCGGAATGACCTTCCCCCAGATCATGTACGAGTATATACGAACGCTGCAGGGCACACGGAATGCGGGACAGTGGGTATTTCTGACACTGATCTTCGTGGCTATGATATTCTTTGTGGTGCGGGATCTGTTCTCCTCCGATATTCTTCTGGCCATACTGGGCGTCAACGCGGCGGCGGCATTTTTCGAGATCGGCGTGACGGATCAGAACCGATGGATCCTGTTCGGGGCGTCTATCCTGTGCGGTTTGCTGGCCAAACTGCTGCGGGGAAAAATTGTACCGGAGGATCACGAGGACAGCGACAAACGATCGGTCTGGTTCGGAATCGGTGTACTGATTGTCAGCTGCCTGATTGTGTTCGGGGTGCTGTGGCTGCTGCACAAGTACGCCCCCGGATTGTCGTTGCACAGCGGACTCATTTGAAAGGATACAATTTATGCACTCTACCTATATTTTTGATTTTGACGGAACATTGGTGGATTCCATGCCCTACTGGGCGCAGAAGGTTTTGAATATTCTGGACGATTGCGGCGTCCGCTATCCTTCGGATATTATAAAGATCGTCACGCCCCTGGGGGACCGGGGCACGGCGGAATATATGCGGGACACGCTGGGCGTGCCGCTTCCCTTGGAGGAAATTTTTCGGCAGATGGACGCGTTCGCTTTGGTGAAATACCGGGACGTGATCGAAATCAAGGAGGGCGTGCGGGAATATCTGGCCCGGCTGAGGGCGGCAGGATGCACCCTTCATGTGCTGACCGCCAGCCCTCATAAGATGGTGGATCCCTGCCTTACGCGGCTGGGGATATTGGACTGGTTTGACAACGTGTGGAGCACGGACGATTTCGGCATGGTCAAATCCGACACGGCCATCTACCGCGCGGCGGTGGAGAAGATCGGCGTGGATGTGTGTGACGCGGTGTTCTTTGACGATAATCTGACCGCGGTGCAGACCGCGGCCAAAGCGGGGCTGTGCACCGTAGGGGTGTACGATCCCTCCAGCGAGGAATATATAGAGGCGATCCGAGGGGCGGCGGACTATTATGTGCGCACCATGGCGGAATTGCCCGAAACCATATAAGGAGATATGTGTATGAAAGCGATTGATATTATAAACGGATTGTTTGCCACTGCCATCGAACGGGATTATTCCCGCTCCTGCGATACCTGCAAGGCAGGGGATCCCGAGGCGGAGGTCACCAAAGTGGCGGTAGCCATGTTTCCCACCCCGGATCTGATCCGGCAGGTGAAGGAGTGGGGTGCGCAGCTGCTCATCGTTCATGAGCCTGCCTACTACAACCATATGGATGTCCACTCCGAGGAAAAGCAGGAGTGCGAAAAGAGAAAGTTGATCGAGGAGTCGGGCATCACCGTGTACCGCTATCACGATCGCGCTCATTGGAGTACGCCGGATGTGATCTGTGCGGGTGAGGTGAAGTATATGGGACTCCCCGGTACGGCGGCGTATTCCGGCTTTGATCTGGTGAGGATCACCCTGGATCAGCCCATGACGCCGGTGGAGATCGCCGCCACTCTGGAAAAGAATCTGGGAATCAAGCACATCCGCATCTGCGGCTCCCGGGATGCGGCGTGCACCAAGGTGTCCGGCATGTTCGGCGCACCGGGCGGCGTGTTTGAGGAACTGAAGAGCGATAACGCCGAGGTGGTGCTGGTGGGCGAAACCAGCGAATGGAGCCTGGGCGAATACGCCCGGGATGCGGCGCAATTGGGATACAAAAAGGCCCTTCTGATCCTGGGCCACGAGGGATCGGAGCGGGCAGGCATGGTGTACACGGCGGATATTCTGCGAGAGATGTTCCCCGACTTGGAAGTGCAGTATTTTGAGTGCGGAGAAGTATACACCTATACAGACAGCGAACGGTAAGACATATGTTTAGCAGATATAAAAATTTCTTTATCAATCTGATTTTTCCGGCCGTTATATTCGGCTCCCTCACGGGTATTCTCACATCCGTGGTCATCACCTTGTACAAATGGTGCGCTACCCACGTGATCGCCTTCTCGGAGGCGGGGTACCATTATATGCGGGATCATTTGTGGGTCGTCCTCCCTGTGCTTCTTGCCCTGGCGGGGGTGGCGTTCCTGTTTTCGTGGATCTACCGGCGGATCCCCAATCTGCAGGGCGGCGGTATTCCTACCTCCATCGGTATTCTGCGGGGCAGTCTGCCCTGCCGCTGGCTGTCCAATCTGGTGGGATTGTTCTTTCTGTCTCTGACCTCCTTTCTGATCGGCGTTCCCCTGGGAAACGAAGGCCCGTCGGTGCAGATGGGTACCGCCATCGGTAAGGGAAGCGTGTCCCCCATGGCGAAAAAGCATCGGGCGTGGAAGCGGTATTCCATGACGGGCGGCGCCTGCGCCGGCTTCTCCATCGCCACGGGCGCGCCCATCTCGGGCATCCTGTTCGCCATCGAGGAGGCCCATCAGCGGGTGTCCCCCATGATTCTGATCGTGTCCGCCGTGTCGGTGCTGTTTGCGGGCATTACCACGGACATTCTGGCTCCCCTTTTCTCGGTGAGCACATCGCTGTTTCCCGAGTTGCATCTGATCACGCTGTCCGTGAAGGACATCTGGATCCCTCTGGTAGTGGGCGTTGCGGTGGGACTGTTCGCGGTATTGTTTTTGCATTATTACGGATGGATCGCCGCGCTGGTGGGGAAAACGCTGAAAAGAGTCCCCCGGGGATGGAAGATTTTTCTGGTATTCGCTCTGACGGTGGGATTGGGCATTGTGTCCTATTCCTTTATCTCCACGGGACACGAGTTGATTCTGTCCCTGTTTGAGGGACACACGGCCATTGCCATGCTTCTGCTGATTCTGTTCGCCCGCTCCACTCTGACGCTGTTTGCCAATACCAACGGCATCACCGGCGGTATCTTTCTGCCCCTGTTGTCCCTGGGTGCGGTGCTGGCATCCGCGCTCGGACAGGTACTGGTCAGTGCCTTCGGCCTGAGCGAATCCTATTATACGATGATTCTGGTGCTGGGCATCACTGCCTGCATCTCCGGCATGATGAAAATGCCTCTGACGGCTATCGTGTTTGCCGTGGAGGCGTTGTCCTGCCACGAGAATATACTGTACATCCTGATCGTTTCCATGGCGGCGTTCATCATCACGGAGATTTTTGAGGTCCGCTCCATCAACGAAATCGTGCTGGAAGGGCGCGAGGAGTCGCAGAACGAGGGCAAAACCGCCTGTGTCATCGATACCTTCGTGACGGTGCAAAACGATTCCTTCGCCATCGGCAAGCAGATCCGGGATATCTTCTGGCCGCGGAATCTGTTCGTTCTGTCCGTACAGCACGGGACCAAGCACGGGGCGGAAGTGGATGAGCACGGCGGCAAGGAAATCCGCGAGGGAGATATTCTGCATGTACGGTATTCCACCTACGACGAGGCGCAGACGCGGCAGGAACTTCTGGCCATCGTGGGCGAGCAGGAGTTTGCCCGGTCGGTGGATCACGTGGTATAATTCTATTGACAATGAAAAATATCCATGATACAATACATTTGAGCAATCCGTACATACGGAATACGACTATTAAAGGAGAAATTACTATGAGAAAAATTCTTTCTGCCGTGCTGGCTGTTTGCATGCTTTTGTCCGTTATGCTGCTGACCTCCTGCGGTGAAACCCCCGAATCGCTGATCAATGGCGCTGTGCTGAATATGGCACAGCTGGAATCCATGGAAGCGGATGTGGACATGGAAATTAAGATGAGCATGATGGGTGTAGATATCACCATGCCGATCGATATGCATCTGGCGATGGCCGATGTGAAGAGCGGAAAGCCCGTGGCCGCCATCGATGCGGAAATGAGCATGATGGGCGAGACTGTGGCCATGAATATGTATATGGACGGCAGTGAATGGGCATATTTGACCGTAGCCGGTGTGAGCTATAAAGCCAAACTGGCGGATGCCAAAGAAGCCTTCCCGATGGATACTTCCAGCGCGACCGACGTGCTGAAGGAACTTCCCGCCGATCTGCTGGCCGATGCGGAGATCGTGAAGAACGAGGACGGAAGCAAGAGCGTTGCGCTCGTGATCACCGCTGACAAATTCAGCGAAGTCTATGGCGCGGACGTGATGGAGGGACTGACCTCCACCGCCGGCGATTCCGTCACCATGAAGGATGTAACCGTGGTCATCACCGTGAAGGACGGCTACATCGTGGAGTACGATATGGCATTCGATATGGATATGACGGTGGAAGGCAAGGATGTGGCCGCCAGCATGGATATGAAGATCCATTACCTCAACGCAGGCCAGACCGTCACGGTAAATCCCCCCGCAGGTTATCAGGATTTCCCTGAATTGGACGTATAAGTAAACCGCAAGATCCCGGAGCCTCCGGGATCTTTTGGGAAAGGTAGGTTTGGAAGATGAAACAAGTCGGTGCATGGCTGCTTTTGGCGGTGATGCTGATCACCATGGCGGGATGCGGCACGGAAGCGGATGTGGAAGTGGGACTCTTGGAGATGGAAAAAGCCGCCTATTCCCGGGACGGAATGGAGATTCAGCTGCCCGAGGCCTTTCGCGAATTGAATGTGGACGGATACACGGTGTGCTTTGAGGCCACCACAGCCGCCATCTTCACTTTGAAGGAACCCTTCACCTTGGCGGAGGGCGTGGAGAATCTGAGCGTGCGCGAGTACGCCGAGATGGTGTATGCGGCCAACGCCGCCAAATCCCCCTCGGCAGTCACCGAGGAGGAGGGACTCATCATCATGGAGTACACCTTCTTTGTGGAATCCGAGGGCACGGATTTTGTGTATCTGACATCCATGTATAAGGCATCGGACGCATTCTGGATGATCCAGTTTACCTGCAAAAAGGAGAACTATGCGGAGTACCGTCCCCACTTTGTGGAGTGGGCAAAGAGCGTTACGTTCCAATAAGAAAAAGGAGGTGTCGCATGTAACAATGCGTCACCTCCGCGAGCCTTCCTTTGTCCGATATGGGCAAAAACACGGGCAATCTCGCCGCAAATTTCAGCGTGTTTTCGAATTTTTACGTCGCAAACGTAAAAATAGGGGGCTGTTGCATCTAAATGCAACAGCCCCTTTTGACTATACAGGTGATTGCAGAATGTTCTCCTCCCGGATGCCCGCGTCACGGGCGTATTGTTCCCATATATCAAACTGATAGCACAGATTTTGTGCGCTGTGGGCATC
>JAZQFQ010000054.1:0-4039 GCA_045539595.1 Eubacteriales bacterium | reverse complement strand
TGTAAGGAGAAATAACTATGAACGCAAAAAGAATTCTTGCCCTGATTCTCACAGCGATTCTTCTCGGTTCCTCACTTGTTGCCTGTAATGATAATCCCGATACGCCCGACACACCGGATGTCAGCGACACGGACACCCCCTCCTCTACCCCGGAAGACACCACTCCCCAGGACAAAGGACTGGTTCTGGACGTAACCGATTTTGGCGGAACCAATCTTCGTGTTCACGGTATGAGCATGGAAAGAAACTACGGCTACTACTCCAACGATGACATTTGGGTAGAAAGCGACAGTGCCGATCCGTTTGCTTCCGCCGTTTACAAGCGCATGCAGGACTGCATCAACAAGTACAATTTCGGCGTTACATACACCGATTCTCAGTGGCCCAACAAGGAACGCTCGGAATATGTTGCCGGCGGTCTGGATCTGGTAGACGTCATGTTCGACGCATGGGGCGGTATGTACAATGCCGCACTGGCCGGTGAATTGCTGGACTTGAAGGATGTTACTACCATGGATCTGTCCAACGAATGGTACGATCAGAACGCAATAGCGGATCTCTCTATTGCAAACCGTACTTTCTACACGTGCGGTGATATCTCTATCACCGATGAAAAGGGTCTGATTGCCCTCTATTTCAACAAAACCCTGGCCAATAACAAATCTCTGGAAAGCCCCTACGAACTGGTTGCCAACAATCAGTGGACATGGGACAAATTTACGGAAATGTGCCGTGCGGTAGCCGAGGATGTAAATGGCGATGGTCTGGATGAAGATGATATCGTTGGCATGTTTACCGTGAGCGGTCACTACCCCAACTTTATGCTGGCTGTTGGCGAGAAATATGCAACTCTGGACGCAGACGGCAAGCCTGAGTACACCTGGCTGGATACCAGCGATGCCATTACCAAGTTGGAAACTGTTGCTGGTTTTATGATTGAATACGGCACTGTATATAACGGGCATACATACCCGGCACCCGCAGGTAATATCTGGGGCTACGGTCGCGCTAAGTTCGCCTCCGGCAAGCACCTGTTCACCTTCGGCGGCTCCAATGTAATTACGGAATTTGCCGATATGGAAGACGATTTCGGTATCATCCCGATGCCCAAGTGGAATGCGGAACAGTCCAGATACTACCACACTGTTGATACTTCCACCGCTTTCTTCTGTCTCCCCAACACCAAAGTTGATACCACCGAGCTCGGCTACATGATCGAGTACTTCTCCTACGAGGGACTGAACACCATCACCCCCACGTTTAAGGAGAAAATGCTGAAGCGCCGCTACGCACAGGACTCTGAAAGCGGCGACATGCTGGATCTGATCTACTCCAGCAAAGCATTCGATATCGGACACAACTGCAACTGGAATGACGTGGTTGGTCTCGGCCGCACGCAGATCCAGACTGGACGTATTCCGAAACTCTCCGGATTCAACCGTGTTAAGGAATCCGTCAAGAAAAATATTGAAGAAGATTATCTGGATTATCTGAATGTCGGCAAGGAAGTTCCCGCTGACACTGACGCGGTCACAGAGCCTGCTGAATAATAGCCACACAAAAGGCTGCTGCATGAAAATGCAGCAGCCTTTTTTATGTTCGCTGTTTCTTTTTAAAGATCGGTTCATCCTTGGCACAAAGCCATGCACCGATGAGCATCAGAACAAGTGCAATGAAGTATGTAACCGGCGGTACGTCACGGAAAATCACCAGCGACAACAGAGTTCCGATGAATGGTGCCACCGCATAATAGGCGCTGGTACGTGCGGCTCCCAACAATCTCTGGGCATAGACGTAAAAAAAGATGCTCAGTCCATACGCCACAAATCCCACCGCCAGCACGGCAAATATGCTCCACATCACTGTGATGCGCTCACCGATGCAGAGGCCGATGCACACCGAGCCGAGCCCGGAAAAGATTCCCTTCAGCAGAACGATCTGCAAAGGATCTTTGGACGACAGCTTACGGGTGCAATTATTTTCCACACCCCAACACACTGACGCCAGCAGAATAAAGAGAGATCCCAGCGAAAAATCCAGGCTGGTGATATCCTCAAACGATAGAAGCGCACAGGATGCGGTCACGAACAAAATGCCGCCCCACAGCCGCGGGCTGATCTTCTCCCCAAACACGGCAAGGGCGATCAAGGCCGTTGCCACGATTTCAAAATTATTGAGAAGGGATGCGTTTGCCGCCGTGGTGAAGGACAGTCCCAAAAGCAGAAAAATCGGCGCGGCGATATCCAAAACAATCATAGCAATAGTATACGGGAGGTCCGCTTTGGTGATCTTTTCCTCCGCCGCATCGGTTTTTCGCACTTTGCGGATCAGTGCAATGACGCCCATACCCACGCCCGCGCCGATATACAGAAATCCAGCCATCAGCGTGGAGGGCATATATTCCAGAAGCAATTTGGAAAAGGGAGAATTGACTGCGTACAGCGCCGCCGCCAACACCGCAAGAAATATCCCTGTACCTTTTTTTTTCATATATACATCCTCCCTCAGAAACTGTCGTACACCACAACTTCATCCATGGGACGGAATGTATCGTGCAGCGGAAGCGGTTTGGCATCCGGCGCGGGATATCCCAGCACGAGCAGCGCAACCGGTTCGATCGGCTCCGGGATATGAAACGCTTCCCGGACAGCAAAGGGATTGAAGTGCATTACCCAACAGGAACCCACGCCCAGATTCTGGGCGGCCAGCATCATGTGGGTAGTCACGATGACGGCATCCACCGGCGAGGACAACGCGCCGTCATAGGGGCGCTTCCAGCTTTCCGCCGGATTGTGGCAGATCAGCATGGCGGTGGGGGCATCGAAATGACACTTGGTGCAAGTGCGAAGTTTTTCCATAGACTCCGCCGTATTCAGCACAAGAATGCGCTGGGGCTGGTTGTTGCAGCCCGTAGGTGCTTTATGCCCTGCCGCCAGGATTTTATCGAGAATTTCCCGGGGCAAAGGCTCCTCCCGGAATTTCCGGATGGAGCATCGCTCCGTAATCAGTTTTTCAAATTCCATACGGTATCTCCTGTCTGCTATTTCGCATCTTCCGCCGTTTTCACACACTGCCGATACACTTCCTCCGCAATCTGTGCGATTTTTTGTCTTTCATCCCCCGGACAGGTACGAAGTGTTTGTTTCTTCGGCAGTCCCCATACGTTGAACCACCGCGGACCGATCCATGTACCATATTCTGTATCGACAAAAACACCCCGCAAAATGGACAGTGCCGCAATCTTAGGCTTCATAAAAATGACCTTCATAGGATGCTTGATGACAGCAAAAATCACTTTGGGATAATGGGCGGTGATATTGGTGAACGTGATGCCCGGATGGGCTACAGCCAGGCGGGCGTTCTTCTCTTCCCGGAACAATTCATGCAAAGCAAACATCAGATACCGCTTGGCATTGCCGTATACTTTGGATGATGCGGTGCGCGTGCTGAAATCGATGTCCGATGCGTCAATATGGGAATAATTGTGGGCGATGCTTCCCACCACCACCACTTTTCCACCCCGCGCCTGCAGCATGGGAAGCAGGCGACGGATCATATAGTACGGTGAGGCAAAATTGATCTGGTACACATTATCGTATCCGGTACTGCACGCATGACGCGGGATGCTGTATGCGCCCGCATTGTGGATGAACATATCCACCTGCGCATCCAGTAAAGCGGATACCGCCGCGTCGGCGGAGGATATATCCTCCAGGTCCAGCGGAACGCAGGTGACGTCCATGCCAAATCGCTTCGATAAGCTTTCTTTGTGGGCGGCAGATCGCGCCGCGTTTCTGTCCAACAGGAAAAGAGACGCACCAAGAGAAGCCAGATAGGTGCAGAGTTCCATGCCCAACCCGCCGGTCGATCCCGTGACGGCAATTCGCTTGCCGCGCAGGGTTTCCGTATTTTTTTGAAGCCACGCCTGCATATTCATAAACATCCCATAACTTTCATCGTAAACGAAGTGATGCTTTAGTATAGCACAGAATCACCGGTCGTTCAAGGCATTTTTCTTCAATTAGTAGGATACGAATCT
>JAZQFQ010000053.1:0-4638 GCA_045539595.1 Eubacteriales bacterium | reverse complement strand
TCAGTCCAACTCCACCGTGATCATTCTGGACAACTCCATCACCGGCATGACGGGCCATCAGCAGAATCCCACCACCGGTATGGACATCCACGGCGATCCCTCCGGCAAGATCGATCTGGAAGCCCTCTGTCATGCCATCGGCATCCGCCGGGTGGCTGTGGTGGATCCCTACGATCTGACTGCGTGCGAAAAGGTATTGAAGGAAGAGCTGGCCGCCGAGGAGCCCTCGGTGATCATCTCCCGCCGTCCCTGCGTGCTCCTCAAGAGCGTGAAGAAGCTGCCCTCCCTGAAGGTGGATGCGGACGCCTGCCGCGGATGCAAGGCCTGCATGGGTCTGGGCTGTCCCGCCATCAGCTTCCGGGACAAGAAGGCCGTGATCGATGAAACCCTTTGCGTAGGCTGCGGCGTATGCCGTCAGAAGTGCGCCTTCGGTGCCATCGGCTGATACCCAATTCAACGGATAAACGGAGTGTAAATTATGTCCACAACCAGTATTATGATCGTCGGTGTGGGCGGACAGGGATCCCTGCTCGCCAGCAAGCTGCTGGGCCGTGTCCTCACCGCGGAAAATTATGATGTAAAAGTATCCGAAGTGCACGGAATGAGCCAGCGGGGCGGTTCCGTTGTGACCTACGTCCGCTTCGGCGACAAGGTGTATTCCCCCATCGTGGATGCGGGAGAGGCCGATTTCATCATCTCCTTTGAGAAGCTGGAGGCCGCCCGCTATATATCGAATCTGAAAATCGGCGGAAAGATCATCGTCAACTCCCAGCAGATCGATCCCATGCCCGTGATCACCGGCGCCGCATCCTATCCTGCCGAGGTGCTCACCACCCTGCGCGAGATGGGCGCGGAGGTGCAGGAGATGGATGCCCTCACTCTGGCTATGGAGGCCGGATCCCCCAAGGCGGTGAATATCGTTCTGATGGGCCGTCTGGCACGGTATCTGGGCATCCCGGAGGAGAAGTGGATCGCCGCCATCGAAACCACCGTGGCCCCCGCCTTTGTGGAACTGAATAAGAAAGCATTCGCCCTGGGCTACAACGACTAATCTTCCAAAAAGAGGAATACCTATATGAGCAAGCACTACTACCAAAAAGAAATCGAAACCATGCCTTATGAGCAGATGCGGGCGCTGCAGAGCGAGCGCCTCTGCCGTCAGGTCCGTCACGTTTGGGATAACGTGCCCTACTACCGCTCCCTGATGGAAGAAAAGGGTCTGACTCCCGACGACATCCGTGGCGTGGAGGATCTGCACAAGCTGCCCTTCCTCAAAAAGGACGATCTGCGGGATCAGTATCCCTACGGTCTGCTGGCCAAGCCCCTGTCCGACTGTGTGCGCATCCAGTCCACCTCCGGCACCACCGGCCGCCGCGTGGTGGCGTTCTACACCCAGAACGACGTGGATCTGTGGGAGGACTGCTGTGCCCGTGCCATCACGGCCGTGGGCGGCACCCGGGAGGACGTTTGCCAGGTGGCTTACGGATACGGCCTGTTCACCGGCGGCCCCGGTCTGAACGGCGGCTCCCACAAGGTGGGATGCCTGACGCTGCCCATGTCCTCCGGCAACACGGATCGCCAGATCCAGTTCATGATGGATCTGGGGGCCACCATTCTTTGCTGCACCCCCTCCTACGCGGCATACATCGGCGAAACGCTGAAGGAAAAGGGATACAAGCCCGAGGACAACAAGCTGAAGGCGGGCATCTTCGGGGCGGAGCCCTGGACGGAGGAAATGCGCCGGGATATTGAGAAATCCCTGGGCATCAAGGCCTACGATATTTACGGTCTGACCGAGACCTCCGGTCCCGGTGTGGCCTTCGAGTGCGAGGATCAGTCCGGTATGCACATCAACGAGGATCATTTCCTCGCCGAGATCATCGATCCCGACACGGGCGAGGTTCTGCCTGAGGGCGAGAAGGGTGAGTTGGTATTCACCGCCCTCACCAAGGAAGCCTTCCCCCTGCTCCGCTACCGCACCCGCGACATCTGTGTACTGACCCGGGGGAAATGCGCCTGCGGACGGACGCTGATCAAGATGACCAAGCCCATGGGCCGCTCGGACGACATGATGATCATCCGCGGCGTCAACGTATTCCCGTCCCAGATCGAGGCCGTTCTTTTGAAGGAGGGCTATTCTCCCAACTACCAGATCGTACTGGATCGTGTGAACAACACCGACACCTTCGACGTGAACGTGGAGATGACTCCCGATATGTTCTGCGATACCGTGAAGGGCACCCAGGAAGCGGAGAAGAAATTGGTCAATGCCATGCTGAACATGCTGGGCATCCGTCCCACCGTGCATCTGGTGGCGCCCAAGTCCATCGCCCGAAGCGAGGGCAAGGCTGTCCGCGTGATCGATAAAAGAAAGCTTCATGATTAAAAATTTTTTCGAAGAAAAATTTTTAATCGTGCCAAAAAACAACCATCATCCGAAAGGAGATTTCCTATGGCAATCCGACAGGTATCCGTATTTATAGAAAACCGCAAAGGCGCTCTGGCGGATCCGCTCCGCGCCCTCTCTGAGGCGGGAATCGGTCTGCGGGCCCTCTCCATCGCCGACACCAGCGATTTCGGCATCCTCCGCATCATCACCGACGACAATACCAAGGCGGCGTTCGTTCTTTCCGAGCACGGCTATGTATGCTCCGTTACGGAGGTTGTAGCGGCCTGCGCCGACGACAAGCCGGGCGGACTGGCCGATCTGCTCACCATCCTCTCCGAGCAGGGAGTGGATGTGGAATACGTCTACGCTTTCGTGGCCAAGACGGGCAATCACGCCTGGGTCGTTATGCGCGTGAACGACAACGCCGCCGCGGAGCGAATTCTTCGCGCAAGCAACATCACACTCGTATCCGAGGCGGATATTGCCGCCGTTTGACGGATATACTACACAAAACGAAAGGAGCTCACTATGGCTGTTCTTACCATCACCAAAGACAATTTTGAAAACGAGGTTCTGAAGTCCGATATCCCCGTTCTGGTGGATTTCTGGGCAAGCTGGTGCGGCCCCTGCCGCATGATGTCCCCCATCGTGGACGAGATCGCCGAGGAACTTTCTGACTGCAAGGTCGGCAAGATCAACGTGGACGAAGAGGGCGAGCTGGCACAGCAGTTCGGCATCATGTCCATCCCCACGCTGCTTGTTTTCCGCGACGGCAAAGTGTCCGCCCAGTGCGTGGGTGTCCGCGACAAGGCATTCGTGATCGATATGATCCGAGGCTGATTGGGCCGAAATAGAATCCCCGGCAGATATTTCTGTCGGGGATTTTTGTTATTTCTTTCGCCGGAGGGATGCGATCCTCACAGCCCCGCGTACACCAGATTCCGCAGGCGGGGATGGATGATGTCTTCCTTATTTTTCAGCATATGCTGCATATACACGATGGAGGTCTGGGTGGCCGGCTCGCAGTGGACGTAGGCACCGGCCATGCCGCCCCAGCCGAACTCGCCAGCCGGAGTCAGATTGCCCGAGGCGGCGGGATCCTTCAGCACGCGGACGCCGAATCCGTAGCCGTAGCCCCGGAAGCGGGGCCAATCGAAGGTGGCCCGGTTCACATCGGTCAGGCAATCGGATCGCATCAGCTCCACCGTGCGCTCCGCCAGCACCCGCTCGCCCGTGGGGGCTACGCCCAGGTGGGTGAGCGTTTCCGCAAAGCGTCCGTAATCCTCGGTACAGGAGATAGCTCCCGCGCCGCCGCTCTCAAAGAGAGGGCCGAAGGAGGGATTTCCCTTGCCCACGTCCACGGCCCGGTTCAATTCTTTATCGAAGCGGTACTGGGATGCCATACGGGCATAGATCGCCTCGTCGGCGTGGAAGTAGGTATTCCCCATGCCGATGGGATCGAAGATATTCTTTTTGGCGTACTCCGAGAAGATCTCCCCGGAGACCACCTCCACCAGACGGAGGAGCACGTCGTGGGATGTGCCGTACATCCACCGGTCGCCGGGCTGGAAGCGGAGGGGCCGCTTGGCCAGGGCATCGATGACCTGGGCGGTGGTGGGTGCGCCGTTTGCGGCCTCCATACAAGCCTTGGTTTCCGGTGTGCGGAAGGTATAATCCAGACCGGAGGT
This sequence comes from Eubacteriales bacterium, assembly GCA_045539595.1. Classification (GTDB taxonomy): domain Bacteria; phylum Bacillota; class Clostridia; order Oscillospirales; family CAG-272; genus SIG701. Next base: position 561 of record JAZQFQ010000053.1, on the reverse strand, counting down.
CATATTGAACAGATCCCGGATCCGCATGGGGCGGGCGTCGGTGAGCTCGATGGCACCGTGGGAATTGGTGCTTTCCACCTTCATATGGGCAAAGGCGGGGATGTAATCCCCCACGGGATCGCTCATGAGGAATTTTCCTCTTTCGAACAGCTGCATACCGGCCATAACGGTGATCAGCTTGGTGGCGGAATAGACGTTATAGAGGGCATCGGGACGGAGGGGTTCGCCGCTGGCCACGTCCTGGAAGCCCGCGGTATGGCGGTAGACTTCCTTTCCTTTATGATATACGATGAGGTCGGAGGAGGGCACGCCTTCTTTTTCATAGAGGCTGTCCAGATATTCGGTGAGGTGGGTGAAGTTCATTTTGGATCTCCTTTCGGGGGATGGATTTGGGATCATTATACCATATTTTAGGATGGATGTCGAGGGGGAAGTTTGGGAAATGATTAGGGGCCAGCCCTCCCCGAAGGGCTACCCCCTAAGACCCCCCACGTCGGCTCGGGGACACCCCGAGACCCCGTAAGAACGATGTGATGCGAATTACGAATGACAACATAAACG
>JAZQFQ010000052.1:0-14105 GCA_045539595.1 Eubacteriales bacterium | reverse complement strand
GTGGAGATCGAGTTTGAGAGACTCCCCGGTTTGCAGAAGAAGTTCATCCGCCGCTGCTATCAGGAAGGAAAGATGGTCATCACCGCCACCCAGATGCTGGAGTCTATGATCACCAGCCCCACTCCCACCCGTGCGGAGATCACCGACGTGGCCAACGCCGTCTTTGACGGTACCTCGGCCATCATGCTCTCCGGCGAGACCGCCGCAGGACGGGATCCTGCCTTGGTTGTTCGCGTCATGTCCAAGATCGCACGCCAGGCGGAGCAGGACGCTTTTGAGCTCGGCTACGGCGCACCGGCCCGGTACAACAGCCAGATCGATGACGCTACCGGCGCCATCTGCGACGCCGCTTGTACCACCGCCCGGGATATTGGCGCCAGTGCCATCATTGCCTTGACCAAATCCGGCTATACGGCCCGGTGCGTGTCCAAGTACCGCCCGGCCCAGCCCATCATCGCCGCCACCCCGGAGGATAAGACCTACCATCAGTTGGCCCTGTCCTGGGGCGTGTACCCGGTCCATGCGCTGTACCAGTATGAGGAGGACGCCATGTACCGCCACGCCATCGATTGCGCCAAGATGAGCGGCTATATCGATATGGGCGACCGGGTGGTCATCACCGCCGGTACCTCCACCCATACCGGCGCCGCCACCGCCTTGCGCATCCAAACCGTAGAAAAGAATCGGTAATAGAGAAAATCCGTCGGATCAGCATCCGGCGGATTTGTATTCTGCATAGGAGGTTTTGTATATGCATACAGATATGTGTGTTCCCTGTGACGACGGATATATCAACATCCGTGTCGGTGCGATTATTCAGAAAAACGGAAAAATCCTGATGGCGGGCAACGACCGCGTGGAATATCTGTACTCGGTAGGAGGACGGATCCAGTTTGGCGAAACGGCGGAGGAAGCCGTTGTCCGGGAAGTGGAGGAGGAAACAGGCGTGAAAATGGAGGTGGATCGCTTGGGTTTCGTCCACGAGAATTATTTTATCGGGGATTCTCCGGCAAAAATGGGTAAGCGCATCTATGAGATTTCTCTGTATTTCTATATGAAAGTGCCGCAGGATTTCACACCCGTTTCCATGAGCTTCACGGAGGATCAAAATAAAGAATTCCTGAGGTGGGTGTCCCCGGAGGATGATATCCTCATGTATCCTGCGTTTTTCAAAACCGAGTTACCCCATCCCACTCCATCCGTGAAATATATCCTCACGGATGAGCGGTGAGCCTCTCGCTTGACAATCCCCCCGATTCCCTGTATAATAAGGACATAAATCCCCTTGTATTTACATAAATCGAGGTATACAATATGTCGAAACGACTGGTATATGTAATGAATCCCGCAGCAGGCAACGGACGGTATCTGAACGATGCCCGCCGTGCGGCGGCGGAGGCAGGTGCGGAAGTCCACCTGACGGAGCGTTCCGGCGAATGTTCGGATTACATCGCGGAGGCGTGTCTCCACGATCCCGATACCCATTTTGTGGTATACGGCGGCGACGGCACCGCCGGGGAAGCCGCTACCGGTATCATGATGGCCGGCGCCGGCAAACGGGCGTCCATCACCATCGTCCCCGCCGGCTCGGGCAACGATTTCGTCCGCGGCATTGCCGCCTTTGATCCCCCCGAGGGGCAGGATCACATCATGCTGGATATGATCTCCGTCAACGGACGGTATGTGCTCAATATGCTGAACATCGGCTTCGACTGCGAAGTGGCGGCGGAGTCCGAGAATCTGCGAAGAAAGCATACCATGTCCAACAGCACCTCCTATATCGCCGGCGTGGCCAAGATCCTCGCGAAAAAGCCCACCATCCAAACAGGTATGTCCTTCCACGGTATAAAGAAATACGACTGTGACGGCTTGATCGACGAGGAGCGGATGGAAGGGGAATTCCTGCTCACCGCCGTGGCCAACTGCCCCTATTGCGGCGGCGGCTTCAAGGCTCTCCCGGCGGCGGATCCCACCGACGGATTCCTTGACGTGCTGGCGGTGAAGAACATCTCCCGCGCCAAGTTCATATCGGTGGTGGGCGCTTACCGTGCCGGTACCCATATCAACCCGGAAACCTGGACGGTGGCACCCCAGTTCGCATCCATCATTGAGTATCGCCGCTGTAAGGCATTCACTCTCGATACCGTGTCCCGTATCTGCCTGGACGGCGAAATCATCCCCGCCTGCGGCGTCCGCGCCGAGGTGATCCCCGAGGCACTCCGTTACGTGCCCCTGAAGAATCTTTCTCATACATAACGCAAAAGGAGTTGTTGCTCTCGCAACAACTCCTGATTTTTTATTCTCCCCAAAGGACAACCGATCCGGCGGAGATGGTTTTCGGTACGTCGATCAGCCGCTGGTTTTCCGAGCCGCGGAATCGCAGGGAAATGTTCCGTTTCTCCTCCACGTAGCGTCCGTCCACCAGCACATCGATCAGCGACAGAATCCCGTCCGTCACCTCACACCGTGCCCGGCAGGCCGGATCGTGCAGCTCCTCATAGGTGAAGCCGGAATAGATCCAGATCGTCTTACCCGGATACGCATCCCGCACCCGGCGGAGAAAGGGAAGCAGATCCCGTTGGTTTTCCGCCTCCATGGGCTCGCCGCCCAAAACCGTCAGCCCCTGAATGTAGGCAGGGCGGAGCATGGACAGGATCTTCTCCTCCACCTCCGGCGTGAAAGGATCGCCGTAGGTGAAATCCCATGTTTCGGGCTGAAAGCAGTGGGGGCAGTGATTGCGGCAGCCGGATACGAACAGAGAAATCCGTACCCCAATGCCGTTGGCAATATCGCAGTCTTTGATCTCACCGTAATGCATGGCGACTCCTTACAGGTGCAGAACCCGTTCCTTGATTTCCTGAGTCCGCCCCTGATTCCAGAACTGGGTGCCGATGTAACCGCAGGTGCGGCGCGCCACGTTCATCTTGTCCTGGTCCCGGTTCTTGCAGTTGGGGCATTCCCAGATCAGCTTGCCGTCCTCTTCCACGATGGCGATCTCGCCGTCGTATCCGCATTCCTGGCAGTAGTCGCTCTTGGTGTTCAATTCCGCATAGATGATGTTGTCGTAGATAAACTTCATCACTTCCAGAACCGCATCCAGATTCTGCTGCATGTTGGGCACTTCCACGTAGCTGATGGCGCCGCCGGGGGACAGATGCTGGAACTGCGCCTCAAACTTCAGCTTGTCGAAGGCGTTGATGGGCTCGGTTACGTGTACGTGATAGCTGTTGGTGATGTATCCCTTGTCGGTCACACCCTCTACGATGCCGAAGCGCTTCTGCAGGCATTTCGCGAATTTGTATGTAGTGGATTCCAGGGGCGTGCCGTACAGACTGAAATCGATGTTGTGCTCGGCTTTCCAGCGGCGGCAGGCAGCGTTCATGTAGTCCATCACTTCGAGAGCAAAAGGCGTGGCGGCCGGGTCCGTGTGGCTCATACCGGTCATGTATTTCACGCACTCGTACAGTCCCGCGTAGCCCAGGGAAATGGTGGAGTATCCGCCGTACAGCAGCTTGTCAATGGGCTCACCCTTTTCCAGCCGTGCGCAGGCACCGTACTGCCACAGAATCGGCGCCGCGTCGGACAAGGTACCCTTCAGACGGTTGTGACGGCACATCAGAGCCTCGTGGCAGAGCTCCAGTCTCTCGTCAAAAATATTCCAGAACTTGTCCAGATTTCCGCCGGAGGACAGGGCGATGTCGGGCAGATTCAAAGTTACCACGCCCTGATTGAAACGGCCGTAATATTTCGGCTGATTGGTTTCCGGATCCACATAGGGCGTCAGAAAACTGCGGCATCCCATGCAGGTGTAGCAGTGGCCCTTGCCGTTTTTGTCCACCTTCAACTCCAGCATCTTCTTCTCGGAGATGTAGTCGGGAACCATCCGCTTGGCGGTGCATTTTGCCGCCAGCTTGGTCAGATACCAGTATGGGGAATCCTCGGTGATGTTGTCCTCTTCCAAGACGTAGATCAGCTTCGGGAAGGCGGGGGTCACCCATACGCCCTTCTCGTTCTTCACGCCCTGGTACCGCTGATTCAGCGTTTCCTCGATAATCATAGCCAGATCCCGCTTTTCAGAGGCATCCTTGGCCTCGTTCAGATACATGAATACGGTCACGAAGGGAGCCTGTCCGTTGGTGGTAAGCAGAGTCACCACCTGATACTGGATGGTTTGCACACCGCGGCGGATCTCCTCACGGAGACGCTCCTCCACGATGGTGCTGATCTGCTCCTCGGAGGGGGTGGCGCCGATGGCCTCCATCTCGGACAGAACCGCCGTGCGGATCTTCTCCCGGCTCACCTGCACGAAGGGTGCCAGATGGGTCAGGGAGATGGACTGACCGCCGTACTGATTGGAGGCAACCTGTGCCACGATCTGAGTGGCAATGTTGCAGGCAGTGGCAAAGGAGTGAGGACGCTCGATCAGCGTGCCGGTGATCACCGTGCCGTTCTGCAGCATATCCTCCAGATTGACCAGATCGCAGTTGTGCATGTGCTGGGCGTAGTAATCCGTGTCGTGGAAATGGATGATGCCCTCGTTGTGGGCCTTCACGATCTCCGCCGGCAAAAGAATACGGTTGGTGATGTCCCGGGACACCTCGCCCGCCATATAGTCACGCTGGGTGGAGTTGATGATGGGGTTCTTGTTGGAGTTTTCCTGCTTGGCTTCTTCGTTGTTGCACTCGATCAGGCTGAGGATCTTGTCGTCTGTGGTGTTGGACTGACGGACCAGATTGCGGGTATAGCGGTAGGTTATGTAGGAGCGGGCCACCTCAAAGGCACCGTGTGCCATGATCTGCTGCTCCACCATGTCCTGTACTTCCTCCACCCCGGGGGAGCGGCCCAATTCCTCGCAGGCCAGAACAACCCGCTCCGCGATGCGGCGGATCTGGGTGGGAGTCATGCGGATGCCTTCGTCCACAGTTTCATTGGCCTGGGAGATGGCGCGGATGATCTTGGTAATATCAAATACGGCCTCGGAGCCGTTTCGCTTGATGATCTTCATACCGATTGGTTATCCTTTCCGTAAAATACTATATATTCAATAAATTGTAGTCCGTGCCTTATGATGATACCATATAATGTGGTGCTTGTCAATCGTAATTTTTCCATTTCGACAGATTTTTTCACCATATTGACAATGTGCACGAAGATGTTCTACACTGATTGTGGAATACTGCCAAGGAGGTGAGTGTGTGAAGAAAATTGCGAATGGTGTTCCCCTCATTTTGTATCCCCTCGGCCACGCCGCCGCGATCTCCCTCGGTGCAGTCTGCTTTCTCAACGTGGCGGCCATCACCCTGTCCCCCTTCGGCAGTACGGGATCCTATCCCCGTTTTTTGCCCTTCTGCGTGATTGCGGGAATCCTTGCGTTTGCCGCATGGGTGATCCTTCTTACGCTCAACGCCCGCTGCCTTCTCAACCACGATGCCCACCTCCGGTGGAAGATCGCCCTGGAAGTTACCCTGACCCTCCTCCTCACCATCCCGGGTATGTGGCTGTGGGAGAATTTTCTCGCCTTGTTGCAACGGGTGGTGTGAGAATATTAATAGCATCCCTAAGATTCTTCTCGTGAGGATGTTAAAGCCCCGACAGATTTTTTGAATCTGTCGGGGTTCGTTTATAGAGATATAAAATATTGAAACGTAGCAAAAAAATTCATTCCTCTATTAAAGCCTTACCCTCTTTTCCGTTATCGTCTAAGATGTAAATAAAACAATTCTCAAATTGGTTGGAATAGACACCTTCCGTTTTCAGATTATCCAGCAAGTAATTGTATTTAATTGTAATAGCGAACGGATTTGGTAACGTATTTGTTGTAAATGGCTTGAATTCACAAGCAGCGCCTTTTTTATTAGAAGAAGCACCGTCCTGGGTAGAATCATATAAAATGATTGCGTTTTTACAAATCGGGCATACAGCTTTCAGAAGTAACTGCCGTTTGTGCCTAATAATGTAAGGAGAAAAAATACCTTTGGTTTGCTTGCCAGTATGAAAAAAATGAAATTTCGTTGCTCCACAAGAGCATTGAACTTGTGCCGACAAAGCAACTCCATTCACTTCTTGTATATCCGTCAAAAAATCTAATGTCCTCAATTTCACAGCAGTTTCCCTCCTTTGCTACAAATGCATCTGGCGAAGCCCATACCTTATTCTTCTGTGTACAACTCATCGTGGCACCAGCGCATTGGATTTTCGTAAATGTATTTTATGTGTTCTTCATAGTCTTCGCGGTTTCGAATGATATGGTCGTTGAAATGTCTTTGCCAAATGTTGTTACCGTATTCTTTATTGCAAAAACGTTTGAATGTTGATACAAACCGCGACACATACGAATGTTGTTTCACCGTAGGGGGCGACGTCTCGAGTTCGCAAAGCGAACTCGCGCGCCCCGTCATTATGAACAAGCAACATAATGTGAATGTGGTTTGGCATAATTACGTATCGGTCAACCGTTATATTGTCACAAAAATTATTCAATTGGTTTATATATTTATCCGCGATTTTGCCATATGGCAATAGTTCCGTGTCTTTCGGGGCGTCGGGGACGTCGCCCCCTACAATGCGGGATAAGATTCTTCGGCGATTTTCCGTACATATTGTGAGAAAGTATGCTCCGGATGAATTATAATCGAAATCTTTTAATCTCGTCGGTTTTCTGTTCGGCAGTTCGTTTTCCATATGCATCACCCATCTCATTATAGCAAAAAAACGGCCGGGGGACAATCCTTCTGCCAACATTTGTTTGTATTTGTAGGGGCGTTCATTGAACGCCCGCGGGCGACTATTCATTTCCTCGCAAACAGCATCCTTCTCCCTGCTTTTTTATCCCCCATTCTGCCACACAACCCGCATCTCCGTCTGCATAGGATGCCGCACAAGATTCACCCCGTCCAAATCCTCCCGCATCATGTCCACCGCCGTGACGGCCGGATTTTCGTAGGTGGTGTAGTAGTAGATCCCCCGATCGGCACTGCAGCAGGAGGTGTAGATCGTCCGCTCGTATTCCCCGTCCCCCACAATGCAGCATCCCGAAGGTTGCTCCACCGATCCCATAATGTGAAAGAATTGCCCCACACTCTCCGTTTCTGTGTCACCGGAAACGGAGTTCATTTTTACAAAAGCCGCCCGCACAAAGCGGGACGGGGAGGACAGATCCCCCGGCAAACCCATGGCCCCCATCCCCCGGCTGTAGGGACGCAGATCCAGCCTGTCCGAGAATCGGTTTTCCGGCTCCGTCGGGGACAGATGCATAAAGTCATTCAGCCGGAAGATCTGCTCCGGGAAGGGCGGATTGTTGGTCAGTACCCCCACGGGATTGTCATAGACCATCACCCCGTCCGCCACCGATTCCACCGTGATGGAATTGTCCCGATCCGCCATCATCCAGTGCAGATCCGACACGGGCAATTCCTCGCTGAATGGCGTGTCCGTCAATCGGATCCGGGAAAGAAGCCCCCGCGCCTCCGCCACCGTGGCGCATTGCCCCAGAATCCACGGGATAAACTCAAACTGGCATACGTTGTCCCCCTCGGGGGCGGGGGATCGGTATGCCGCGTTGCCCACGAAGTTCAAGCCCGCCATGCAAAGCCCCTTTTCGTTCATTCCGTCGTAGTAGAGAGGGTAATCCCCTACCACATAGGCCATGCCGATCAGCGCGTGATGGACAGACATAGTGCCCCCGTGACGGAATCTCAAGGGGAATCGGCGGGGCGTCACCGTGATGTGGGTGGGAAAGGTGGACTCGTAATCCAGCGTCCGCCCAAAATAGAAGTTTTTGGTTTTGTAACTGACAGCCGTGCACATAACGTCCTCCGGTGGGATGGTTTTAGTAGATATTGTGGATGATTTGGCGGGAGTTATGCAAAAGAAAAAAGGGCATCCTGTCAGGGATGCCCGGGGATATTTTTATTCAGCAAACTGTACGCTTTCGGCAAATCCTTTGATTTTCTCCTCGTATCTGCCGGCGGCGGATTTGTGGGTGGCAAACTGCACGGCCCAGAACGCATCGTCAGATTTATACATGAAGATGGTATAGTGGAAATTCTCTTTCGTTTCGGGATTGTGGTAGTCGTATTCAAAATAGGGGATTCCGTTGTGGTAAGAGAGGGGATGATCCACGTAGTCGTTGTTCTCCATCAGAACCTGGCTGTAATCTGCCAAAGACCATTCCTCCAGCCCCTCGTAATCCTCAAACGCTTCCCGCAGGACGATGACCGCCATATAATGGGATTCGCACATGAGGGAGAAGTCGTCCACCTCTGCCTGCTCGAAATCCTCGTTCAAAGTGATCTGAATGCCCTCCGCCGCAAAGGATTTGGACGAATCCTCCGACATATCTGACTGTACATATAGGCAATATGCCTCGTTTGTTCCAGATTTTGCAGCAGTTAAATAATAACCTTGTGCATCAGCAGGCACGTGATATACAAACGTTCCAGTTTTCTTAATATTAGGAGCCAGTTCGGTATAAGAAAAAGTTTCATCAAAATACCGAAGAGCATCCCTATAAGGTCGATATTCTCTGTCCTGACTATCATAAAGATAGAAGTCATTCCTAAAATTTAATGTAGACTTTGTGATATTCTCGATTTCTACTGTAAGAACTACAAACTTTGTCCCTTCCTGTGCAATGTCAGGATTGTAGTATTTAGCAGTCAACTTGTCTACTTCTTCGCATCCCGTAATAGCAATTTTTATGGTTGCAAGTTCTAACACTTGACCTGCAGGAATTTCATACCAAACGTATTCTTCGACAGGTTCTGAATTTTCAGAATTGTTCTCGCTGAATTCATCTCCGAATGATTTCAGCGCTTTAACTATGTTACAACTAATGATGTTACCAATTTCGTACTGAGCATCATCACTTAACTCTTGAATTTTCCACTCATCATTCTGTTTGATACAAACGAACTCAACAGTAGCGGTAGCAGTTTCTGCACTTACAGATTCTATTTTCTCCACAAAGATAGTGCCAAATAAATCTTCCAGTACAGAATCATCCGCACCACTAAGAGCAAATGCTTGGGTTATATAATCTCTCCACGCTGCCGACATGACCGGACTTGCATCCACATAAGTAAAAGTTATAGGGACAACTGCCTTATCACCCTCAGTGGTAGTTTCCCCTAAAACATATGTCATTTTTTTTGCACAGTTTGTCAAATACTTAATAGCCTGCTCGGTAAAAATGTCCTGCTCTTTCGCATTTTCCTTAGTGTAAGTAATTCCAATGTCCAAAATTCCCGATACAAAACAAGACGAGGCGGTTTCTATATCAAAAGTTTTCAGTGCATCGCAGAATTTAGTCACGATAGACTCTGGCTTGCTTGCAGAGGAGCATCCCACTAAAGAAACTAGCATTATAACTGCCAAAAAAGACGCAAATATATTTTTCATGTTAATTCCTTCTTTCGTGTATAAATTATATGCATCTATGTAATTGGTATATGTTTTTCATAGTATCTTGGGGCTGTATTCCATGGCGCAGCCAACAAAGGTTTTGGTGCGCTTGATGGTCAGATTATGCATAGTCACACCCGCTGAAGTTTTTTATCAGTGTATCACAGGCGCCGGTATTTGTCAATAACGCAGACGACAGGGGGGATCTTTGGGCGGGGGAGGGATTCGGTCTCGGCTGCGGCGCTCGGTGCGAGATTGCATGGCAATCTCGAGTCGGCATCTGACTGCCACCGGCAGTCATTCACTACCGACCCGTTCGAATCCTTTCTATCCAACAAAAAATAAAACAGGCACCCCATTTGGGATGCCATTTTCACTTGGCGGAAAGGGAGGGATTCGCCTGCCTGCGGGCAGAGCGGTGCCGCGGGAAAACCATCCACTGGATGGTTTTCTAACACGCGGCCTTCGAATCCTCGCTGTCCATCAAAAACCAAAAGAGGCATCCCTGATGGGATACCTCTTTTGTTTGGCGGAAAGGGAGGGATTCGAACCCTCGGTCGGGTATTAGCCGACACACGATTTCCAGTTAGGCTTTGTGGGACAAAATCCACGCGAAAATATCCTCATATTTCCACGAACCATCCGCGATGGACAAGCCTAATTGTATCAATTCTGCTTGCGTGTATGCAATCAGTACGCCGTTCAGTTTCAACGTCATGAGCATGACCAAAATGCCGATTCTTTTATTGCCGTCTACAAATGCGTGATTCTCCACAAGTGCATATGCCAAACGAGCCGCTTTTTCTTCAATGGTTGGATATGCTTCTACATCTCCAAAACCGCCGTACGCGTTACAGATAGCCGAGGATAGCAGACCTATGTCCCGCACTCCATCTGTGCCACCTGTGGCTTCAATCAGTTTCTCATGCAGACGGATGATTTCCTCTTCTGTCAGTAACGTCATTTTGCCAATTCCTTAAATGCTTCCATATTTTCGGTAATCAGATCATCTGCCATATCATTGATTTTCTTTTCTCGCATCTGCATGGCGGCTTTAATCATATCGTATTCGCTGAAATCTACCAACACATAGCGCGGCTTATTGTTTTTCATGATGACCGCAAGTCCCTTTTCATCCACCATGCGTGCCACCTTGGAAAAATTCTGATTTGCGTCCGTCATGGGAACGAGTTGATTTGTATTGACGTTCATGCGTTTTCTCCTTTGCATTGATTCCTTGTATATAGTATATCATGAATATAGGATAAATGCAACCTATATTTTTACCAATAAAAGAAAAAGTAAAAGACGGCAGGCACTTTATGTGCCGCCGTCGTTCTATTTAATCGGTTTTCCGTATTTCTGCTTTGAGATCATTGAGTTGTTTTTGCATTTCCTCAATCTTTTGTAACTGATCGAATTTTTGTTGGGGAGCATTGTCTGTTCCCGCATACTGTCCCATTTCATTTTCTGTGCGTCCTGCTATATAATCCAGCGATACATTGTAATAGTCTGCAATTCTTACGAGGACTTCCATTGTAGGTTCTGCTCTGCAATTTTCGTACCCTGAGTACGTGATTTTATTAATGTCGATCGCGTTACATAATTCGGACTGTGTAATATCTCTGGACAAACGTAAATTTTTGATTCTATTGCAGACAACACGAGTTCTTTTTTGCCTACGGACATTAAATTCAAGCCCTTTTTCTATCCCCATATTAACCGCTTCTCCCAACGTGGTCGGGGTGGTTTCATCTTTCATTTATTATCACCTCAAAGATATTTTACAGGAGATTATAAAAAATATCAATAGAAACTCAAAAAATAATACAAAATACGATTAAAAACAAAGATACTATATTGACAGAGGTATTAAAATGTGATACTATATATCTTGAAAACAAACACACGAGTATTAGAAAATAACACAGTGTTTTTATTGTTAGCTTGTTTTGTTTTACAGTTCTCGCGCCGCACGAAAAGCACAGAAGAACAAGCCGTAGGAGAAGATGAACAATCCATGCCCGCGGCATAGTAGGGCGGAGCCCGGTGCTTCGAATCACGTGTGATACAGGATGCCGAGCGAATCGGGCAGGAAACGCTACGGTGCGCACAAACGCCACCTCGCGCCCTAATTGCCGCGCCGCAGGCGCTGTACGAGCAACGTGCGCTGAACGCCACGTAGGACAGCAAACGAACGATTCTTCTTACTTGACTAACTAACACATCTGGGAAATTTTTATTATTTCTTATATTTATTCTTGCATGAAAGAAGGTGATAATTTGCCGTTTAGGGATGTCAAATATAAGGCTAATCAAACCATAATGAAAGTATATGGATGTGGTGACCATAAGAAAAATCAAATTGTAAAAATGCGTTATCTACGAACTGCGGGAATTGAAGATGATTCGGAAATTCGTCGAGAACGTGGTACTGTAAATGATGTAAAACTTGAAGAAAGCATCTGTCGGACAAAAAGCAGAATATTTGAATTGGCGTTTTGTAACCCGTGGGATTATTTTTTTACTGCAACTCTTGACCCACAAAAATATGACCGCACAAATTTATGTAAGTTTAGAAATGATTTGAAAGACTTCATAAAATACCAAAATAAAAAACACGAAAGAAAAACAAAATATTTACTTGTTCCTGAAAAGCACAGTGATAATAAATCATATCATATGCACGGCTTACTATATGACTTGCCCGAAACACATTTACATCGTTTTCAAATAGGGGATACGATGGGTAAAAAACTTGCCGAAAAAGTAAAGCATGGAGATGTGGTTTTTAATTGGCTTGAATATCAAAAGAAATTTGGTTTTTGTGATTTGGAGCCTATACGCAATTGTGAGGCGATCAGTAAGTATATTACAAAATACATAAATAAGAATTTGTTTGAGAGTGTTACCGATCTAAACAAAAACAAATATTTTCATTCACTTGGTTTGAATGGCGCGGTAACAGTAAAAAAAGGCACTTTGCTTGCAGATATAACACCAACATTTGAAAATGAATATTGTTCTGTGGCTTGGTTGGATTACAGCGAGGAGACGTTGAAACAACTTTTGGATTCATTTGTTGATACCGATTATTAAAAACTTCAATACAACAGAAAAAGAAAGGAAACACTATGACAGTTGAGCAACTTTTGAACGAGTTTTTGAAATCCTACGCGCCCAAAAGGCTAAAAACAAATACAGTACGCGGTTATCGTGTAAATATTGAAAACCACCTAATCCCCTTTATGGGACAGTTAGAGGTTTCGGATATTTCATACGGACTCTTGGACGATTTCTGCGGTTATATGAGCGATAAAGGGCTGAGCAACACAACAACCGTTTATGCCTTTGCTGTGCTTCGTAAAGCCATCAATTTTGCTATGCGGCGTGGGTATATGGATCATAACATATTTCACACCTATGATCTACCCCGAAAAGAGGAACACGAATATACAATCTTGAATCCCGAACAATGTCAAATACTTCTCACATATCTATACCAAAAAGATGATGACGTGTTTTTGCCCATCTATTTCGCCCTGCGGCACGGATTGCGGCGCGGTGAATGTCTTGGTATAAAATCGATCGACATTGACATTCGGCGAAACGAACTTCGTATTTGCCGCAGTATTATGTTTGATGGAAAGAACATTTCCATTTCAAATTGTAAAACTGCATCGAGTCGGCGTGTTCTTTTGTTGGATGGTGATGATTTCTTTTGGCTGGAGCAGTACAACCGATCTCGATTATCGAATCCGAACGGATATCTTTGCCGCGATTGTGACGGCAATCTCGTTTCGACCAATGTATTGCAACATCATTTTGTCAAAGCCTTGGCGGCGTGTGGTCTTCCTCGGATGCGTTTTCACGATTTGCGGCACTCCTATGCCACCAATATGATGTGTACGGACATCAATCCTAAATTGCTTTCCACTACTCTCGGCCATTCCGATGTGAAAACTACACTCGCCATCTATCAGCATAGCAACACTGCTATGCAATCTATCATCAATGAACGAACACGCGATTTTCTCCCTCGCATCGAGAAAATACAATGCTGATTGCCCATATTTTTTGGATGGCTTTTTGTGTCCGCTTGGCTTGCGTGGGGATTTCCCGAGAAGCCTGTAAAATCAAATATAAAACGAAAAAGCACCGACCAAAAGTCGATGCTTTTTACTTGGCGGAAAGGGAGGGATTCGAACCCTCGGTCGGGTATTAGCCGACACACGATTTCCAGTCGTGCGCCTTAGACCAGCTCAGCCACCTTTCCGTACTCAAGCCTTGACATTATACCACGACAAAAACAAAAAATCAACCCCTTTTTTGAGATTGATAAAAATTTTTTTCGATCTGCCTCAAAATCCCGCCCGGCGGATGAGAAATCCCTTGACAAATCCGGGCGGCGAACATATAATAAATAGGTGAATCGGCAGCATGCCCAGGCACGACCGGCATGATCTGCCCTTTGTTTTTTAACCCATTACATAAGGAGTTACCCGTATGTACTCAGTTGCAGAGATTTTTGGAATCAAGGTGTTCAACGACGCGGTGATGAAGCAGCGTCTTCCGAAGGATACCTATCGCGCTCTGGTGGCGGCGATGGGCATCGGCAAGCGCCTCGATATCGGAGTGGCCAACGTGGTGGCAAACGCCATGAAGGATTGGGCCATCGAGCAGGGCGCCACCCACTTCACCCA
>JAZQFQ010000051.1:0-25612 GCA_045539595.1 Eubacteriales bacterium | reverse complement strand
TACTATTTATAAGAGTTCAAATAAATTCAAAAGAATTTTTTGGAGTCTTGTCTACTTCCTGTTAAGGAAATAGCGTTGTCTTGTTGTTCAATTTTCAAGGAGCTTTGCTGTCTCGCCGACAGCCTGTATATTATATCACCTTGCCTCGTGCTTGTCAATACCTTTTTGAAACTTTTTTCGAGTTTTTTCTGTACCGATTCGCTCCGGAGGCGTCCCTCGCTCGAGGGCCTTATGAGTATACCACATCCCTCCCCGCTTTGTCAACTCCTTTTTTCCGTTTTTTTCATTTTCGCGCTTTTGCGTATAGATCGGTACTTTTTACACACTCTAATTGTGCGAGGTGCCATATGATCACTGTCTTTATCCGTACGATCCTGATTTACGTATTCTTACTTGCCGCCATGCGATTTCTCGGAAAGCGGCAAATCGGTGAATTGCAATTATCGGAATTGATAACCACACTGATGCTGTCGGAATTGGCGGTCACGCCCATCGCCGACGCCGATATTCCCATTTCGTACGCCATCCTGCCCATTCTTACCATTCTTTCGCTGGAAGTTATTGTCTCCTGTGCAACGGCACGATGGGTTCCGCTGCGGAAATTTTTGATCGGGGCCCCCAGTTTGCTGATCTATCAGGGGCGGCTGAACACAGAGGAAATGAAAAAACAGCGAATCGGCGCGGGTGAGCTGCTGTCCGAATTACGGCTGAAAAACATCTCGGACATCCGTCAAGTGCGCTACGCCATCCTGGAGGACAACGGAAAGTTATCCGTTTTCACCCATGCGGCAGATTCACCGCTGACACCGGACACTGTGAAAATCGATGTCGCTGAGGCGGGCGTAGCCCTGCCGCTGGTGATAAACGGCATTTTTATGGAAGACAGCATGCGGCACGCGGACATCGATGACAAGCGCATGCAGAGGATCCTGAAAAAACTGAACGTTACGGAAAAGGATATTCTTCTGATGACGGTAGACGAAGAAAAACGTATCTCCTATGTGCTGAACCACTCGACAGACGGAAAAATCCACGAGGTGGATTTATGAAATCACTGATTGCGGCATGCGTGATTCTCGCTGCCGTCATAATCGCCGTCACACTGAGCGGAATGTATATGCACAATCTGACCCGGGACATGATTGCCGCCGTGCAATCGTTTCCCGAAAGCACGGATGGCGATCCCGCAGATTACGAGATCGCCATACAGACCGTATATATAATGTGGGAAGAAAATCGGTCGCGGATCGCCATTCTCGTACCCGGCCGCACAAATGAACCGCTGGAGCGCGCCCTGCGATCCATTGAATCCGGATGGAAAAGCGGGGATGACGCTCTGTATCGGCAGTCCCTCGCCGAGGTTTTGCTGGCAGTCCAGAGAATTCGGGACACCGTAGGATTTTCCTTGACCGCCGTTTTATGATTCCGTTCCATCCAATGCCCGGCGGATTTCCTGCGCCACTTTTCTGGCCAGAACGGAATACCCGGCGGGGCTGGGATGGATACCGTCCTCACTGATGTACTCATCCAGATGGCCGTCGATCACCGAGTACAGATCGTTGACGCGGATGCCGCGGGACTGCATCAATTCCGTGGCTGCCGCATTGTAGCGGCGCACATCTGCGTTCCAGGGCGCCATATAGTCCGTCAGATGCACCTTGGGCGCGGCGGCATCCGTATTGATGAGCGAATTGACCGGCATTTTCTTATCCAGCGCGGGACCGCCGGGAATGATGGTGGCCCAGATCAAGTTTTTCGTATAACTCTCCATCTGGATGGCCAGGCGGCGATTTACCTCCAGATATTCCTCCAGCGGAGTGAACAAAAGGCCGTCCGCCGTACAGCGGTGCAGATCCCAGATGCCCGTGTTCCAGTGGATCAGATCCACATGGGGAGATCCCCAGGATTCCATCCAGCTGAACATACCCCACAAAGTGAACTTGGTATAGCGGCAGTTCTCTTTGGGGGAGAACACCTGCACATCGTCCCCCAGCAGTTCGCGGACTTCCTTTTCATATCCCAGGCGAATGGAGTCGCCGATCAGCACTACGTTTTTCATATTTTGGTATCCTTTCCGGTGGCGGAATTACATAATAATGATTGATAGTATTATACTGCACTCCCCACCGGATGGCAACCGTTTTTTGAAAATCCGCTCAATTTCTTTCCCCACTCACCTTCGCGTGTTCCGCAAGAAATTGCTCCATGGCAATCAGCGTGCGGGGCAAAATGAAATGCTCCACTTTTTCCGTTTGCTCCAGCTCGCTTTCCGTCCCATTCAGCAAGCAGAAAAAACGATGGACCGTATCGTGCCGCGTCATCAGGTATTCCCCTACGCACCGACCGTACTCCGTCAGGGTTACATATCCGTACCGCGCCGCGTCCACACATCCGCACTCCGCCAGATTGGTGATCATTTTCGTAGCGGACGAGGGCGTGACGTGCAAGCGCCTGGCCAGATCCCCCGCCCGCACCGGCGCCCCATCTGTCGCCATGCGGAAAATCATCTCCAGATAATCCTCCATGGCGGAGGTGATCCGTTTTTTCTCCGCATCCCGATATCCCGTCAATGTGCGGAACTCCCCGCTTTGTCCGTTGTTCTCCGCCTGGCACATATTCCCTCCGATCCGCCGTTGTCAACATTCGGCACCATGTGACATATAGTAACCAATGGAAAGATTCTTTCCTTACACCAAGTTTATGACTCGGAGAATACCAATATGAATACATTCATCCATATGAACGCCCTGTCTCCCGGACAGCGGGGCACCGTCACGGACATCCGTCACACGGGGGAGATGCGGCGGCGTCTGCAAGACATCGGTCTCATCCGCGGCACGCCGGTGGAGTGCGTGGGGCGAAGCCCCCTGGGCGATCCCGCCGCTTATCGAATCCGCGGCGCAGTGATTGCTTTGCGGGATCGGGACACCGCCCTGATCGGGATCACCCCCTCATCGCCATGGGATTGACACGACAAACTACAGCGCAGGCCATGGATACCCCCACCCGCCGCAAAGGGGAATGGGTGGTGGCACTGGCCGGCAACCCCAACGTGGGAAAAAGCACAGTGTTCAACGCCCTGACCGGTCTGCATCAGCACACAGGCAACTGGTCCGGCAAAACCGTGGGATGCGCCGGGGGCGAATGCCGGGTGGGCGAAAATCCCTTCTCACTCATCGATCTGCCCGGGTGCTATTCCCTGCTCTCCCACTCCGCCGAGGAGGAAGAAGCGCGGGATATGCTGTGCCGCGACCTGGTCGATCTGGTGGTGGTAGTCTGCGATGCCACCTGCCTGGAGCGGAATCTGAATCTGGCACTGCAGATCCGGGAAATTTCGCCGCGCACCGTTTTGTGCATCAATCTGATGGACGAAGCCAAAAAACGGCGGATCACCATCGACACGGCGTTGTTATCTGCCCGGCTGGAGATGCCGGTCATCGGCATTTGCGCCCGCAGAAAGAAAGACATCCGCACCTTGTGCGATCGGATTGTATCCACCTGCGAAGCCAACAGACGAGAACGGAGTGAATCCCTCTATCCCGATTATATCGCTGACGCGCAAAAGGAACTGCTATCCGTTCTGACCCCCACCCTGGGGGAAACCGCCGCCGCATTCACCGCCCTGCGGCTGCTGGACGGCACCTGTACCGACTGCCCGGCGTGCCTTTCCACGGATGAACGTGAGAAGGTGCAAAACATCCTCACCACGTTCCGGGACGCCGGCCACACGCCCGAGAACACAGCGGACGCCATGGCCACCGCCCTTGTCACCGCCGCCGAAGAAATCTGCCGCGGCGCGGTTATCTGTGGCGAGGTCCGACAAAAGGGACGCATCGATCGGATCCTCACCGGGCGGTGGACCGCCTTTCCCGTGATGCTTCTCTTTCTGATGCTTCTTTTCTGGATCACCATCGTAGGGGCCAATTATCCCTCCGCCGCCCTGTCCGCTCTGTTCACGGCGGGAGAAGCGCCGTTTTTTGCACTCCTCACCCGCATCGGCCTGCCTGCTTTTCTGTGCGAAATGCTGGTGTTTGGGATGTATCGGGTTCTTTCGTGGGTAACTGCCGTTATGCTTCCGCCTATGGCGATCTTCTTCCCTCTGTTCACCCTGCTTGAGGACGTAGGTTATCTTCCTCGGATCGCCTACAATCTGGACCGGTGCTTTCAGCGATGCCGCAGCTGCGGAAAGCAGGCGCTGACCATGTGCATGGGCTTCGGCTGCAACGCCGCCGGGGTGGTAGGATGCCGCATCATCGACTCCCCACGGGAGCGGCAGATCGCCATACTGACCAACAATTTCGTCCCCTGCAATGGGCGATTTCCTCTGCTCATCGCCATGTCCTCCATGTTCTTTCTGGGCACGTCGGATGTGGCGTCGTCCCTGGGCGGGGCGCTGTTTCTTGCCGCCGCGGTAGTTTTTTCCGTGGCCATCACACTGGCGGTATCCGCGCTGCTATCCCGCACAATCCTGCGGGGGGTTCCCTCCTCCTTCACGCTGGAACTGCCGCCCTACCGCCGTCCCGCTATCGGATCGGTGCTGGTCCGCTCCATGCTGGATCGTACCATCTTCGTTCTGGGACGGGCGATCTCTGTGGCGGCCCCCGCCGGGATTCTGATCTGGCTGTTATCCAACATCCATGTGGAGGGCGCGTCGATCTTTGCCCATCTGACCGGCATGCTGGATCCCATGGGCCGCGTGTTCGGCATGGACGGCGTCATCCTGCTGGCGTTTATTCTGGGATTTCCCGCCAACGAAACGGTGATTCCCATCATGATGATGGGATACATGGGCGGGGGCACGCTGGTGGAATACGAATCTCTCCACTCCCTGCACACTCTGCTCACCGCCAACGGATGGACGCCGCTGACCGCCTTGTGTGTAATCCTGTTCAGTCTGATGCATTGGCCCTGTTCCACTACGATGCTGACGATCCGCAAGGAAACGGGCAGTCTTTCCCTGAGTGCGCTGGCCTTCATTCTACCCACAGCATGCGGCTTTCTCTGCTGTGCCATCGTCAACGGTATCGGATGCCTGATTTTATAACATTTTAGCACTCGTTTTTTGCGAGTGCTAATTGTTTACATTTCGGACACGGTTGCGATACACATTATTCATTGCTGTGGTGTATGATACTATCTGTACAGGGGAAAATGAACTACAGAAGGAGAAGCGTCGTTTCCGCCCCCCGAAAGTATCGGAACGCCGCGCACAATGCGTATATGAATCTGCAAAAATTGACGCAAAAAAGCCTGGAAGCTGTGCAGCAGGCACGCGATCTCGCTTTGGAAAACGGCAATCAGCAGCTGCAGCAATCCCATCTGCTTCTCGCTCTCCTCCGGCAGGAGGACGGACTGATCCCGGAAATGCTGCGCACCCTGCAAGTTTCGCTTGCTGCACTGGACAGCGAAATTAGCACATGCATCGATAAACTGCCAAAAGTGGGTGGGAATATCGATCCGGAGAGGGTGTATTTATCCCGGGAGTTGAACGATGCACTGACAAGCGCGGAAAAGCAGGCCGCCGACATGAAAGACGAGTACGTTTCCGTGGAGCATCTGATGCTGGGACTGATCGCCACGGCGGATCGGGCGGTGAAGGATATCTTCTCCCGCCACGGGATCACAAAAGACCAATTTCTCACCGCGCTGAAAAATATCCGCGGCCATCGGCAGGTAACGGGCGACAACCCGGAGAGCACCTACGACGTGCTGAAGAAATACGGCAGCGATCTGGTGGAATTGGCCCGGGCGCAGAAGCTGGATCCCGTCATCGGGCGGGATGACGAGATCCGCAACGTGATCCGTATCCTGTCCCGCAAGACGAAGAACAACCCCTGCCTGATCGGCGAGCCCGGTGTGGGCAAGACCGCCATCGCCGAGGGACTGGCCCAGCGGATCGTCCGCGGTGATGTGCCGGATAATCTGAAAAACCGCTCCCTCTTCTCTTTGGACATGGGTGCGCTGATCGCCGGTGCCAAATTCCGCGGCGAATTTGAGGAACGCTTGAAAGCCGTATTGCAGGAAGTCCGCGAGAGCGACGGACAAATCATTCTGTTCATCGATGAACTGCACACCATCGTGGGTGCCGGCAAAACCGACGGCGCCATGGACGCGGGCAATCTTTTGAAGCCCATGCTGGCTCGGGGGGAGCTCCACTGCATCGGTGCCACCACCTTGAACGAATATCGGAAATATATTGAAAAGGACGCCGCCTTGGAACGCCGTTTCCAGCCGGTCATGGTGGAGGAACCCACCGTCACGGACACGGTATCCATTTTGCGCGGCCTGAAGGAAAAATATGAGATTTATCACGGCGTAAAAATCCACGACCAGGCGCTGATCTCCGCTACCGTGCTGTCGAACCGCTACATCTCCGATCGCTTTTTGCCGGATAAGGCCATCGATCTGGTGGACGAGGCTTGCGCACTGATCAAAACCGAGATGAACTCCATGCCCACGGAGATGGATGAAATTTCCCGCCGGATCATGCAGTTGGAGATCGAGGATGCCGCCCTTTCCAAGGAAAACGACAAGCTCTCCCAGGAACGACTGAGCACAATCCGCGAGGAACTGTCCGCCATGCGGGACAAATTCAACGCCATGAAGGCCCAGTGGGAAAACGAAAAGAACTCCATCTCCCGGGTGCAGAAGCTCCGCGAGGAAATCGACGCCGTGGGTGCCGCCATTGAAAAGGCCCAGAACGAATACGATCTGGCGAAGGCGGCGGAACTGAAATTCGGCCGTCTGCCCCAGCTGAAGAAGGAACTGGCGGCCGCGGAATCCGACAGCGAGAATACCGCCCGCCGCACCACCCTGCTCCGCGATACGGTCACGGAGGAGGAAATCGCCCGGATCGTGGCCCGCTGGACGGGCATTCCCGTGGCGAAACTGATGGAGGGCGAACGGGAAAAACTGCTCCATCTGGACGACACGCTCCATGAGCGGGTGATCGGGCAGGATGAAGCGGTGCAGAAGGTGTGCGACGCCATCCTGCGCTCCCGGGCGGGTATACAGGATCCCCGCCGTCCCATTGGATCGTTCCTCTTCCTCGGTCCCACCGGTGTAGGCAAAACCGAGCTTGCAAAAGCGCTGGCCCAGGCCCTGTTCGATGATGAAAAGAGCCTGATCCGCATTGACATGAGCGAATATATGGAGAAGCATTCCACCTCCCGCCTGGTAGGTGCCCCTCCCGGATACGTGGGATACGATGAGGGCGGCCAGCTGACCGAGGCCATCCGCCGTCAGCCCTATGCGGTGGTGCTGTTCGATGAGGTGGAGAAGGCCCATCCCGATGTGTTCAATATCCTTTTGCAGGTGCTGGATGACGGACACATCACGGACAGCCAGGGACGCACCGTGGATTTCAAGAACACCATCATTATCATGACCAGCAATCTGGGATCGGAATACATTCTGGAAGGCATCGATGAGCGCGGCGAGATCCGCGAGAGCGCCCGGGAGACGGTGAGTGCTCTGCTGAAGCGGAGTTTCCGTCCGGAATTCCTGAACCGGCTGGACGAGATCATTTTCTACAAGCCCCTGTCCCGGGAAAACATCCGCGGCATCATCGATCTGCTTCTCTCCGATCTCGGAAAGCGGCTGGCAGACCGCCGGCTGTATATCACCGTCACCGAAACAGCGAAGGAGCACATGATTGACGCGGGCTACGATCCCGTATACGGCGCGCGGCCGCTGAAGCGGTATATCGCCTCCCATCTGGAGACGCTGATCGCCCGCAAGATCCTCGCCGACGATCCCGCTCCGGATACGACGATTGCCATCGATTTTGACGGGAATACGCTGACAGCGAAATAACGCAAAACATCCCCCGCGAGAGCGGGGGATGTTTTATTGTGGGGCAAACACTACTCTTCGTGGGAAATATGGCAAAAGCCTTTCCAGCCGCAATGTGGGCATTTGAACACGCCGTCCCCATTGATGTGAATGGTGAAAGCGGCTTTCCACCACTTCGGATAAAATGTTTCACCACACTTGGGGCAGTAATGTTTTCTCCCTGCAATCGCTTTACCCGTAGCACACCAGACAAAAAGAAGGAGTAATACCGTAGGAATCGCGATCACCCACCAGGGCACGTTGCTGTAGTGCACATCTCCAAAATG
This sequence comes from Eubacteriales bacterium, assembly GCA_045539595.1. GTDB lineage: Bacteria > Bacillota > Clostridia > Oscillospirales > CAG-272 > SIG701. The sequence goes on along the minus strand of JAZQFQ010000051.1, from coordinate 17,492 downwards.
AACCTCACAAGCTGTCAGCATCGGGACAAGCCACAACATAACACAAACGGCAAGAATATATTTTCTCATGTTATTTCCCCTTGCTGTATGGATAATAATTCAACCAAACACCGTGAATCTTTTCCTGTAAAAAAACAATCTTTATATACAGCCCCAGATTTTCATATTTCAAATAACAGTAATATATATTATGTAACTCCCTGTCTTGCACAGTCTTATCTTTTTCAAGGAAGTTACCCAAAGGCTTCAACGTATCTGCAACCTTTTTTCGGAATGCGTTCAAAGAGAGTTGCTGTTTCATAACATCTGAAAAACTGGCAAAGCACCAATCGTACCGTTCCTGAGCAAACGCATCCGCAAACTTCTCGACGATTCCCAGCTGAATCGCCGTGAGTTGAGTACGATCGACCGATTCCACAGCAAAAATATCTCCGCCGTCATCCAATGTCATTAAGGCTTCACTAAGCAGGTGGTATTCTTTCACCTTTTCCTCAATCAGAGCAACCAACTCCGCCTTCCGCGCTGAAATTGCCTCTGCCAATGGGCAGTTGTTTGCCTGCAGTTCTCTGATTTTTGCGATAGGCAAACCAAGGGAGCGCAGAACCAGCACCTCTTTGATTTTTTCAATTTGTTCACAAGAATACTGTCTTCGACTATTATAGGGGGATGTTGTACTTTGAACAATTCCCTTTTGCTCATAAAACCGAAGTGTGCGAGATGTACACCCCAGCAAATTGCACACCGTATTGATATCCGTAAGTCTGTCCTGCACCACTCCACCACCTTTCGGCTATATTATACCACTTGACGCCGCGTCAATGTCAAGGGAAAACGCAAAACATCCCCCGCCGAAGCGAGGGATGTTCTGATTTGTTGCGAGGAGTTAATGATACTCCTTTTTCTTTCCCATAAACGGTTCATACTTGGCAAGCAGTGCCTGCATCTGCGGTGTATCTTTTACCTTTTTGTAAATCCCCCACGAACGCAGACAATTGATTTGCCGCTTTACCATGTTATCTTCGTTGTCCGAATTGGTTTTTGCCATATCAAACACCATTCCCCTCACAAGGAAGGACGTATGCGTTGTGATTTTGGGAAGATCATCGTACGCCTTGGCGTGTTTGAATCCAATCTCATAATTTTCAAATGCCCGGTCAAGGTCATTTACCATAACATAACGGTTGGCAATCCAAAGATAAAGATCACTCAATTCCTGGTTGAAGAAACCGTAGTCACCGTCGTCAAAAATCATTTTGATAAGCGATACTGCTGTTTCAAAATATTTGATTTTCCCATACGACTCAAGATCTTTTGCCGTCAGTGCAGAGTTGCGAATTTTTACAAGAAGCAGATATGTGAGATCCCATATATTCTCACGATGCTGCGCAAACCATTCATCATATTCGCCGTTTTCACTGTCAAAACAATGCTCAAGCTCCTCTCCTTCTGTCATCCAGTAGTCGGGAAATCTCTTTGCCGTTTCAATGGCCTTATCTTTTTTACCATCCAGGATATACAGCCCGCCCAGAATGGAAAGTGCCGCATATCTTGTCTTATCCACAGTGCATTCGTCAAGTACCCGCTCGCACAAGCGGTACAATTCTTCTTTGTGCACTTCATTTCCGTAGGGCTCTGTGCAGTTGGGATCATAGTTGAGCTGCCACATGTATTCTTCCACGATACGCCAGTCATTCGGAAATTCATTGTAGGCTTCCACCATCAGATCAAATTTTTCATGTACTTTTCCCTGTGCACCGAACTGGTGATATTCATCCAGATACCTCTGAATCTTTTCTTCATTCTTCGCCATATCCAGCCCCAGAATCTCATCGGTGGATACACCAAAATAGGATGCCAGCGGAATCACCATGCTGATATCCGGCAGTGTTTCGCCCCGCTCCCATTTGGAAACAGCGGGTGTGGAAACGTGCATATACTCTGCCAACGTTTCCTGCGTAATGCCTTTTTCGCGGCGAAGTCGTTTTACATTTTCGCCAATATACAGTTCCATAAAATATCTCCTCTGTTTGTGTATTCGAAATCACCGGTGTTTCTGATTGTATTATACACAGGATTTCGTATACCTGCAAGATATAGACAGGAAAGCGAATTCAACTGGCAGTTAATTTTTTTGCTCACGCAGAAAAACATCCCCCGCCGAAGCGGGGGATGTTTTGTATCTTTCAAACTACTGCACGGGAACACTCAAATCATATCGGCTGTGAAGATTTCCGGAACGCCCTGCGCGGCAAGCGTTTTTCTCTGTTCATCACACAGCGGATTTTTATGGAGCTGCCCGTCCGACTCGTATTTTCCCTCATCAATTTCCAAATACAGGCATCCGAGAAAATCCAGCCAGTTTGCCGCATACTGCTCCGGATCTGTCACACGAAAGAAATCATATCCTCCGGCAGAGTAAAACACATGGATCGCTTCGTGCAATTTGCTGTGTTCATCCAGTCGGAATTCTTCGGGGATGACAAATCCTTCCCTATCCCATTCTCCATAGAAAAATATACCGTGAGACATTCGCATCTAATACCTTCTTCCTCTGTTTATCCATATGAATCTACTCAATTATACCACAAAGAAATCCACAAACGCAATATGCCACGGCATATATGCCGTGGCATTGGATGTTTTCACTGTGTTCTCACAGGTAAACTATTATTTTCTGTAGCCGCAGTTCTTTCCGACTTTGACCAGTCCCATGCGTTCGCTGAACTCCACGCTGAGAGGGGAATTTTTCTCCCAGGGATTCATATCGTCCTCCAACGCGTTGGCGTTCCCGAGGACAGCGTTTTCCTGCAGGCACATGGCAATAACGTATTTCCAGATCAATTCGATCGCCGGATCATTCTTTCCCTTCTCTGTGGTGAAGATGCCGCCGATATCGTACCATTTTCTGTCGCGGATCCGATCCATGGTCGGCAAAGCCAGAGCAACCATTTCCCCGTCGGCAAACAATCCGACCGGGCGCATACCCACATTGCCCTTGCCGTCAAAATGAATCTGAATGGCTTTGACATGGCAATCGGCGCATCCGCCGCTTTGGCGGAAGGCTTTTATGATCGTCATATCCTCCGTTGTCAGCTCACGCACGATCATGCCATCCGGCTCGGGAACAAGAACCTCTTCGCGGGGATACACCATATCGTACCCATACCGGCAAGTGAGTTCCAATTGCGCCACTTCGGCATCAAACGCATCCCATTCGCAATCCACCGATTTGCGCATGGAAAAACGAAGATTCTGGTTTTTGGACAGCAAATTCAGATATGCGATCGCGTCTGTTTCCTCCTCGCACACGATGGTCACGGCAGGCTCGGGATCATTGTAATCGGAAACGTATACAAAATGCGACAGCTGCACGGGATCGCCCAGGGTTAGAACCTCCGTTTCAGCGATCGTCATGTTGATCATATCCTCGGCATACTTCAGCGGATTATGGGTGAAGCAGTAATCCAATGCCAGCGACACATCGGCAGATTTCAATTCGGGAAAATTCCGACGGAAGTGGCTGATAGCGATCTTACCGGACAGATCGTGCCACGTGATCGGTTCGGCGGAATATGTTTTCCGATACTCACTGGGAGACATTCCGTAAAAATTCTTAAACGCACGGGCGAAACTTTCGGGGCTGGCGTACCCGAATTCCAAAGCGATATCCAAAATGGATTTCTCCGTTCTGCGCAGAGCCAGTGCGCTTCGCGTCAATTTGTACACGCGGGAGTACTCCACGGGACTGTATCCCGTATGCCGCTGAAACATGGCATCAAAATAGGTCAGCGAAAAGCCTGCATTGTCCGCAATCCCCTGCAGGGACAAATTTTCCCCCGGATTCTTTTGAATGAATCCAATGGCGTTGTCAATCAATGTTTTGTTTTCCATGTCGTATCCTTTCATCACAGCATCTGGATTCTGCAGGCGACCGCCTTGAAACCAACACTTTCGGCTGTTTTTTGGGATGCAATATTGTCGCCGTTCACAGACGAATAATACACATCGTAAGATTTTCGCCGCACATCGCAGACAATCCCGCAAAGCAGCTGTTTTCCGTATCCTTTTCCCCGGCACACATCCTCTATGGTAATCTGTGTAATATCACAGGCATGCAGTGATGGATAATGATCCACCATAGCAAATCCGATCGGAGTTCCGGCATCGTTTCGTGCTATGTACAGGCATTTTGTGCCGTCCATGATTTTGTCTTTTTCCCGCTTCCAGTAATTCAACAATCTGGCTCCATGATTTTCCCGCAAAAAGGACAAATACATAGCATCATAGGTTTTCAGAATCTCAGCACTGTCCTCATCCGCAATCTTTTCCATTTGTATATCGGATATGGCTGTATCATTCCCATCCAAAAATTTATAGTGGAAAGTAATACCGTGCTTTTCGTGAACCTGCGCATCCGTATATTCATCGATACGGCAAGCGAAACCAAAGCCAACTGCCTGCGAAAATAGATTTCTTGCCCTGGCCAGAACAGCGGGCGAATAGGGAGAAAATATTTCCACTGTGTCCCCGCCGCCGTAATTTGTTGCCATATAAAACGTATTGGTTTCATCAAAGTAGTATTTACTATGGAAATTCTCGCTGTCACGTATGAGATCAGTCCACACACAATAATCCGACAAAACTTGGTTGACAAACTGCTTTCTGCTGATAGTATAAAGCATTATCTCATCTCCTTTCTGTGCCTTCATTGTAGCACAGGAAAACGGAGGTGTCCTTGCAGATATTATTGTGTTTGAAACATACTAATACTTTTTTGATGCAAAAACACCCCATAGGTGCGAGCCTATGGGGTATCGTTTCTTATTACAGTGCCAGCAGAAACGCGGCCAGCCGATCGGTGATGCGGCGGTAGCCCAGATCGTTTGGATGGAGTCCGTCGGGGCACAGCATCTTCTTCTGCACCTCCAACTGCGGCTGGATACCGGCGGTGGCAAACAGATCCAGCACGGGCAAGGAGTAGAACCGCGCCACCTCTTTGATGATGTCCACGTAATCCACCAGGCGGCATCCGTTGTGGTTGGGAACATCCTCGTTTGCGCGGTGAATAGGTGTCAGAAACACGATGGTGGACGTGGGATACTTCTCGATCAAACTGCGCATCAAGGTATGGCATGCGCCGTAGAAGGTATCCGGGGTCCGATCGGCAAAAGTGCCCATGGGCGCGTCGCCGTGCCCAAAATCATTGGTGCCGCCGAACACCACGATCAGATCCGCATCGGGATCCATTCCCTCCACGCGGGAACAGAAGTCCTGATCCCATTTCGCATTGGAAGGGGTATGCTGGCGGGCAAAGCGGGTGCCGCCGATGCCGTAGTTGCGGGCGACAGCCAATCCCTGCTCCCGCTCCAGTATGCTGGGATAGCGGAATTCGGGGGCAGACGATCCCGTACCGAAGGTGATGCTGTCACCAAGGAAATTCGCTTTCAATCCTTCAAGTTTCATAATGATTTACTCCATATCAATAATATCCACCGGGATGGATTTTGCCAGGGATGCATTTTTGTACCGTTTGTCATCGGTCACATCCCGATAAACGGTAACGAAAGGAGGCAGCGGCGCCTCGGTTTTCTCGTCGGGCAATTCGATTTCCAGAACGGCCCGATCGGACCAGAAGGGGTACACGTCGATCTCCCACGCCAATTCCCCACAGGGGATTTTGTAGCGGGTCTTCCGGATGGGGGTACGATGGGGATCGGCACGGCGAAGCAGGGACTCGTATTCCTCATATGTGAGATTCCGCTCCTCCTCGTAGGCACTCAGGGCGCTGATGCGCCGCTTGGCGGTGTACACAAAGCGCACCGTGTCCTCCTCCACGATCCGGCGGACGCGAGCGGTTTCCCCGACCTCAGATGTCAGGTAGGTCTGGGTAATCTCCCAGATGCGCACGCCCTCCGCCTGCCGGAGCAGATTAAGATCGGGATACGCGATCAGATATTTCCGTTCAATTTCAACGGGACAATCGGTCATAACACAGCCCTCGTTTCGCTGATTTCAGGATATGGAAACCACTTCGGGATCGGGACGGGTGGTGAAATCCACGCGGGTAGCCACCAGAACCGGTCCCTCCTGCCCGTAGAGTTTGTTGTATTCCACGGACACCTTGGCGGTAACGATGACCCAATCCCGTGCTTTGAGGGAGGTACTCCGCTTCCATTTGCAGATCAGCCCGCCGAACTGGATATCGTCCGCACAGCAGGTCATGATGTGGCGTCCCACCGCCATGGTATTGGGCGGGAACTGGCCGTCGATGGCCACGATGGCCTTGAAGCGCACCGTTTTCGTATCGTATTTCAGCATGTCCTCCATCAGATCCTGATACCAGAGGGCATAATCGTTGTCGGCGATATCGATCACGTCCGCATTCAGATCAAAGGGCAGCGGATCCACAATATCGTCCGCCTCCGCCCGGCCGTCGGTATAATCGTATTCGATATTGGCGCGGCGGCTGATTCCCCGCACCAGCTTGTGCAGGGGCATCTTATCCGTTTCGTCGGTGACGCGGTTGAACACCACCAGATCGCAGGACTGAAGCTTGTCCACCACCAGCGAACGCATATTGGCATTATAATTCAGAATCGTGGTAGAATCGGCGGCAAAAATCTCCTGATACACCATCCAATTCTCCGGCAGTGCCCGGAAGAAGGTGCTCAGCTGCCACATACCGTTGTATTCAACAATGACGCGCTCGATGCCGTATTTTTTCTCAAACGCCGCCAGCGTCAGCGGATTCAGATCCTCCTCGGACTCGATGACCTCCACCCACGTATTCGCGGACGCGAACGTGGTGGGATCGTACTCCTCGATTCCCTCCTCACACAACAGGATCAGGGTTTTCTCCCCGGCGCTGAAATCCGGGTCGGCCAATGCCTGGGAGATCATGGTTGTCTTTCCCGCCTCCAGAAAGCCGGAAAACAAATAAATCGGAATTTCTCTCATGATAGTTCCCCGTAACTTTACGCGATGCCGAACAGCTTCGCGATGTTTTCTTCGTTCAGCTTGGAGCCGATTACGCAGATGCGGCCGGTAACGGACGCGCCGCCCGGGCGGACATCCGGCGTGCCGGGTACATAGTCGAAGTGGATCCAGCCGTCCTTGCCCTGCACCACACCCTTGGCACGCAGAACCATACCGTACTCGGATTCGTTCTCCAATGCGGTAAGGATCGCAGTGATCTCCTCGGCGGTGTACGCGCGGGCAGTCTCGCGGCCCCAGCTGGTGAACACCTCATCCGCATGATGGTGATGATGGTGACACTCGCACTCCGGATCGTCACACTCGTGCTCGTGATCGTGATGATGATGGTGGCATTCGCATTCCTCATCATCATGATCGTGGTGGTGATGATGACACTCGCACTCCGGATCGTCACACTCGTGCTCATCATCGTGATCGTGATGATGATGGTGGCATTCGCATTCCTCATCATCGTGATCGTGATGATGATGGCACTCGCATTCCTCATCGTCATGATCGTGGTGATGGTGGTGGGCTTCCTCCATCATATGCTCCATTTCCTCATGGAGCGTGGATTTCTTTTCCATAGCAGCCAGAATCTGCGCGCCGTCCAGCTCATCCCAATCGGTAGTAACGATCGTGGCATCGGGATTCTTCTCCCGAAGCAGGGATACGCACTCTGCCAACTTCGCCTCGCTCATACCGGCGGTATGGCTGAGGATAATCGTACCTGCGTGCTCCACCTGATTGTTGAAGAATTCACCGAAGTTCTTCATGTACATCTTGCACTTCTTAGCATCCACCACAGTGGTAAAGCTGTTCAGCTCAATTTCGTCGGAATGAATATCCTTCACGGCACGGATTACATCGCTCAGCTTGCCCACGCCGGAGGGCTCGATCAGGATACGCTCGGGCGCATAATCGTCAATCACCTTCTGCAGAGCGCGGCCGAAATCGCCCACCAGGCTGCAGCAGATACAGCCGGAGTTCATTTCCGTGATCTGCACGCCGGCCTCGGACAGAAATGTGGAGTCCACGCCGATCTCACCGAACTCGTTCTCAATCAGCACCAATTTTTCCGCGTTGTAGGCTTCCGCGATCAGTTTTTTTATCAGTGTAGTCTTGCCGGCACCGAGAAAGCCGGAAAAAATATCAACTCTTGTCATAGTTTTCACCATCCGTAATTTTAAAATCGTTCCATAATAGTATAGCACCGTTTGGGTTTGTATGCAAGTATTTTCAAAAAAGAAGATGCCGCGCCGTTTGGCGTGCTATCCTTAACGAAGAATAAATCTCGGTATATAACCGGAGGTCATAATGGCTTCCGGTTATATACTTTCTTTCCCTTTCCTATGCTGCCCTATCCCGTATTAGTCCGAGTTTGGCTGAAAGGTGAAGTATAGCACAATAGGATTGCCCGCCGTACGTGAATACTTGACCTCTTTTTTATACACGAGTATCTTTTTCACAAGCACTCGCAGCAGCTCGTGTGTCAGCTTCGGCATTTTAAAATATTCCTTTGCTTTGTCCATAAACTCCCGGATGCACTGCTCTCGCATATCCATTTCATCAATACGTTCCGTGATGAGTGCACGCTCCTGTTTCAGCTCTGCCTGCTCCTGTTCGTATTCGACTGCCATGGTATCCTATCGTTCTGCGGTGTATTCGTCCGCAAACACGGTCTTCATGCATACAGCGGATAATATTGTCAAGGTCCTGGATACGGGTTTCCATCCGTGTCTTTTCTTTTTCGGCTGTCTGACAGAACTTCTTCGCTTCGGCTTCACCATTCTGTGCTGCGCCGCATAGAACAATCCGCGCAAATTGCGACAGTGGCAGTCCTGTCGCAGAGAGAATATTTCCCTCCACCTGCATACCGACACGGGAATGACGAATTGTTCCTGAATCGGCAAAAAATTTGTTTTTTTCTGAAAACAAAAACTCTCCGATTTTTATCTCGGAGAGCATCAAACATTATCAATTACTGCTTGGCAAAAAACTCATTGAACTTTGTTTTTATTTTTACAAGGCGTTTGGTTACAGCACTCGGCGTTTTGTAGTTCATTGCTTCTGCAATTTCCGCATTGGTTTTGCCTTCCATCCGCCTATAGCAGATTTGTTGATAATCCCTTGTCGGCAATTTTGTCGATTACAGAACCAAAAGCGGCGCTGCCATAGCGGTGAAGAAAATATCGAAAACGTTATTGAACGCGATATCGTCTTCTATGATTTCCATGATTGTTCCGGTTATATAGCTACCCTCGCTTTTTCCAAGAAACATTATCGGATAGTCGTCAGAATAACTGCGCAAGGGAGGCTTATACCTGGTATCCGTTAACTTCTTCGCCCAATACTCTTTGAAATATTCGCGCACCATAGTACATACCTTTGCGTGTTCAGCGTCGGTTTTTGCAACCTTTTACTTGGAAATAGCCGCTGACCAATCGCTGCGGTGGAATTGGTCTTTTAAGTCATCGACCGTGATAAGTGAGGTTTTATCAAGCAATACAGCTTCTTTTTTCGGCATTTGCTCTCCTTTCTGTAAAGCAAATCTCGCTGCCTTTATTTCTCCGCCTCTCCCTTGAGAACCCAATTTGCATCATACCCAAATTCGTAAGCAATCACTTTTGCAAGCATGGGGGAAATCACCTTGTTCTGCTCGGTTCCCGGACGGCTGTTTCCGGTCAGTATGTAGACATAATTCATAGAGACGCCGATCCGTCTTGCGAATTCGGCTTTTGAGATTCCCTGTTCTTTGATAATCTGATTCAAACGATCCCCAAGTGTCAAGTTACAGCCTCCTCTCTCTGATTCCGCATGATCTCTGCGTACCGAAGCATCTGTTTGCGTGACGATACACCGAGCTTACCCAAAATATTATGGTTATGGTATTTGAGTGTACTTTCCTTGATTCCAGTTAGTGTGAGAATATCTTTTGCACTTTTCCCGGCGAGGTAGTATTCAAAAATATTCCGTTCTGTTTCGGTCAGCGTTTCAAGCCCGGCAAGGAAATATTGATAGTCTGCCGGATCGATCTCCGCTTTGCGTGAATAAGCAAGCCGTTCCAGTTCCGTCTGTATACGATTCAGCTCATCTTTGGCACTGCTGTATTCTTCCTCGATTCTGCAAAAATCACTTAATGCCGCTTCATATTCCGTCTGCAGACGGATTTTTTCATTTTCAGATGCTTGATGCTTTTTCTCAAGGGCACTGAGGGTTTCACCATGCTCTCTGTCCTGGCGATCAAGATATTCAATCAAATCGAGAATCTCCGGAATATCAGAGGCAGTTTCGCTTCGCTTGTCCGACTTGATCTGTTCCAGCGCTGACAGAAGCGGAGACAGAAACCGTCTGCTGAAATACCGGCAGAAGCTCACCGTGAAGAAGAGGAGCAATACAAAGAGGATCGCCGTCTGCACAATACTTACGAACAATGCGCGGTCATAATTCGCTTTCGGGATCATGACCGCCAACAGATGCTCCTGCTTACCGGCAGAAAGAGCAAGCGTTTTGGTGATACCCAGATAGGAATAGGTATCCGACTCAAAGCCGGCAAGACCGCCATCGCTTCCCACGATTGCATAATCATCCGTAAAGGCGTGAAAATATCCGTCCGCACCGCCGCAGCTGAGCGATTCGGATGGGATCAGCACATTTTCATGAACCGTTGTCAGAAGACAGCTGAGATGTGCCAGCTTTGACGGCTGCGTGTGATAGGTCATGAAATAACTGGCACTGATCTCATATCCGCAGATACCGTAAAAGGTTCCGTCTGGCCCAAGCATAGGAATCGTCAGAAGGAGTGCGTTTTCAGAGGTTCCCGGCAGAACGAACAGCTCGGTGATCCGATACGCTGTATCCAGCGGAAACGCCGCACCGGATAAGATCTCGGCATAATCGGGAAAAAGATCGGTCCGGAATTCCAGTCTCCATTTCCGATGCGGCATGATCCCGTGACCCTTGGCGATATCGGCAGATCCGCGATACATCAGCACATCGGCGTCCGCTGGATGATAGCCGTTGATCTGCAAATACAGGCCGGTCCGGGAAAAAGCCGATTCCGGAAGTGATGTGTTGACGGTGGCGTTCAGCATCACAAATGCACCGGAGCAGTTTGCCTGTAAAAGTTTTTGGCGCAGCGGTTCGATCATTGCCTCCTGTACGTCCGTGGTACAGGTACCGGAATCATTCAGTGCGGCAAACGAAAGATCATTTTTCTGCAGATACTCCTCCAGAATGGAAGTCATTTCCTCAGACAGCGTGATCGCAGAGGCGGCGAGATGATCGAAATGCGTGGAGATGTCCTTCTCAAAAACTTCCATCTGAATATCCAGCGCATCGTAGAAGGATTCGGCGGTGCTCGTCGTGCGCCCGAACAGGATCAGTCCTACGGTCAATATGACAAGAAGCAGAAGCGTCAGAAGGAGCATATAAACAAACAATTTGCTTTTGAGAGACCACTCGGAATATTTTCTTACGGAACTTTCCCCGGAATACCGCTGGGTGGAAATCTTACGCATACTCCCACCTCTTTTCAATCAATGCCGCAGAAGAATTCCCAGATTTCCTCAGTCAGTGCATCGATATTCTCTCCGTTTTCGGCACGCGCAATGAGAGAAGGCTGCATCTCTCGAAGCCCTGCGTACAAAGCGTCCGTTTTATCATAAAAGCCAACAAAGTCCGGACGGACAACAGGAATATATTCGTCGTGCATCGTTTTGATGGCAGTATAAAGACTTTCATAGCCGTCATCGGCAAAATCGTAGGCTTCGATTGCGTCAAATGCACCGTTTGTCACCGGCATATAGCCTGTGCTGACGACAAAATCCAGATTCCGCTTGCTTTCGGTGAACCATTTCGCAAATTCATATGCGGCTTCCGCTTTTTGCTCGGTCGTTCTGAAAGCACTCAGACCAACGCCGGTCTGGGGCATATATTCGTTTTCACCGCCCGATTTCGGCAGAGGAAGTACTTTCAGCTCCATCGCTTCTGACGTATTGTCGGGATAGGTAACGGTATCGTTGTAATATCCCACAGCTGCCGAGGAACCGATGCCCGAAAGCACCTCGCCGGTCATGACCTGCGTGTTGGCATACAGATCGGATACGGCGATATGTCCCTTGGCAAGCGCTTCTGCAAACATGGAGAAGGCTTCCCTTATGGCAGGATCGTTCTCATCGTACCAACCGCTTTCAGTATATTCCAGTTCTCCGTACCGGGACAGAATATCAATCTCCATATGACGGATCAGGTAGTCAAAGGCACAGAATGCACGGCCGCCCGACCATTCATAGTATTTTTCGGCAGCAGTAAAGAACCCGTTCCAGTCGGACAGGCTGTCGTATGTTACGCCGGTATCTGCGGAAAAGCGTGCAAACTGCGAACCGTTGATAAAGAATGCGTAAGTGGATTTAGACACGGGAAAGACAACGAGCTTTTCTTCAATTATGCCGCTGGCGATAAACTCCGGCACATAAGCATCCAATTCCCTGCCGGTAAACCACGCACTCCAGTCAAGCAGATTTTCGATACCGAGAGCGGGCGCATTCTGGGGATGACAGGAAAAAAGATCGGGTAACTCCGGTGTGCCGGGCTTACCTGCCTGTGCGTCGGACAACTGGGAGAGAATCTTTGAAGTGCTGGTCACATTGGTAACCTGGATCTGAATCCCTTTTTCACGGCCGACCGTATCGTTGAATTCTTCGATCAGCATATTCATGGGAGCGTCTGCCTGTTCACCGTAAACGTGCCAGATCGTAAGCGTAACCGGATTGTTCGGATCAAGCAGTGACTTATCGGAGCAGGCGCAAAGCCCTCCGAATGCGAAGGTCAGAAAAAGAATTACCGAGAAGATACGCGCAAGTGTTTTGTTCATGATTTTTCCTCCATTTTTCGGAATTTCATCGAAAAAACATAAGATATTTTCGCCTTTCCCCACCTTTTGCCCATTTGGGTGGGGGACAAAAATCCGAAAATCTGTAAAATAATGCTTGAGGTAGGTTCAAGGAGGGTATAAATCTTGCCTTCGGTGTAAAGAAGTTATGGGGTACCCTATGTCAAGTCTCCGCAAACGCGCCAACGGATCCGGAGGCCGCCCCAATAATTATGATTCTATTATAGCATATCCTTCATGTCTAAAGAAGGATATGCTTGCATTCGCTACGCTCATTATAGCACGAAACATTGAAACAGTCAATGGTATACGGCTGTTTGTAACAGAAGTGTTAGAAATCCATATCAGCATCATAATGAAGGAGGTAACTATTTTATGCCGAAAAAGAAAACCGCAGCGTATAAAATCATTACAGATTCCGGCGGAAACCGGTATAAGTTCTACTGTGACCTGACCGGGGCACTTTTATGTACCACGAAGCCGTATCATGCGGACACACCCGAGAAAGAACTTGAACTTGCGTGGAATACCGAGGGCAAAGCAAATTTCAATTTGTGCCACAAATGCGGCAAATGGGTGATTGATGCGATGTATAATGCCGATGCTCTGGAGTGCGTTGCCTGTGCGCCCTGGGAAAACACGCCGGAATACTGCAAGTTCTGCGGGGCAAAAGTATCCGCATCAGATTCCGTATGCCCGAAATGCGGAGAGCATCTGATTTACGGAGGAAGCTTCGATGATGCGTGATAACAAAACCGAAAAATTCATACGACTTGGCTCTTACGGAATGGGGCCATATGCCATGAAAAAAATCAAGATATGTCCGAGGTGCGGTCAGATTGCGAAAAGAACGTCACTCATGTGTCCTGCGTGCCAAAAGATACTGACACGCAAAACACTCTTTGACGAATACAAAATGATGCATTTCTGCTGTCCGTCATGTGACATTCCTCTGACCGGAGATACGCAGTATTGCCCACATTGCGGCAGAAAAGTTGGCTTTAGCTCGGTCGAATAAACATCTTTACAACAAGGAGAATCAAACAATGAAAAAGATTACACATGTTAAGCGAATTTTTGCCGTAATGCTTTGCATGATCATGATGCTCAGCATTCTGCCGATGACGGCAAATGCGGCGAAGGAAAATTTCACAACGTGCAGCCGCATAGGCATCCGCAACTGTGAAGCTCCCGTAGCCGGACAGAATCCCGACTTTGACCTGACTCCTTATTCTCCCGGACAGTACACGATAATGAATGTCAATTGGTTCAAGGGGACGACTCCGTCCGCTCAGACTATCATGGGCTCCACTATGTGTTTTGAAGAAAACACCGTATACACGGTAGAGTGTGAGGTCTGGGCAAAGGATGCGTATACCTTCACGACCGACGCAAACGGCAATACGACCGTAACCGCAGACGTGGGAAGCGGAGCAGGAGCCGGCGAGTGGTCCGCAACCGTTTGGAATGTATCCGGTCAGGATAACAAAAAGTATCTGACCGTCAGATGCACGTTCCCCGCAACGGAAAAAAAGAATTCGAACGACATCACGTCAGTAGCTCTCACCGGTCTGGATCTTCCCGTGCATCACCTCGCCGCAGACACATCCGTGACGAGCAGCGATTATCGGGTATCTACGGAGGTAGTGTGGACAAATCAGGACGGTTCGGCGTTCAGCGGTGTGTTTGAATACGGAAAGTCTTACACCGCGATGATCTATCTCTTTGTCGGTAACGACAATGATTTTGCGAAGGATTATACCCATCCTTTTGCAACAAGCGACAGACCCATGCCTGCCGTAACGGTTACCCTCGACGGTGAACCGATATCGGTTCTGCCCGATTACACGAGAAATCCGTTTATGCGCTGTCTGGTGGCCACCAAGGTATATAAATGCGAGGGGAAGCTTGTGATCAATTCGGTCAAGCTTTCCGATGTCAAAGCGCCGGTTGCCGGAGACCCTTTAAACTATAATTTCACCTGTGATAACAGCGGTTTTGAACGCCTTGATTCCATGAACGATTCCGTGCATCACAAGGGTGTCGCCTGGCGTGTGGCCGGCGGCAACTATCTGGAAACGTCGAAGGGTACCTTTGATGCAGGCGAAACCTATCAGGTTGTCATCCGTCTTGTGCCCAAGGAGGGCTTTGAATTTGATGCCGACGGCAACGGAAACACCCGCATGACTGCTACGGTCAACGGAAACAGTGCAGAGGTGAAGAGCAGTAAGACCGAGGCCATTGTTACGTACACATTTCCGAAGACCGGAAACGCTGTAATCCGTACGGTGGATGTTGCCGGCCTGGATGCACCCGCTACGGGAAATACTCCCGACTACACCGCCACATACACCAATGTGAATTACGGTCCGGCTGATTATAACGATAAATCCAATAAAAACGGTATTTCCTGGTACAACGAAACCGATAAGAAGGTTATGTCCACCACCGACAAGTTCGAGGCAGGCAAAACCTATACCATTCAGATTACGATCTGGGCAAATGACGGTTATGAATTCCAGTATAAATCCGGTGCTGTGAATGTAGCCGGTACAGTCAACGGCAAGAGTGCCGAAGTAAGCTCCAGAAGCAGCGAAGAAGTTACTCTGTACTACACCTTCCCCAAGACCGAAGAGCATAAATGCTCGCCTCTGAAGGTGGACGAGGTCAAGGCTACCTGCAAGGAAGTCGGCAAAAAGGCATATTATTTCTGTCCCGAGTGCGGCAAAAACTTTGAGGACAGCAAGTGTACCAAGGAAATTGCCGATATTAACGCATGGGGCGTGATTGCTAAATCAGAGCATACCGGCGGCAAGGCAACCTGCGACAACCGTGCGATCTGCAAGAACTGCGGTGAATACTACGGCGAGCTTGCCGAGCACAGCTTTGGAAGTGCGTGGGATTACAAGGATGAAAAAGGTCATGCGCACAAGTGTAAGGTTTGCGGCATCAACGATACCCTTATTCCTCACAGCGGCGGTACAGCAAAGTGCGGAGAATTGGCAAAATGCGCCGAGTGTAAGGCGGAATACGGCGAAGTGATGCAGCATCAGTGGAGCAAAACGCCGGAGTACACCGACAAAAACGGTCATGCGTATAAGTGTACGGTCTGCGGTGAGCATGATACCGTTCAGGCACATTCGGGCGGTACTGCGGATTGTCAGAACAAGGCAAAATGTTCCGTATGCGGCACCGAATACGGCAAGACCGGCGACCATACCTGGAGCACCCAGTGGGACTACACTGACACCAAGGGACACGCACACAAGTGTACCGTTTGCGGCGATCACGACAGTATTGTGAAGCATACTCCCGGTGCGGCGGCAACCGAAACATCTCCGCAGAGCTGCACTGTATGTACTTATGTAATTGAACCAGCAAAGAAACACGAACATAAGCTGACGAAAGTTGCCGCTGTAGACGCCGACTGCACGACTGCAGGCAAAGAACAGCATTACGTCTGCGATGGCTGCGGCAAAATTTTCAGTGACAGTAAGGGAACCAAGGAAATCACGGATAAAGACAGCCTGATCATCCCCGCTGTCGGTCACAAAGATTCAAAATGGAAATCCGACGCTGACGTTCACTGGAAAGAGTGTACCGTCAAAGGATGCGGTACTGTGACCGTGGAAAAGGAAGCCCACGAATTCAATAAGGCAGGTAAATGTACTGTTTGCGGATACAAATCCGGAGATAAAACCGATTCTGGCGCTACAACGGACGTGCCTCAGACAACGGATAAACCGAATGAGCAAGACACCACCGTTCCGGGCACGCCGGATGTAACCGATGATTCCGGCGAAAACACTACGGCCACGCCCGATACCGGCGATGTAAGCACACCCGGCTCCGACAATGGAAATAATACCGCAATGCTGATCGCGGTGATTGCTTCCGGAGCGATAGCTCTTGCCTGCATTATCGTTGTGGTTGTGGTGATTGCCAAGAAGAAAAAATGAAAAAGCAGCGAGGTGAGGTCATGAAATGGCTGTTCATCGGGCTTGGAGCCGTATTTGCCGCCGTGATCGTCGGCGGCGGCATTGCGGCACTCTGCCGCAAACATCCCGAAAAAAGCAACGATGATATAGATGGCGGCGTTGTCAAACGCTACTGGACGGATGCGCCGAAGGTGATCGAATCCAATGAAATTGTAAGTTTCCACTGTGAAATCTCCCTGATCGCGGCATGCGATGTGGATGACCTCGGGCACCGTGTATACACACTCAATGCAGAACTGAAAGACGGCGAGGTGCTTGTAAAGTACAATTGGCGTGAGCGCGGCGGCGAAAGTGACAAGGCAGAGTATACGGCAGATGCGGATTTTTTGATGCGCCTGCAGGAGATGGTCGCAGCGCACAATTTTGCACAGCACAATGGGTATTACCATACTGTCAGCGGCCTGCCGGATATGTACGGAGAAAGTCTGGATATCGTCTACGCCGGCGGCGCACGTATTCACGTCCATGACAATCAGAGCGGCTTTCTGCCGCCGGATGCCGTAAAAGCACTTATTATGCTGTTCGGTGCGGCAACTAAATTAGAAAACGAATAAAATTTAAGGAGGATCTGTCATGTCAATCTTTGATAAACTGAAGAAAAACGTACAGACTGCGGTGAAATCCGC
>JAZQFQ010000050.1:0-2078 GCA_045539595.1 Eubacteriales bacterium | reverse complement strand
TTCCCTGACGGGTGCCAAGGCAGGAAACCTTCTCAATGCGGCCGCCGGTAATGGAAAGCAGGGGAGAAAGTTCGTGGGGCAGATACCAGATCGGATCCATAAATGCGCGATATCTCCACGTGGTTTCCCAATCGGGATTATCATGATAGGAAGGATCGGCTGTCCAGATGCGCGCGCCGGTCTTCTTGTTACGGAAGTAGTCCCACGTCTTCTCATAGTGGAGATATTCGCCTTCCGCATAGAACACTTTACCGATCTTGCCTTCGGCCACCATCTTTCTCCACTGAGCTATGAAGTGCCAATAGCGGGTCTGCTCGGCCAGCTGATACTTGGCGCCGGTCTTCTTCACGGTATTGACCAGATCCCAGCACTGATCGATCGTATAGGCGGCGGGAACCTCTGTCATAACGTGAATGCCGCGGTTCATTTCTTCCACAGCGTACTGTACCTGAATATCCGGGTCGCAGGCGATAAGAATGGCATCGTAGGCAGAATTTTTCACCATTTCTTCATACGATGTAAAGACTTTGGCTTCCTGACCGGTTTTTTCTTTCAGTTGTGCCGCCGCGTTAGCCGCATGATTGTCCGCGATATCGCACATAGCAACCACTTCCGTCTGAGGGTGTGCTGCGTAAGTAGTTCCCAGATACGCTCCGCGGGAACCCGTGCCCAAGATAGCAAGTCTAATTTTTTCCATAACTTTTTCTCCTTATTTCATATTGACATTTACCCTGTCAAGTATATAATAAATCATAAAGAATGAAAAATATATATGTGTAAAGTTCATTATTTTATGAATTCGGCTCATCGCAAAGGAGTCAGGAGGATATATGAAAGGATATTTGGATAACAAAAAGGAAACCGTATCATTCACTCCACATATCATAACACCTGTATTATCCATTGATAGGCTGTATACTGCCCGCGTAGCCACGTATCCTAACGATTTTTACTATCACGGTGAAAGCCATGATATGTGGGAAATCAGTTGCATTTTATCCGGAGCAGCTGGTTTTACGTCGGGCACACATGTGTATGAATGTCTCCAGGGAGATGCTGTGATTACCCCGGGCGGTCTGTTTCACTCTGCCTGGGCGATGAATAATGAAAGTATCCACCTGATGACGATTAGTTTCAGCGGCGAGTGGCTGAATCGCTTTGTTCCCTCGGGAAAACACACTCTCACGGACAACGAAAAAAACATTGTACATGTTTTGGCTGATAAAATACAGGAATGTCTCCCCAACGGCATCCCTCACACTGAGCACATCACTCAGGAAAATGAACAAATAATAAAAAATTTACTGGAAATACTGTGTCTCTCGTTGAATATGCATCGAGACGAAAGCCGGAACTCCCCCGCCGGAACGATTGGAGATCGCTTCTCGGAAATTGCCCGCTATATGAAAACCAATGTTTGTATGCCGCTGGATATGGATACAATTTGTTCCGACTGTGGAATCGGCCGCAGTGCCTTGAAAGAGTTATTCCGTCGATACACCGGTTTGGGCGTCATCAAATATTACAACTATCTGCGCACACGACACATTGTCAAACTGTTGGGTGAAGGAAAAAGTATGGCGGAAATCTCTGAAATCATGAATTTTTCCTCCCAAAACTATCTTTCTTCCTTTTTTAAAAGAGAAACCGGTATGACTCCCAGCCGATACAAAATGCAAAAACTGGCCAATCTGCCAAACAACCGATCGTAATACAACTTCATACAGACAGAGCCCGCACCTGCTGCGGGCTCTATATTTATACAGGTGATTTTTTTACCACTGGAACACAGCATCATTTTTGGGCTAAATGCACATCCATTCTATAACGAGAGAGCGAAAAACTGTCCAAATTCATAAAAATATGATCAGTATAGATATATATTTTTTTATTTTATTAATTTATCATATATAGTAGGTAACCACCAGAAATTCATGTAAGGAGAAATAACTATGAACGCAAAAAGAATTCTTGCACTGATTCTCACAGCGATTCTTCTCGGTTCCTCACTTGTTGCCTGTAAAGATAATCCTGACACGCCCGACACACCGAATGTCAGCGACACGGACACCCCCTCC
>JAZQFQ010000049.1:0-29924 GCA_045539595.1 Eubacteriales bacterium | reverse complement strand
CGACAACACCGATACTGACCGTGTAGGCAAGTCTGCACAGATCACGGTGGACGGCGGTACGCTGAACGTTGGTACAGAGTGCATCTCCATTGACGGCGCAAATTACAACTACTACTCCAGCGAGGGTATCAACATTGGTACTATTGCTGGCAAGAAGGCTGATCTCGACATCGTGAACGGTGCAAAGGTGAACATCTACATGGCTGACGGCGAAACCGCTTACATCGGTGCAGACGGTACTGTCAATGTAGACGGCGAACTCACTGTTGGTTGTCGTGTAGCTAATGGCACTGCTACTCTCGTAAACAACGGCGCAATCGTTCTTACGGATGCAACTTCTGTAGTTACCGCAAACGAATGCGGCAATGTTACTACCGACGTTGAAGGATATGAAGTAACTTATGCGGACGGCAAGTATACGGTGGTTGAGGTTGAGGAAGTTGAGCTGTTTAGCGGATTTAAAACTGTTGCGCGTCTGGGCGAAACCTTGTCTCTGATTTTCACCGTCCCCTACGATGTCATTGCGATCGATAACCAAACTGATTATTCTGCAACCATTGTGATGACTCTGGCAAATGGTTCAACGAGAACTGAAACAATTGATGGCTCTGATTGGGCACGCCATGGTGCAAGCCAAAAGTGGTGGATCGAATTTACTGGTATTGCCGCAAAAGAAATGGCTGATAATGTTTCTATTACCATTTACAAGATTGTTGATGGTAAGAAAGTTCAGTTCAGTGAGACCTACACAGACAGCGTGATGAAGTATTCAGATCGGCTTTTGGCTAATAGCACGAATGCAAATGATAAGACCATGGCTGTTGATATGTTGTGCTATGGAGCCGCTGCACAAATTCAGTTTAACTATAACACAAGTTCTTTGGCAACGCAGCTTTTGACAGATGATGAAAAATCTTTGGCGACGGCAACAGTTCCTACTGCCACCAATGATCGTACTACGAGTGAATCCAGTTATGCACGCGGTCTTAGAATGGTTCTTGAGAGCGATCTCTCAATGGTCTTTACATTTAATAACATAAGTGAAGGAATGTATGTTATTGCAACATACAAGGATCATTATGGAAATGATAAGACTGTGCGCCAAAGTGAGTTTATTAGTTACAACGGTTATAAGGGCTTTAGAGTGAGCGGCATGGCGGTGGCTGATGCTAATCAGACGGTCACTTGTACTTTGTATAGTTCAACAGGTACGGTACTGTCTGTTGTGACTGATAGTATTAACAGTTACTGTGCTCGTGCTATTGAGGGAAGTCAAGATGATACTTTGTATGAGAATCTTTTGAAGTTCGCTCAATCTGCCTATAATTCTTTGCACGATTAAGGAAAGAAAGGAGAATACCATGAAAAAGTTTTTCGAAGAACCTGTTGTGGAAGTGGAAGTATTTCATGTGGAGGATGTGATAACCACCTCTGCGGATGAAACCAACACTACCCCTGAGTTTTGATTTTGTTGTATTCCTGTAGAGCGCTTTGTTCTGCAGGAAATCACTAAAACCGGCAGGTCAGGGTACAAAAGTGTATCCTGACCTATTCCGGTTTTCAAATTTGTTATTTTGAAAGAGGGCTACCGTAATACTCGGTGGTTCTCCTTGAGAATAACAGTCTCAAAGAATACATAAGAGGAAGGTATATTCCCATGAAAAAAACAATTACAGCATGGATTTTGGCGTTGGTCATGATTGTTGTGCCAACCGTCTGTTTTGCTGTCGATGATTCGGATGTGAACACCGCCGATGCGCTCAACGAACTGGGACTGTTTCTTGGTACCGGAAATGGGTATGAACTGGAAAAAGGTCTGACCCGCGCCGAGGGCGTGACGCTCCTGGTTCGTATGATCGGTATGGAAGAAACCGCTGAGAACGGTGTGTACGATAATTCCTTCACGGATGTACCGGACTGGGCGGCCTGGCACATCGGTTATGCCTACGAAAAGGGCATCACCAACGGTACCGGTGAGACTACCTTTTCTCCGGACGAAGACATGACCGATTACATGTTCCTGACCCTGGTTCTGCGGGCATTGGATTACTCCGACAAAGGGGAGGAGCCTATGTTTGTGTGGGAGAATCCCTACGAGTTGGCGGGTGAGTTGCATTTGATTGAAACGGTGGAGCCGGATACGGAATTCACCCGTGCCGATGCGATCACCATTTTCTGGAATGCATTGGATGCAAAGCTGAACGGCACAGAGATCACGCTTGCGGACCGCTTGGTGGACCAGGAAGTCTTTACCGCGGACGAGCTGGCTGAGGCGCGGGACATTCAGGAAAACGGTCGGCAGGAAAACGTCGGTGTTCCTGTAATCCCTACTCCTGAGACGGACGCACCTGAGACGGACGCACCTGAAACGGATGCACCTGAGACGGACGCACCTGAAACGGATGCACCTGAGACCGACGCACCCGAGACGGACGCACCTGAAACGGATGCACCTGAGACCGACGCACCCGAGACGGACGCACCCGAGACGGACGCACCTGAAACGGATGCACCTGAGACCGACGCACCCGAGACTGGCGGCAATGATGACGACAATGCAAACGAAGACAACACTACGCCGGAGTTTTAAATAAGGTGGTTTACCTCCCCCCCCTCAGACCTCGGTCTGAGGGATGCCCCCGAAGTGGATTCGGGGGTATCCCTTGTGTCGAGATCCAGTATATCGAAATCTGTGCAGTAAGTGTCTGCCAAATAAAGAATGTAAAAGAGAGAAAGTGTCCACTATGCCACAGGAAACTATTGTATGTTCTACAGAGTCATATAACCGTACCAGCGCAGTGATTCTGCCTTACGAAGTGACAGACGAATTCTACATAGAGCAGCTGCCGCAATTGAAAAATAAGTATATATACAATTTTTTCAAGCGCATGGCGGATATGATTCTCGCGCTTCTGGGAATCGTGATCACGGCCATCCCCATGCTGGTTATTGCGGTGCTGATTAAAATCAAAATGGGCGGGACGGTATTCTACCGCCAGACCCGTTTGGGATTGAACGGAAAACCTTTCCGGATCATCAAATTCCGGACAATGGAAATGGATGCGGAAAGCGGCGGAGCGCAGTGGTCAGGCGGTGATCATGATGCTCGTATCACGGTGCTGGGGGCTGCTCTCAGACAATATAGGCTGGACGAGCTTCCCCAATTCTTCAATGTGCTTTCCGGCACGATGAGTCTTGTCGGTCCGCGGCCGGAGCGCCCCTGCTTCTACGACGCATTTGAGTCGTATATCCACGGTTTTTCGCAAAGATTGACAGTTAAGCCCGGAATCACCGGCTTGGCCCAGGTCAATGGAGGGTACAATCTCCGTCCGGAAGAAAAGATTCTGCATGATATTGAATACATAAAGAAACGATCCTTGCATTTGGATTTTATAATACTGCTGAAAACAGTAGGAATAGTACTGTATCACCGAGATGCAAAGTAAGGAGTAAAGATGCCAGTCAAAGTTTTATATGTAGCAACAGTGGTAAAAAAGCATATCGTGCAGTTCCACATTCCCTTTTTGAAAATGTGTAAAGAAGCCGGATGGGAAACTGCTGTTGCTGCTCGGAATGATTACGCAAATGCGGATGACTGCGTCATACCTTTTTGCGATACATATTATGATATTCCTTTTGAGCGTTCTCCGTTGAAGCTGAAAAATATTGCCGCTTACCGCGAACTGAAAAAAGTGATCGCAGAGGGTGGGTATGACATCATTCACTGTCACACGCCCGTTGGGGCGTTGCTAACACGTTTTGCCGCCCGAAGCGCAAGAAAAAAAGGCACCAAGGTATTCTATACTGCCCACGGCTTTCACTTCTATACAGGGGCTCCCTTGCTGAATTGGCTTGTGTACTATCCGGTGGAACGTTTTTTGGCACGGTGGACAGATGTACTGATTACCATTAACAAAGAAGATTATGCTCGCGCGCAGAAGTTTAAGGCCGGCAAGGTTGTGTATGTGCCCGGCGTGGGAATTGATGTTTTGAAATTTTCGGAACCTATTGCGGATGAACAGCGACATGAAATCCGTGCCGGAATGGGTGTTCCGGACGACGCCGTACTACTTTGCTCGGTGGGGGAATTGAATAACAACAAGAATCACTCTCTTGTGATCAGAGCGTTGGCTCTTTTGGAGAATGAGAACGTACATTACTGCATCGCCGGCGAAGGCGATTGCCGGGAGCGCTTGACTGCATTATCGCAAGAATTGGGTATGGCGGATCGTGTCCATCTGTTGGGGTACCGCTCGGACATGCGTGAGGTGTATAAGTCATCCGATATTTTCTGCTTTCCGTCACTGCGTGAGGGACTTCCTGTTTCACTAATGGAAGCAATGGCAAGTGGACTACCATGTGTGGCGAGTCGAATTCGGGGAAATGTGGATCTCGCGGAGGGAAGTGGGATGTTTGATCCACACAGTATCACAGAATGCAAAACTAAGATTGAATGTATGTTTGCTGAAAATAAGGCGTTGATGAGAAAAGATTATTCGGGTGTGATGTTACCATTCTCAAAAGAAGCAGTGGTGGCACAAATGGAAGAAATATATGGTATTATTGAATCACCGATTTGCCCATGTGTATAGAAATACATATCGCGCTGCGAAAATATTTTATCTGCTTTTCTGGCTTTTGAAGCCATTTTATCTCGTAAAAAGCGGCTCTATGCAGATTGGGGATGTATTCCTCGGAATTGCATTTCTCCTGGTTCTCTATAGCGACAGGATGAAGATACATATTGACGAAAAGGACACCCCTCTGTTTTTCTTTGTGATTGCGGTTGCAATTATCAACACAATATATGCAGCCATCTATCAGAATACAGATTTCGTGAAGCCAATTCTGTATTTTATATTCAACTTCATGTGCGTCTATATAACCCGGATTTTTTTAGAAGATGATAAGTTTGTCGGGAAATTTAATACCATACTGAAATTCAACTTGATCCTGCAGCTTGGCATTTTTGCTCTCGGGTTGGGACGGTGGTATTCTGCCCAACGGTATATGGGCACCTATAATGACCCAAACCAGTTGGGTTTTGCGCTGCTTTCTACCTATTGCCTGATCTATTGCCTTAATAGAAAACAGCATACCAAACATCAGTGGGTTTTCTTTCTGATCGCTTTATTTCTCATTTTTGAAACCAGCTCAGTGGGGATGTTTTTTGGCATTGCGCTGATATTTGTTTTTGAGCAGTATTTCAGACTGGCAAAAATAGAAACCAACACAAAGAGGATGTGTTACATTGCGTATCTGGTTCTGATTTCTGGTGTTCTTGTGTATGCAGCCAGTTATTTCCTACTTGTTGTGACTGGAGTGGTAGATACGGATATTAACCTGCTGCAGCGAATTGCCAACAAAATTTCCGGCGGATCGTTGGTTGAGAATTTCGTCAAGGACAGAGCCTTAAATGCGGTTTTTTCAGAGCCAATCAGAATGTTATATGGTGCAGGCGAAGGCTGTTTTTACCGTTTTAGCAGTACTGCTCATGAACTTCATTCGACATGGCTCTCTATCATGTATTATTATGGGATAATTCCATTCTGTATTTTGCTTGTGTGGATTAAAAATAATCTAAATAAAATCGATTGGTATATACTACCTGTCTATGTTTGCATTTTCGCAGAAGCATTTACATTGATCAATCATCGGCAACCATCGTTTTGGGTGTTGATCTTGCTGGGGAGTTTTTTGAAACGGACCACAGATAAGACTTTATAGACGTATACTCTTGTGCTTGAACAGTAAAAATGCTTGGTATAGAGATGATTTGAAGGAGCTATACATATGCCGCTATTCAGTGTAATCGTACCAATTTATAAAGTAGAAGCATATCTGCCGCAGTGCATCGAAAGTATAATGGGGCAGACCTTTACCGATTTCGAACTTATTCTTGTAGATGACGGCTCGCCGGATAACTGCGGAAGAATCTGTGATGCGTATGCAGAAAAAGACAGCCGCATCCGTGTCATTCACAAGGAAAACGGTGGAGTGAGCTCTGCGCGGTTAGCGGGTGCGGAGACTGCTGTGGGGACATATATCTCCTGTGTGGATGGAGATGACTGGGTAGGGGCTAATTACCTGGAACGCTTTGCGGAACGTATCCGGGAATACCATCCCGAAATTGTCTGCTGTGGTTTTGTGGAATCGTATTCGGGAAAATTCGTTGAGAATTTATTTCCAATTCCTAGCGGTGAATACGATAAAATACGAATTAAGGCAGAAGTATTTCCTATGCTGATTGAGCGAGAGGATTGCGTGTATTTCCCCAACAATATAGCTGGTAAAGCTGTTCTTCGTGAGCTTTACTTGCCGCAGCAGATGAAAGTAGACAACAGAATCAAAGTCGGAGAGGACAGCGCGGTTACAAAACCCTGTGTATATCGCGCTCACTCGATCAGTATTCTGCCAGATTGTCTATATTATTATCGGCAGAATCCAACATCTATAACGAAAAACAAAAAAGCTTTTGATATGGATGATCCCATGCGCATAGGGAAGCATTTTGAATCGCAAATCAATATGACAGAAGACGATTTTCAGTCGCAAGTATATCGTAATATAGTTCACCTTTTGTTTAATGCGGTCACCTCTCAATTTAACAGAAAAGAGAGTTTTCGTGTGATTGTGGAAGATATTAAGCGGCATTTACAGGAACCATACTACACGAATGCTATCAATCGATGCCGTTTCCGTGGGAATTGGAAAGGCTCGTTGGCAAAAGCGGCATTGAAACATCAATGGTATGGCTTGATGTGGTTATACTGTCATATAAAATAAACATCGTATTAAAGAATATGAATTTGAAGAAAATCGGAATTATTTCTTTATATTACGGCAATAGCAATTACGGTGGGGTTCTGCAAGCTTATGCTCTGCAGAAGACAATAGAACAAATGGGGACAGACTGTGTCCAAATCTCGTACGATGTGATACACGCCCATAATCGCACCGGGCTTCGCCTGTGGAGACTGTTTTTGAATCCGGGACGCCTGTTTCCTGCCATCTGCGAACGTCTGACCAAGCAAAAAGTAACCGTCCCAACGGAAATCAGCGCCGAAATCAACCGGCGCGAAATGGCTTTCCATTCCTTTCAAGAACGAATCCCTCATACAGAGCAGGTGTATTATGAGGGCGCAATGGAACACTGCGGTGAAAAATTTGACACACTGGTAACCGGCAGCGATCAAGTATGGCAGATGGTATCCATCCGCCCGGCTTGCTTCCTCCATTTTGCCGGACCCGGTCAGAAGAAAATCTCCTACGCAGCCAGCGTATCCATGGATTCGTTCACGAGGGTGCAGGCGGCTGTGGTAAAACACTACCTTCGGGATTTTGCTGCTGTTTCCGTCCGTGAATCGCAGACGGTTGATTTGCTGCGTCCCCTAAGTCCGGTGGAGCCGGTCTGGACGCTGGACCCCACCCTTTTGTTGACGGCAGATCAATGGGATGAAATATGCGCCGATCGCATGATAGAGGAACACTATCTGTTCTGTTACTTCCTCGGCATGGATCAACAAAAATGCGATTTGGCAACAGAATTTGCTCGACAAAACGGATGGAAGATCGTGACTATACCGTATCTGCATGGCTATGATGAAAAAGAGCCGTCGGACTTCGGCGACTACAGAATGATTGATGTTTCTCCCGAGCAGTTTCTTTCCCTCATCAAGCATGCCTCTTATGTGTTGACTGACAGCTTTCATGCCTGCGTTTTTTCCAATGTATACAAGCGGCAGTACGCTGTGTTTAATCGGAATAAATCCGGTGAAATGAACAGCAGGATCTACAGTTTGACACAAATGATGGAACAGCAGGAGCGTTTCTGCAATACAGACACAAAAATGACGGCAGCACATCTTTCATCTCTTTCTGCAATTGATTACAGCCGCACGCCCGAAGAATTTGAAAAAAGAAAAACCATATCGTTGGCATATTTGGAAAAGAGTATTTAGTACATGAAACCGAATCAATTAAAAGTAGGCGTCGTTCTTTCCTACCTTGCGCAGGGAATCAATGTAATCGTACAGTTGGTTTATACCCCCTTTATGCTGCGCATTTTGGGCGAGCAGGAGTATGGGCTGTATTCTCTTGTGTCCTCTGCGATCGGTTATCTCAGCCTGCTTTCCTTTGGTATCGGTGGCGCATATCTGAGATTTTATTTCAGAGAAAAGAAAGAGCATGGTGAAAAAGGCGTCGCTCAACTCAATGCGATGTTTCTTATTGTTTACATCGCAATAGCTGCGGCTGCACTCGTAATTGGATTCTTACTTGCTCTACACCCTGATGTTATATTTGGCAGCAAGCTGACATCGGCAGAACTTGATAAATCGCGGATTCTGCTGTTTTTGATGGCACTGACTACAACTGTATCCTTGCCGAATACGGTGTTTACTTCCTATATCATGGCACATGAGCGCTATGTAATGCTTCGCGGATGCAGCATATTCATTTCCGTACTGACGCCGCTTCTCAGTTTGCCGCTGCTGCTTATGGGTGCAGGTTCGGTGGGGATTGTATGTGTTGCGCTGTTTTTGCAATTCACTGTATCTGTGTGCTACATACTATACTCTTTCAAATCGCTCAATATACAATTCCTTTTTGTGGGAATGCGCTGGAGTACTTTGAAAGAAGTCTATGTTTTTTCATTCTTCCTTTTTTTGAATCAAATCATCGATCAGATAAATTGGCATATGGACTCTCTGCTGTTAGGCCGCTTTTGGGGAACTTCGGAGGTTGCTGTTTACAGCCTTGCCGGCCGAATCAACAGCTTATACATTGCATTTTCTACAGCAATATCTTCCGTGCTGGCTCCGCGTGTCAATCGGATCGTGCGAAGTGGTGAAAACATGGATGTGCAGTTAAATGCGTTGATGCTGCGCACCGGACGAATACAGTTCCTTGTGCTTGCTCCGATATTAATGGGGCTTATCCTTTTGGGAAGACCATTTCTTTTGTGGATGGGCGGCAGTAAGTCTTTTCTGCGCTCCTATCCGGTGCTCCTGCTTTTGATCATTCCTGCCACGATACCGTTGGTGCAGAATCTGGGAATTGAAATTCAACGCGCGAAGAACAAGCATCAATTCCGAGCACTGATCTATGCGATAATGGCGTTGCTGAATGTTGGCATCAGTATTCCACTCAGCAGGGACTACGGTGCCGTCGGAGCTGCCGTAGGCACGGCAATCTCATTGACTGTTGGGAACGGTTTCGTTATGAATTGGTATTATCATAATCATCTTGACTTAAATATGCTTTTTTTCTGGAAGGGCTTTTCTTCGTTATTCCGCGGAGCGATTCTGCCTGTGATCTACTGCCTTGTTTGTACGCTTTGCTTCGATACATATGATGTATTTACCTTTCTCGCAGTTGGTGTTGGGCTGGTTCTGATTTACATTCTGTCCATGTGGCTGATTGGTATGAATAGTGATGAGAAGAAGATGCTGTGCAAACCGTTTCAAAGGTTGGCGGGAAAGATGTGAATATATACACATGCCAGGGATCTGATTAAACGAATTTCATGAAAAATAAAACGCACATTGAATTTTGGGAGAACAACATGAGAAATTGCAATGATAGGCTGCTCTCTCTGCTCACCTGTGCCATACGCGGTGAATCCGGTCAACATGTTCTCGCAGCCCCTGTGTCCGAGGAGGAGATCCGGGCGATCTTTGATTTAGCAAAGAAGCATGACTTGACACATCTCATCGGCGCAGCACTGGAAACGACAGAACCGCAGGATAAAAAACGATACAAACCCTTTTTCGGGGAGTCTATCAAGGCAATGTACCGCTACGAATGGCTTAAGGGAGAGCAGGACAAGATGTACGCTCTTCTCGAACAATACGGTATTCCTTACATTCCATTAAAAGGAGCTATAATCAGAAAACTCTACCGCGAGCCTTGGCACAGAACAAGCTGCGACATCGATATTCTGGTTCCACAGGAGCGTCTCGAGGAGGCGCTTGCCGCATTTGAAAATGATCTCTCCTACACACGCGGGGAGCGGAGTCTGCATGATGTATCGCTGACGGCACCGAACGGCGTCCATTTTGAATTGCATTTCAATATGGATGAGGTGTATGTGGATTGTGCAGAGCTATGGGCTGACGCGCAGCAGGCGGCACCCGAAAGCTGCCAATACACATTGAGCGCAGAAATGCTAATACTGACCCATATTGCGCACATGGCAAAGCATTTTGTGAACGGAGGATGCGGTTTGCGTCCCTTCCTCGATCTGTGGCTGATGAGAGAAAAACTTCCCTATGATCGGGATAAGCTGTCGCAGATGCTTGACAGCCATGGCCTGACAAAATTCAGCAGTGCGATGTTTGGCCTCGTCGATGTGTGGTTTGACGGAAAAACTGCCAACGAAACAGAGATGATGATACAGGCATTCATTTTACCTGCGGGTGTGTACGGCGATTTGAATAATAAAATTTCCGTCACCCGTTCTGAGGGGAAAGGCAAATTAGCCTACGCTATCCAGCGGATATTTCCGCCTCGTTCGTCCCTCAGAATCGCATATCCGGTTTTGAACAGACATCCCCGGCTATTGCCCATATGCTGGGTGCGTCGCTGGATTCGTCTGATCCGCGCCGGCAAGCTGAAGCAGGTAAAAACCGAATATGACATCAATCGCCGCCTGGATGCGGACAAGTTGAATCATACCAGTGAACTTCTGAAGCGTCTGGAGCTGAAAATGGGAAAGAGCTGACAAAAAACAACCACCCAAACGGTGCTTTTTTGGTGTTCATCTTTGCCACAATAGGCTATATATTTTCCTGCTCTTGTCGTTATGGAGAATGTTGCTGGTATGGCCGCTGTTTGTCGGCTGTGTATCCTTGCAGTATGGTTGAGGACAATATCGCGGCACAGAAAGGAACAAATATGATACAGCTTATACGCAAAGTCTGTGAAGATAATAAAAAAGCATTCCTTTTGGTTTTGTGTCTCAACATGGCAGTGGGGCTGATGAGCAGTATCAGCATTGTTATGCTGGTTCCGATGTTGGATTTGCTGGATGTGGGTTTTGGCAGCGGTAGTTCTTTTGAAGTACTGCTGCGTCCGTTCCTTGCGTTGAACTATCACCAGCGGGCGGGGCTTATTATCAGTATTTTTGTGTTTCTCATCCTGCTTCGCGCCCTTTTGAGCCGGTTGGCTGCTGTAGAGCAAAACAAATTGCTTGAAAAATACGAGATGTCCCTCCGCAGCCGTCTTTATGACGGATTGACTCGGACCTCATGGGAAAAGTTGTCCGGCTTTGAGTACGCCAACCTGATCAATTTGTTTACCACGCAGTGTCGGCAAGCCAGGTTTTGTCTGCAGTGGACCATCGCGTTGATTGGCTCTGCCGCGACGGCTGTCATGCAGCTTGCCATCGCTTGTTTTATGAGCCTGCCGGTGACAGCCATGGTGATTGCGGTGGGAGGCGGCTTTCTGGCATTATTCCGGCCTGTGCAGAAAAAATCCAAATCATACGGAGAAAAAGTAATTGAAGTAAACCGGAATCTTCATAGAGAAATTCAGGATCAGCTTTCCGGCATGAAGGAAATCCGGGCTTACGGTGTTGAGCAGACACATGCACAGCGTTTTTTGGATATCAGCCGTGAGTATTATGATACCAGCTTGAAAATGACGCAGCTTCGCGTTATGCCGCAGCTTTGTTATTCCGTGGCGGCGGCTGTGATGATTGCTCTTGCTTTTATATTCAGCGTGCTGGTGATGGATACCGGAACGGCTCAGCTCATGGTGCTCGTGTATATCTTCTCACGGCTCTGGCCTGTTTTTTCATCCTGGCAGGGACAGCTTCAGAATATACACTCCTATCTTCCGGCTGCCGAGAGAATAGAGCAGGCATTGCATGAGTTTGAATGTTCCGAGCCGGAAGAAAGAGAACAAACGGAGAGCATAGAGTTTACGCGGGAACTTGTTTTTGACAGTGTCAGCTTCTCTTATGAAACGGGACGGGATGAGGTATTACATGATGTGAGTTTTACTATGCCGTTTGGCTCTGTTACGGCACTTGTTGGCCGAAGCGGTGCCGGAAAAAGCACGACGGCAGATTTGCTGCTGGGACTCCTTTTCCCCAAAAACGGCAGAATTTTAGTGGACGGCACACCGCTGACGGCGCAGAATATATCTTTCTGGCATCGTTCCATCGGCTATGTGCCGCAGGAACCAATGCTTCTCAACACATCGGTTAAGGAAAATCTTCTGCGTTTCCATCCGGAAGCGACAGAGGAGGCGATAACGGAAGCACTGAAACAGGCACAGGCATGGGCTTTTGTAGAAAAGCTGGAACAAGGACTGGATACGGTTATTGGTGACAAAGGTGTCCGTCTGTCAGGCGGTCAGAAGCAGCGCATTGTTTTGGCAAGAGTTCTGCTTGGCAAGCCGAAACTTATCATACTGGACGAAGCTACCAGCGCACTGGATTACGAAAGCGAGAATGCTGTCCGAGGGACAATCCGCGCATTGAAGGATAAGACTACTGTGCTCATCATCGCCCACCGGCTTGCCACTATTCGCGGTGCGGATCATGCCATCGTACTGGAGGATGGACGGGTGGCGGAACAGGGCTCCATGCAGGAACTTTTGCATAAGAAAGATGGTTATCTCAGCCGCATGCTTACCGTAGAATAACGAATCGAGGAATTTATGGAACAGAATTACATAATTGCCGGACTCCGGGTTCGGATGGACTCTTTTGGCCGAACGCTCAGACAGGCGGAACCATATATAACGGAAACTGGTGGAGATCCGGATATTATCATCGTCAGTGATCCGCAGCAGCTGAAAGAACAGCAGCCCCATCTCAGCCTGGATGACTGTGAGTATCTGTGTACCGGCGGCAGCTTTTATCGTCAGCTTCTTTCCCACCATGGGTTAATGCTCCATGCATCCGCCGTTGTGATGGATGGATATGCCTATCTGTTTTCAGCACCCTGCGGAACAGGGAAATCGACGCATACTAATATGTGGAAGATGGCATTCGGTGAAGCCGTTGTTATGCTCAACGACGATAAGCCGGCGCTGAAAAAAGAACAAGGACGCTGGTATGCTTATGGAACGCCATGGAGTGGAAAGACCGCACAGAACGTAAATATGTGTGTTCCGCTGGGCGGTGTTTGTGTTTTGACTCGCGGAGAACAAAATGAAATAGAACCCTATTATGGTGCGACGGCAGTTTTTTCGCTGCTGGATCAGACGGTTCGGCCAAGGGCGGCAAACATCAGAGGAGTGTTGCTGGATCTGCTTGATGATCTGATGTCGAGCGTTCCTGTGTGGAAACTCCGCTGTACACCTACCAAAGAAGCCGCAGTGGTTTCGCAGGCGGCCATGAGTAAAGAAGCAAACAAGAGATTCGGAGGTAAATAACCATGAAGTTAAAAGAAGGATTTATTCTGCGCACTGTTGCCGGAGAAACAGTGGCTCTGCCTACCGGCGGTGTTACCAATCTGGATATGATGATCACTCTCAATGGCACCGGAAAGTTCCTGTGGGAAAAGCTGGCGGTTGGCGCAGAAAAGGACGAGCTGGTAAACGCACTGCTTTCCGAGTATGACGTGGATCGTGAAAAAGCCGAAAAGAGCGTGGACGCTTTTGTGGCGCGTTTGAAGGAGCTTGATTTTCTTGCGTGATAATACGATTCGGCTGGATGAGTTGATGCCGTTGATCCGCGAACGGTTAGCCGCAGGTGAATCCGTCCGTTTTTCACCGCACGGGACAAGTATGCTTCCCCTATTGAAGGATGGCCGGGATCAGGTTATACTGTCGCCCTTGCCGGATAAACTCAAAAAATACGACCTGCCGCTCTATCAGCGGGAGAACGGTCAATACGTCCTTCACCGGATTGTAAAGGTGAGGGATGACTATACCTGCATGGGGGACAATCAGTTTGTGCCGGAAAAGGGAATCCGCCATGATCAGATGATTGCAGTAGTAACGCACTTTGTGCGTAAGGGAAAAGAATACCCGACGGAGAGCTTTCGGTATAAGGCTTATTGTCGGGTTTGGTGTGCCGCAAGACCTGTCCGACATTTTTTTCTGAGGATCCGAAGTGTTCTTGGGCGTATCAAAAGAAAGATAAGTGGATTCATGAGGTCAAAGTGAAGAAATGCAATCCTCCTTAAGTACAAAGAGAGCGGTGCAATGCTTCTTGCTGTCACCCCAAAGCCGTATCCGATTGGATACGGCTTTCTCTATCCCCCGGTCCATTCAAGGGGATTTATGTTGCCAACACAGCCGATGCGTGCTACTATAGTTGTGGAAAATATATTCATAATTTTCAGCGGATCGCAGGAGGCGGACATGGAGGATACATCCAAATACATCTATTTCAAAGTCAAATTCAATAATTTCCGGGACGTGAGCGGGTCGACAGCCAATGAAGTGATCGATCGGGAAGAATGGGACGAGTGTGAATGCGTGCTTTGCTTGCCTGACAGTTATTCGGATGAGGGGGCCGAGACGCCTCTGATTCTCTCCTGCCACGGGGCGGGAAGCGTAGTGTGCGAGGAAAGCGGACGCACCGGCGGCGTTGCCTATTGCAGCGAATGCATCAAACGGGGATACGCCGTTCTGGATGTGTGCGGATCGCAGCCACACGGATTAACTATGGGATGCCCCGAGCATATTTTTGCCTTGCACAAAGCCTATCTTTATGCAGTGAAACATTACAACCTTTCCCGGCGGGTATTGGTGGCGGGCGCATCCATGGGCGGCCATACAGCAATGAACTTTGCTCATACCTTTCCGGGGATCGTGGACGCGTTGGGGCTTTTTTATCCGCGTCTCAATATGGACGGCGTTACCATCGACGGGCACTACTGCATCGGGACATGGGACAAAACGAACAAAAACGAAAAAACGGGGTACAGCACCCACGATCGTATCGTGCAGATTTACCGTTTTTCCGAGGATGCGTGGCACGGGGAGAACACCGTAGGCTTCAACCCCTACCTCATCCGCTCATTTTTGGGCGCGGATGGCAAGCGGGTGGTGATCCCACCGTGCCCGATCAAGATATGGCAGGGGGATGCGGACACCACGGTGGATCCCGTGATGGTCAAAGAATTTGTGGAATCCGTCCGCCGGTCCGGCAGTTATATCGAGTGTCACATGATGGACGGGGTGACGCACAAAATCAACGACGTCATGCGCTTGGAACTCGTCATGTGGTTTAACCGGTTCATTTAGAATTGGTCTGCATATCTTTTGCATATGATTGCATAATTATTAGTAAATATCCATGGTTCCGCACACCCATGTGTTGACAAATAATGCAATATATGATATACTTTTTGTCGGAGTTTTAATAACTCCGACTCTTTTTGCCGCCAGTTAGTTTTTGCTAACTATGGCAAAAAATAACAGGATGCTTTCGGAGGTATTTTATGAAAAAAATAATCGCATTCGTGCTCGCCGCTGTTATGATGGCGATGTGCCTGGCTGTTACTTCCTGCGAAAAGGAAGATGCCGTTACCGTAACCCGTTCCTTTGTGGCAGGGTATGAGCAGACGATCCCCATGGGCGAAACGCCCATGCAGATGAGCGGCCGTGTTCTGATGAATCTGAAGAGCGACGGCACCTTGGATCTGTATGTTGGCTTTGATTGCATGGGCAGCCACGAGACCGCTCTGTACACCGGTACATATACCCTCGGAGAGAACGAGGAATTCGATGAAACCATTTCGTTCACCTATTCTCATGGCGAGGGTGAAACGGAAACCGTTACGGATGCCGTAATCATCGACGGTATCTTTGAGACGCCGTTTTACATGATTGCCTCCATGACGTCCGGCGCAATCAAGTTCTACGAAACCGCTCCCATTGCCACCGACGGCGATGTATATGTGGGCTATATGACGAAGTCCGGCGGTATGGGGGCCATGGTGTATGCATATGCGCTGAATCTCAAGGAAGACGGTACTTTTGATGTCAGCATCATGCAGATGGCCAGCGTTATGCACGTATGGGGCGCAACCGGCGGTACGTACACCGTGGACGGTACCAACGTAACCTTCACTTACGACGTTGTGGATGACGTGGGCGATGTTGTGACGGCCGATTTCACCGCGGAAGGTACGGATTTCACCGATAAGGCGCTGTCTGTCGGCTTCAATATCGCGCAGGCATCTACCCGCGCATCCGCCGCAAGCTTTTTGCGCGTGAACTGAGCATTTACAGAATTCAATTTGATTTTAACATAAGGAGTATGTATCATGGAAAGAGCAAGAATGGAAGATGGACAGCTGAATCGCTTCTTTAACTGGGCATACAAGACCCGTGCAAACACGGTAAAGCAGTTGGCGGAAGGTACCATGATGTCCCCCGAGAAGATCTTTTTGTCCTTCACCTCTCACGACCCCGTGTTTATCAGCAATGGCCCTGCCGGTCTGAACGGATCCGTTAAGGGCATCGGCTTCATCCCGAAGGAAGAGTATCTGGAAGCCGCTCTGGAGGCGTATGTTGCGCACATCAAGACCTACGATCCCGAAGATAAGACGTACAGCAACCGCGGTCTGCAGCTGCTGATGAAGTGGCTGTACTCCGACGAAGCGGAGAAGACCGTAGACTTCAGCCACATCTACAGCGTAGAGATGGCATTCAAGCACAGCTGGGCCAATTATCAGGTCAATCCCGAGGCAACCCTGATGTTCTATCAGCCGCCGGTTCTGTCCTTTGAGGTGCGCGGTAAGATGGAGATCGTGGGTGAGCATAACGAATTGGGCTCCGTCTCTCCCTATGATCTGCCCTTGATCCAGCAGTTCATCAACGCACAGCACGACGTGTACCATGCGCCTAACATCGAGCGCTGGGTAACCCGTCCCGCCTATAAGTTCGTGATCGAAGAAATCTTCGATAATTCTGCCAACAGAAACGGCTTCGGCACCCAGATTCCGTACTGATTATGATGAGAAGAATACTGTGTGCATGTCTGGCTTTGGCGATGCTGGGGGCCGCTCTGGCCTCCTGCACCGTCCGCCAGGATAAATATGCAGATTCTCTGCGGATCGGAACCACCGCTCTGCCGAAGAATCTGAACCCTTATTCCTCCACCGCATCTTCCTCCACGTTTTTCGTAGGCATGTTCTACAATACGATCCTGAACAGCGATTCTCCGCCGGCAGGATATGTGGAGGGGGAAACATACACCTTCCCGGATGGAACGGTGTATACTCCCATTGATACCGCCAGCAATCCTCTTGCTTTTACGGATGGCCTGCTCAAGTATGAGGGCGCTCTTCCTAAGCAGGAGGGAAGTGTGTACGGGTACGAGTACTTCGATCCCACCGAGGAGCAGTGGAAGGCTCAGTGTGAGAGAGAATCCATCCGTTTTGGCTTTGACGAGAACGGTATTGCTATCACCGAAACCGAGGATGAATTTCTGGCCCGGGCGGTGATTACGGTTCCCAAGACCAACTGGATGCGCTTCCGCTTCGATGTGATCGAAGATTACACCTGGAGCGACGGCACGCCGTTCACCGCCGAGGATATCAAATTCACTTTTGACTACATCATCAAGCACGCCGGTGCTCTCGGCAGCCAGGCGTACTTCCTGACCGATTATCATGAGAGTTCTGTTGTGGACGGCGATTTTGAATTCATTCTCGCCAGCAACAACTACACCTCCATGAAGTCCATCTGCAACTCCATCGTCATTCTGCCCAAGCACATCTGGCAGACGGTGCGCAATCCCTCCAAGGAGAAGAATCTGTCTCCTGTGGGCACGGGTGCGTACTATATCGCCGAGGGGGATTACATCGAGGACAGCACCATCACCGTTACCTTGCGTGACGATTATGATGAAACTCTCCTGAAAGAAATGTTCGCCGGCGAGCCCATCAAGAACATATCCGTGATCCTGATGAGCAACGAGGACGTTCTGATCAACGCCATGCGGGAGGGAAGCATCGATCTGATGATGGATACGGTCACATCCTCCAAGGCGTACGCCGTTGCCTCCAACAGCGACTACAGCAATGTGAAGATTTCCTCCGTAAATAACGCGTTTGTTACGACGCTTCTGTTCAATGTGGGCCCCTACGGTGCCTTCAAGGAGGGCGGCTTCAACGGATATTCCTACGAAATCCGGCGTGCCATCTCCCTTTGCATCGATCAGCAGAAACTGATCGACGAGGTGCTTCACGGCATGGGCGTGCCCGTGGGTGACTGCCTGGTGCAGGATTACTACGACAATGCCTATCTGGACGAAAACGGCAACTATGTGTATCACAAGACCGATGTGGCGGCCGCCAATGAGCTGCTGGACACCACATCCTATAAGATGGATGACAGCGGAAGCCGCGGTATTACGCTGCGCGTGTTTGCCACCCCGGATAAGGAAGTGACCGTGAAGGCGCTGGCTGCCCAGCTTGCCCAGATCGGCATAACCCTGGAGTACGATCAGGCAACCTCCACTTATGGCGAGGACATCAAGCAGAACAACCACGCGGACTTCGATATGATTATCAACAGCGTATCCTTTACCGCCGACAAACTGCTGATGTACAGCGCACGTTACAGCGTCTATCCCGGCAGCGATTCCGTTCGCCTGTTCAATTACTCGGGTATCAAGGACGAGAAACTGATTTCTATGATTTCCGAGATGGAGCTGGCATCCGATACAGAGGAGCAGTACGCTCTCTGCCGTCAGGTGCAATCCTACGTGGCGGATTTGGCTATTGAGATTCCTCTCTTTGCGGAGAATACCATCACCTTCTATACCGCCCATAAGTGGGACGGATGGATCGAGATGGAAGGCTCCTCCATTTGGAACAGCTACTCCATCCGGTATCTGCACAAAGTGGCAGAATAACGTAAATTATCCCATCGGAGGAAAGAGTAATGAAAGGCTATTACCTGAAAAAAGTGTTAAGCTCGCTGTTTGTGCTTTTCATCATCATAACACTGAACTTCTTCCTGCCGAGAATGATCTTTAGTGATCCCGCCCAGCCGTACTATGCCGGTGTGCCTGAGGATGCTCTGGCCCTTCGGGAACAGATTCGTGAGGCCAACGGTTTCAACGACCCGCTGATTGTGCAGTATCTGAAGTATCTCGGACGAGTGTTCACCTTGGATTTCGGCGAATCCCATTACTATAAAGATTCCGTGTGGAAAGTAATGTTCAGCCGTATTCCCTGGTCCATGGTGCTGACCGTGTCCTCTATGCTCATCTCCATTACCTTCGGTATCCTTTACGGTGCCGTGGCCGGTAAACGGAGAGAACATGCAGCGGACAAGGTCCTGCTTTGGCTGTCGGGCGTTACCACAGCGATCCCCTCGTTCTGGCTGGCCCTTGTTTCCGTTATGCTTTTCGCATTTACGTATAAGATATTCCCGTATCGCGGGGCTATGACAGCAGGCTACACTCTGTCCATGAACGGCAGTCTGTTCCTGATCGTTTTGGCTGTCGGTGTCGTGCTGTCGGTTGTGCTGAAACTTCTGAGCAAAAAGAATCTGTGCATCTTCATCGGTGTGCCCGTCTCTTTGACGGCGGCTCTCTTTGCATCGGTGCCGCTGGCGGATATCGTGGACGTGGCGTATCACGCCGCGTTGCCTGTGATGATCTCCGTGTTCTCCGGAATCATCTCCTACGCCCTGCTGGTGCGCAACAGTATGATCGCCGTAACCGGCGAGGATTACATCCTGACCGCCCGCGCCAAAGGATTGCCCGCCCAGGTGGTGCTGTATAAGCACACCTTCCGCAATGCGCTTCTTCCTCTGATCACCAATGTGGGTATGTCCATGGCGGGACTGATGGGCGGCAGCGTGCTGATGGAGAAGATTTTCTCCTGGCCCGGCATGGGACAGCTTCTTCTTGACGCCTGCAACAACGGCGAC
The DNA here is from genome assembly GCA_045539595.1 of Eubacteriales bacterium. Lineage (GTDB taxonomy): Bacteria > Bacillota > Clostridia > Oscillospirales > CAG-272 > SIG701. The sequence goes on along the minus strand of JAZQFQ010000049.1, from coordinate 10,070 downwards.
TATCTGCTCTCGCAGGCGATCCTTCTTCTGTTCGCCGTGATCACCGTGGTCTGCAACTTCATTACGGATCTGGTGTACCATAAGTTCGATCCCAGAGTGAAGGAGGTATAACCGTGAAAAAGATTTTGCGTTATGTCCTCGCCGCACTCCGGGCGATCGGAAAGTTTTTGTGGAAGATCATCACTCATCCGAAGGGAAGAGTCGGTGTGATCCTGGTGGGAGTCGTGGTACTGGCGGCGGTGTTTGCCCCCTACCTCACCCCGTATCAGTTGGATGACTACGATATCGCCGGCGGACTTGCCAAGCCCTCGGCAGAGCATCTCCTCGGTACGGATAAAAACGGTATCGATATTCTGACACAGATTTTGTACGGTGCGCGGATTTCCTTGATTATCGGCGTGACAACGGGCCTGTGCGTCACCCTGCTGGGTGCCACGCTGGGTATCGTTTCCGCTTATTTCGGCAAGGTCAGCGCCGCCGTGATTCTCAATATTATCAACGTGCTGCTCGTTATCCCCACCACTCCGCTTATGATGATCATGAGCAATCTGTCCTCCAGCTATGTGATGATGATTGCCATTTTCACCTTGATCGGCTGGTGCGGTACAGCGAGAATGGTCCGTGCCCAGGTGCTCTCTATCATGAATATGAACTACATCCGGGCGGCGGAGCTGTCCGGCGGTTCCAAAACCTATATTATGTTCCGTCACATTATGCCCTCCGTTTCTCATCTGCTGATTATGAACTGCGCGCTTTCCTGCGCCGGTTTCATGATCGCGGAAGCGGGACTCAGCTTTATCGGACTGGGTGATCCCTCCGTCATGAGCTGGGGTAAAATCCTTGTGGCGGCACAGGAGAGTGCCTTCACATCCGGTCTGTGGGCATGGGTGCTGGCTCCCGGCGTGGCCATCTTCATTACCGTTTTCGGATTTATGCAGATCGGTTATGCGCTGGAGGAGATCATGAATCCCCGCATGAAGCGCAAAAAGGACGTAAAGCGGCAGGGCATTGCTCCTGAAGCAGCCGCCGAGGCGGTCTTTGCGGAAATGACCGATATCAGTGAAGACGAGGCCTTGGCCTTGAAGCAGGAATACGTGACAGGAGGCAGATCCCATGAATGTGCTCGAAATTAAGAATCTGAAAATCCTGTTCCGTGTCGGCGATGATTTCGTGCGCGCCGTGGAAGGCGTGGATATCCATGTAGGCGAGGGCGAACGGGTCGCCATTGTGGGCGAATCCGGATGCGGAAAAAGCGTGACCGGTCTGGCCTGCATGAAGCTGCATACAACGCCCCCGGCCTATATTACGGCGGATACATTTGAATTTGTGTCCCATGACGGCACCATCCACAATATTCTGGAAAAGACCGAAGGGGAAATGCTGGCCCTGCGGGCCGAGGAAATGGCCATGATCTTCCAGGATCCGTCCACCTTCCTCAATCCGGTTATGACCATCGGTGAGCAGCTCGACGAGGTGTTCATCTACCATATGCATAGGAAACCCAAGGAGGCTCGCCGTCACTCCATCGAAATGATGAAAAAGGTAGGCATCCCTGATCCGGAAATGCGTGCAGGACAGTATCCTCACGAGCTTTCAGGCGGTCTGAAGCAGAGAATTCTCATCGCCATGGCCACATCCCTGTCCCCACGCCTGCTCATCGCCGATGAGCCCACCACGGCTCTGGACGTAACGATCCAGGCGCAGATTCTGCAACTGATTACCGAACGGTGCGAGAAGGAGAAAATGTCCCTGCTCATGATCACCCACGATCTGGGCGTTGTCCGTGAGATGGCGGATCGCGTGTACGTCATGTACTGCGGCAAGATCGTGGAGGAGGGGACGGTGGACGAAATCCTGACGAGTCCCCGCCATCCCTATACCAAGGCGCTGATCGATACGATCCCCGGTATGGAGGAGAAGGTGGATCGGTTTGTCCAGATCCCCCACAATGTGCCCCATCCCATGAACAAGCCGGCGGGATGCTATTTCTCCAATCGCTGTGCGTACTGCACCGATCTGTGCCGTGCCAAACAGCCGCCGCTGTTTGATCGGGGAAACGGCAGGAAAATTCGTTGTTACTATGAGGTGGAGGAATTATGGGAGAAGTAATTCTGAAAACCAACGACTTAACCGTCGATTTCAAAATCAAGAAAAATGTGTTTGGCAAGCCGGATCGGCTGTCTGCCGTGCAGAATGTCAATATTGAGATTCGCCGCGGCGAGATCTACGGTCTGGTGGGGGAATCCGGATGCGGAAAATCCACTTTGGCCAATGCGATCCTTGGATTTGTGCCCATCACATCGGGCTCCTTCGAGTGCTTTGGCCATACCATGACCGCGGCGAGCAAGGCATCTGAGTGGAAAGAGGTCCGCCGTCATATGCAGACCGTCTTCCAGGATCCTTATTCGTCCCTCAACACCCGCTTTACGGTGTGGCAGATCATCTCCGAACCCCTGTATATCGCGGGGGAGCGGGATGAGCGCGTTCTAAGAGAACGGGCAGCCGCTCTGGTGGAGAAGGTGGGACTGTCTCTCCGGGATCTGGATCGGTATGTGTTTGAATTCTCCGGCGGCCAGCGCCAGAGAATTGCCATCGCCCGGGCTCTCATCGCCAATGCGGAACTCATCATCTGCGACGAGCCTACCTCGGCCCTGGACGTGTCCGTCCATTCGCAGATCTGCAATCTGCTGCTGGATCTGCGGGAGGAATTCGGGCTGACCTATCTGTTCATCTCTCACAATCTGTCCCTGATCAAGCACATTACCGAGCATATGGCCGTTATGTATCTGGGCGAGGTGATGGAAAGCGGCTCCACGGATGCGATCTTCGCCGATCCCCGCACGCCGTATACAGAGGCCCTGATGTCCGCCATTCTGGAGGTCAATCCGCAGAAGGATCGGGAGCGCATCATCCTCTCCGGCGAGGCGCGAAGCCCCATCAATCCGCCGGATATCTGCCGCTTTGCCAGCCGGTGTCCCCGCGCCTGCGAGACTTGTCGAACTGCCCCCCTGCCGCCTGCCACTATGGTAGGGCCGGATCACATGGCAAGATGTCATTGGAGTGGAAAAGGAGAATGAGCCAATGGAAAATATAGTATTGGATCTGTCCTGCCCCTGTAACCCCAAGTGTCCTAATTTCGGCAAATGCCGTGAATGCATTGCCGCCCATGCCCAGTACTACACCGTGCCTCACTGCATCAAGGCCATGCAGGAGGATATGAAGAAGAATCATCTGCATCCCGTCAATCCCCATCGCAAGCAGAGTTTGAGTGAGCGTGTGGCGGAGTATTACGCCGCCCATCCCGATGCCCATCTGCGCACCGTGGCGGAGGAGTTGAAGATCACCGATTGGCAGCTTCTGGACGCTATGCCGACGGCGGTGTCCGTTCCCGTGGCGGATTTTGACAGCATCTATGACGGGCTGACGGAATTGCCTGAGGTCATGCTCCATTTGGATACGGGCAGCGTGGTGGTGCAGCTGACCACCGCTTTGCCGAAGGCGCTGGACCGTATGGGTATGAAGATCCTTAAGCAGGACAGCGATACGATGTCCCTTACGTCGCTGCTTATGAGCGGTTCCTTCTATGCCGTGTTCCTTGTCCGCGAGGTTCTCTGCGGCGGCAAGGAAAGTCTCAGCATCGCCATTGTGGGTGAGGATGAGAAGATCGCCTTGTCCATCTATCTGCGCCGTACCGCAGACAATACCATTGAACCCCAATCCAAAGAACTGTTTGAAACCCTTTGGGAAAAATATCATTCTTGAAAATAGGAGACCCTATTATGAAACGCATTCTTATCGCACTTTTGATGGCGGCCGTTGTGCTTTCTATCGCCGCCTGCACCAATAACGACACTCCCGACACCCCCGATGTGCCGGATACTTCCGACAGCACTCCCGCTGATACCGATGAAACCCCCGCGGCTCCCGCCAAGAACGAGGGCGAATTCAAAGCCGGTGTGTACACCGCCACTTCCTCCTATGCCGCCGAAGGTATGAATATGACCTGGAACTTCGTTCTGACTCTGAAACCCGATGCTACCTTCCTGCTCACCGATGCAGAGGGCACGGAAAAGGGAAGCGGTACCTACGCGCTGACCGACGACTGCTATACTCTTTCCTATACGGATGAGAGAGTATCCACCTTCGTGGTGCAGAAGGATGGCACTTTGAAACTGACATCCGATTTCCCCTACGGCATTGCACAGGTACAGCTGCAACTGGTAGGTGACATCGTATTCACATACCAGAGCGAAGTTCCCGCCGATACCACCGCACCCGCTGAGGATCCCGCAGACGAGCCCACCGCTACCTTCACCATTGCCGAGGGCACTTACGCCGCCGCTTACGAGAAGGTCAGCGCCATGGCCGGTACTGTTGTTTACAACTACACTGCTACCGTGGGCGCCGACGGTACTTTCTCTTATAAGGTAACCTTTGATATGGGCGGCACTCCCTACGAGGGCGTATCCGCCAACGGTACATACACCCTGGAGGGGAACGTTTTCACCTTCACCGACAGCGAAGGCAATGTAACCGAAGGCGAACTGACTGCGGACAATACGTTGGTAATCTCCCTGAAGGCATCCGCTATGGCTAAGGATCCCTATGAGGTAACCTTTGCTCCCGCATCCTTCACTCTCGCCGAGGGAACCTATACGGCCGCTTATGAGAAAACCAGCCAGATGGCCGGCACCGTAGTATACAACTACACCGCAACGGTTGGCGCTGACGGTACTTTCTCCTATAAGGTAACCTTTGATATGGGCGGCACTCCCTACGAGGGTGTATCCGCAAACGGTACTTACGTGCTGGATGGAAACACCTTCACCTTCACCGACAGCGAAGGCAACGTAACCGAGGGTAAGCTCACCGCGGACAACACCCTGGTGATCTCCCTGAAGGCATCCTCCATGGCTAAGGATCCTTACGAGGTAACCTTCGCGGCCGCACCTGCCGAGGCATAATCATCCGATTGCATAAAAACAGGACTGCTGTACAGCAGTCCTGTTTTTCTTATATTGCCGGGTTATTTTTTTACATAGATGCGCACGCTGCGCGGGCTCACCTGTACTTCGCCCTGCTCGACAGCGATTGTTTCCGCACCGGCTGTGTTTTCATCGGCGACCAGATGCCACTCGCCGTCCAGTGTATAAGCGAAAGCGGTGTCGGCGGGATTGATGACGGCCAAAGCCCCATCACCGAAGCGGATCTCCAGCCGTCCGTTCCCCAAATCGGCGAAGGATACGTCACCTTTACGGAGAATGTCGTGGTCTTTCCGCATTTCGATCAATCCTTTGTAGTACTGCATCGTTTTGTATTCGTTTGAATCGGGGGTCAGCAATTCCCAGCGGATGTTGTTGACGGCGTCCGAGGCGTTGTAGCTGTTTTCGTTTCCGTCCTTGGAGCGGAGCATTTCTTCGCCCGCCTGGAAGAAGGGCGTGCCCCGGGAAATCATCAGAATCGCCGCGCCCAGCCGGTTCATGGCCGCGCGCTCCTCCTGGCTGCTGCCGGCGTTGGCGATGGACAACTTATCCCACAAAGAGTGATTGTCATGGGCACTCATATAGTTGATGACCATGGCATTCTCCACCTTCCAGCCGAAGCCGCTGATGGAGCCGCCGCTGATGCCGAACCGCACTTTTCCGATATTGGATGCACCGGCTCCGTTGATATATCCCTGGGAGGTGTGCTGGAACACACTGCCCTTGAGACCGTCCCGGATCACATCGTTGAACACGGCGATGGTGCCGATGGCGTCGCCGGTCTTTTCGATACGGCTGATGTTGCCCTGGTTTGCCTGGGGACTTCCGTCTATGGTGGCACCCATGGTCCATCCCTCGCCGTAAATCAGTGCCTCGGGATTGACTTCGTGGATGGCAGTTTCCACATTCTGCATGGTAGCCAGATCGTGCAGGCCCATCAGATCAAAACGGAATCCGTCCAGGTGGTATTCTTTAGCCCAGTAGCGGACGCTGTCCGCCATAAACTTGCCGAACATATACCGCTCGGAGGCGGTATCGTTGCCGCATCCGCTGGCGTTGGTGTTGGCTCCGGTTTCATTGTAACGGTAGTAGTAGTAGGGAACGATGCGGTTAAAGGAACTGTTGGCATCGTAGGTGTGGTTGTATACCACATCCATGATGACACCGATGCCGGCTTCATGAAGGGACTGCACCATCCGCTTGAATTCCCCGATGCGCACCTCGCCGTGATAGGGATCGGTGGAGTAACTGCCCTCGGGCACGTTGTAATTCTTGGGATCGTATCCCCAGTTGAAGCCGGCGTCCGGATTGCCCTCGTCCACCGTAGCGTAATCGTATACGGGGAGAAGATGCACATGGGTGATGCCGAGCTGCACCAGATAATCCACGCCCACGGGAATACCGGCCTCATTGACCAGCCCCCGCTCCGTGAAAGCCAGATATTTCCCTTTATACTGGGACGAAGCGATCCGGTTGCTGAAATCCCGCACATGGACTTCCCAGATGACGGCATCGGAGTAACTGTCTATGCCGACGGCAAAATCTGCATCCGCTGCCCATCCGTCGGGATCGGTGCGGGACAGATCTACCACCATGCTCCGCTCTCCGTTGAGACCGGCGGCGCGTCCGTAGGGATCGCTGGCAGTCTGCGTGCCCGCTGCCGTGGTCACCGTGTAGGTGTAATAGGTGCCGTGGCCGCAGTCCGCCCTGTGGGACCACACGCCGTGATCTCCCTGCACCATATCGATGTGCTGATAGGCATCCTCGCCGTTGCCGGCGTGATACAGATCCAGCACCACGCGGGATGCGGTGGGAGCCCATACTTTGAATGTGGTGCCGCTATCCTGCAGGGAAGCACCCAGATCGTCCCCGTCATAGGTGTACTTGTCGAGAAACTCCGCGCAGTCAAAGATCTTTGTGGGGATCACGGCCGCCCGGCCGCATCCCTCGATTTCAATCTCATAGGATTTCGTCAGATCCAGTACTTCGGCTACGGTGATGAATCCCGATACGCTTTCCCGGCCGGGATCGGAGATCTCCGTCACCGTCAGGGGAGCGCCGTTTTCGTACACCTTGACCTGATTGGTCCCGGTGAGGGTGATTCTGGCGGAGGCCACATAGCGGATCGTGTGAAAATCCGTCATGCCAGCCAAATTGATTTTCTGTATCATGGATAGAGTTTTTCCTCCGTCTGTGCTGGTGTATTGTGTAGCATCGCCGGTTTTGAGATAGACAAATGTGTCACTGCCCTCGATGACAGCAAAGCGATCCTCCGCGTAATCTTTGGTGGCCGATCCCCAGGAATTTCCGCCCGGATCGGAGCAGTCCCGCCGCACAATGAACCCGACCCGCTTGATGCCGATGGGTACATTGACCACGGCCTTCGCGCCGTATTCACATTCGTGCAGGAGGTAGCCCTGCCCATCCCGTCCGTCCCACCAGACCCACACATCGGCGTTCTTGATTTCGCCGGGGTAGGACCAGTAGAACGTGATCTGATTGTGCCCCGGCTCCTTGGTCAGAGTGTATTCGCTTTCGGGCGGATCGGTTTCGGTTACCTCCCCCTCCGTGTCCGGCGGGGCGGGGATTTCAGGAGTACAGGCAGTGAGAATAAGGGATAGAATCATCCATACAAGCAACGCAAGGGATATAAAACGCAGTCCTTTGTGTTTCATAGTATCACCTGCCATACGTGAGATTATTTATGCCGTTTTGTGGCCTTCGCCATATTGCGGATCATCTCGATCCGCTTTGCCGTAGCGTAGCGGGGGCTGATACGCCAGGACCAGTTGCCCTCGGCAACGGCCGGCACGTTCATGCGGCCCTCCTCGTTTGTCAGTTCCAGATAGTCCTGGATGGCAATCACCGCCAGATTGGCACGGGAGCGCATGGCCAGTTCAATGGTGGCGTAGGTGGCGCTTTGCCCCTTCTTGCGGGGACATTCCCGCTTGAAGCGGGCCAGAGCATCGCCCTGCAGATTGCGCAGCCAGGTCAGTGTGCAATCGGAGTCGTGGGAGGAGGTGTACACAATGCAGTTGTCCGTTGTATAGGTGCGGGGCAGGTATTCGCTGTCCTCGTCATAGAACGCAAACTGCAGGATTTTCATGCCGGGGAAATCGGTCTCCGTCAGCAGTTCCCGCACGTCCTCGGTAATGAAGCCAAGATCCTCCGCGATGATCCGTCCGCGTGGGAATTTCTCGCGGACACAGCGGAAGAGTTCCTTGCCGGGGGCGCTGTTCCATGTGCCGTACCGGGCGGTGTTGTGACCGTAGGGAATGGAATAGTATCCCGCGAAGCCCCGGAAGTGATCGATGCGCACCAGATCGTACAGAGCGAAATTCTTCTCCACCCGATCCAGCCACCAGCGGAATCCGTCCTCCTTCATGCGCTCCCAGTTGTAAATGGGATTGCCCCACAGCTGGCCGTCCTCGGAGAAGCCGTCCGGCGGGCATCCCGCTACCACGGTGGGATTGTAATTCTCATCCAGCAGGAACTGATCGGGGGCACGCCATACATCCATGCTGTCGTGGGCCACGTAGATGGGCATGTCCCCGATGATGGAGATGCCCTTTTCATGGGCGTAGTCATAGACCGCACGCCACTGCTTCATGAACGTGTACTGGATCCATTTCCAGAATCCGCACTCCGCCTCCAATTCCGCTCTGTGTTCCCGGGCGGATGTGATGTCCTTGTGGCAAGGCTCCCACTGGGTCCACGGACGGTATCCGTAGTGTACCTTCAACGCCATGAACAGCGCATAATCCTCCAGCCACTCGGCATTTTTGCGGCAGAACGCACCGAAGGCACGATCGGGCGTGAACCGGGCGTAGGCTTTACGCAAAAGGGGATAGCGGGTGTTGAACAGCCATCCGTAGTCCACTCGGGGGCAGTCCCGACGGACTTCATCCAGATCCTCTTTTGTCAGCAATTTTTCTTTGTGCAGAATATCCGGGTCAATAAAGTAGGGATTGCCGGCGATGGAGGCAGGGGATTGGTAGGGGCTGTCGCCGTAGGAGGTGGGATTGAGCGGCAGTACCTGCCAGCACTTCTGACCGCATTCATCCAGGAAATCGATGAAGTCAAAGGCTCCGCGTCCGAAGGTGCCGATTCCGTAGGGAGAGGGCAGGCTGCTTACCGGCATGAGAATGCCGCTTTTGTGGGTAAATCCGAAGTTTTTTCTGGTGTTGCTCATGATCATGCTCCTTTTACTTGCGGCAGGAAACGTACCGCTTTACTTATAAAACTATTATAGCATTGACGGGGCGCGGTGTCAATTGATTTGGTGCCGTGCCGCCAAAAGATACTTATTTCAGGCTGAGCATTTACGAATTAACAAATATCTATGGACATCCGTTTATTTCTGTGATATATTGGTGTGGATAGGAAAACGAACAGGAGTGACATCGTTTGGAGAACACGAAGCGTACCGCCCTTGTGCACGCGGTGAAGGAATATCTGGTCATTACCGGCGGGGCCATTCTGGCGGCCTGCGCCATCTATTTTTTCATGCTGCCCAGCCATGTGGCCGTGGGAAGCGGTTCGGCTCTGGCCATGATCCTCAGCAATTTCATCCCCTTGCCCGTGTCGGTGCTATCGCTTTTGCTGAATGTGTTTCTTCTGATTTTGGGATTTCTTCTGATCGGTCCGGAGTTCGGGGCAAAAACGGTGTATACATGCATTCTTTTGCCTGGTGTGCTCGGTGTTCTGGAAATCATTTTCCCCAATTTTCAATCACTTACACAGGATCCGCTTTTGGATGTTATCTGTTACATTCTTCTGGTGGGATTGGCCATGGCAATTCTGTTTTCCTGCAATGCGTCCTCAGGCGGTCTGGATATTGTGGCGAAAATCATGAATAAGTATCTGCGAATGGATCTGGGCAAAGCGGGATCGGTGGCGGGCATTGCCGTTGCCCTATCCTCCGCCTTCTGTTACGACAGCAAGACTGTGGTGCTCAGCGTGCTGGGAACCTATTTCGGCGGCATGATCGTGGATCGTTTCATTTTCGGATTGAATATCAAGCGCCGCGTTTGCGTGATTTCTCCCAAAATGGATGAGATCGTACAGTTTTTGCTGCATGATCTGCAC
>JAZQFQ010000048.1:0-2115 GCA_045539595.1 Eubacteriales bacterium | reverse complement strand
TCCGATTACGACGGCGTTCTGGTGATGAACGATTACACCTTCCCCAGCAAAAAATAATGAAAACCGGGCATCGCCCGATCCATCGGATAAGGAGGAGATACAACCATGAAACACGTTCCCGCGCGCCTTTCCGTTTTTCTCGTCTGCGCCCTTCTGTTGTTGTCGCCCTGTTTGATTCCCGGCACCGCCGATGCCGCCGACATTCTGTATGACGATGCATACACCCAGATCGCCCCAACCCTGCATCAGTCAAACGGATGCACCTCTACCCAGGGATTTGCGGCCGGCAGCACCTATCTGTACTCCGCCATGATCCAGGGAGACAACACCAATGCCGTAATCCACCGCGTTCACAAGGATACCGGCAGTACCTGTCTGATGAAAAACGGCGCCAACGGCACCACATCCTTTACCAATCTGGGCCATGCCAACGATATGGATTTCGCCGTTGTGGACGGCAAAGAGTATCTGTTTGTTCTTGCCTCCGGCAACGATATTGAAACCGGCAACATCATTGTGTTTGAAATCCGGGACGATACGCTGTATCAGCGCGCCCGGTATACGTTGAGTTATAACGGCGGTAATTTCAATCCCTCCGGCATGGCTGTTTACAAAATCGACTCCCAAACGGTTACATTCGCATACAAATGGAGTTTCACAACCATCTCCACCGGATCCATCTCGTTCCAGGCCACATCCGGCAACATCCCCGTGACCATCAAATGCTATCTGGATTCCACCCAGGTGAATATCGATGGACAACCCCGTAATTTCAACGATTTCGCCAATCAGGGAATCTATATTCACGATGACATTCTGTATGCCACCTACGCCGGCTGCTATAAAATTGAAACCGTCTATCAAAGTCTGATCCTCGGCTTTGATCTGTCCAAGGCCCCCGGCACCCTGCAGCCGGAGGAAAATCTGATTTTCTATATCGAAAGCTCCGATTATCCCCGTGCCTTTGAGATGGAGGATTGCGGAATTGCCGGCGACGGAAAGCTTTACTTCAACACCAACTGCTGGAAAAGCGAAACCGACAAGAATCACGACGGCGTGTTTGTGCTGAACGATTTTTCCGTGCACAAATCCTCAGTGACAGGAGAAATCACCTCGTTCTACCCCGGCACTCCCACAACGATCCAGCTGAAGCAGGGAGGTATCGTCAAGTATTCCACGGTGAGTGGAATCCAGAGCGGAAGCGGCGAAATCACCCAGACATTCTGTCTGGAGAATGTGTCCCCTGGCACCTACGATCTGGTGTGTACAAAAGACAGACATCTTCCCTACACCATTACCGGCATCACGGTGGGAGCAGAGGATGTGGATTTGACAGCCCACGAAAATCGTGCTATCGCTCATATCACCCTGCAAGCGGGCGATGTAAACAACGATGGCAGTGTGGATCTGGTGGATGTCATCGTACTCACGTCTTCCTTGACCTACTCTCATCCCATACAGGAGGCCGCCTCCCCCCATGCCGATGTAAATGGGGACAACTACTGCGATCTGCAGGATCTGATAGTCATCACATCCGCGGAGAATTACAATCAAACCGCGCCGGTTATTCCCTTCACCGAAACCTGATACAAAAGGGGCTATTGCAAGTAGATGCAATAGCCCCGAATTTTTACGTTCGCACGTAAAAATTCGAAATTTCGTAGAAATTTGCGGCGAGATTGCCCGAGTTTTTGCCTATGTCGGGCAAAAAATGGCCGCATCAGCGGCCAAGGGAAAGCTCGCGGAGGTGACGCATTGCTACATGCGACACCTCCTTTTTCCATTGTTAAATCGAGTAATTGATCACCGCATCGCGGATGCTGTATTTTTCAATTTCTGCCTCATTGACTTCAATCTCAGGCAGCAGGGTTTCCAGATAGGCACGGAAATCCGCGTTTTTCGCATCGGCTTCGATGCTTCCGAAGAAATCCGCATTTTCTTCGTTGACATACGGCTTTTCATCCATCTCCAGACGCAGGATGTAGTGAGTGCCGTAATCGCTTTCCACCTTCGCGGATTCCCCGACTTTCAGATCAAAGGCGGCGGCCACCACCTCGGGGATGAAATCCGTCTCCCGCGTCAGGTAGTATCCGTTTTTGTAGAACGTATCCTCGG